>JAOZVV010000113.1 GCA_025869365.1 Pseudonocardia sp.
CCCGGTGCCGGACACCGGGCGCCACCCCTCGGGGATCAGAGGACGGGCAGGTACGTCGCCAGCTCGTGCGGGGTGACGTTGCGCCGGTAGTCGTCCCACTCCGCCCGCTTGTTGCGCAGGAAGAAGTCGAACACGTGCTCGCCGAGGATCTCGGCGACCAGCTCCGAGTGCTCCATCGCGGCGAGGGCCTCGGTGAGGTTCTGCGGCAGCGGCTCGTAGCCCAGCGCCCGGCGCTCGGTCTCGGTGAGCGACCACACGTCGTCCTCGGTGGCGGTGGGCAGCTCGTAGCCCTTCTGCACGCCGGTGAGGCCGGCGCCCAGGATCACCGCGAAGGCGAGGTAGGGGTTGCAGGCACTGTCCAGCGTGCGGACCTCCACCCGGCGCGTCGACGACTTGCCGGGTGAGTACATCGGGACCCGGACCAGCGCGGAGCGGTTGGCGTGCCCCCAGGAGACGGCCGTCGGGGCCTCGCCGCCGGTGATCAGCCGCTTGTAGGAGTTCACCCACTGGTTCGTGACCGCGCTCATCTCGCGCGCGTGCCGCAGCACCCCGGCCACGAACGCCTTGCCGGTCTCGGACAGCTCGTAGGGGTCGTTCGGGTCGTGGAAGGCGTTGCGGTCGCCCTCGAACAGCGAGAAGTGGGTGTGCATCGCCGAGCCCGCGTGCTCGGTGAACGGCTTCGGCATGAAGGAGGCCTTGACGCCCTGGGTGAGCGCGACCTCCTTCACGACGTAGCGGAAGGTCATGATGTTGTCCGCCATGGTGAGCGCGTCGGCGTAGCGCAGGTCGATCTCCTGCTGGCCGGGCCCGCCCTCGTGGTGGCTGAACTCCACCGAGATGCCCATGGACTCGAGCGTCTCGATCGCGTTGCGGCGGAAGTGCGGCGCGACGTCGTGGCTCGCCTGGTCGAAGTAGCCGCCGGAGTCCGCCGGCACGGGCGGGGTGCCGTCCGCGGGCAGGTCGCGCAGCAGGTAGAACTCGATCTCGGGGTGGACGTAGCAGGTGAAACCGGCCTCGCCGGCCTTGCTCAGCGCGCGGCGCAGCACGTGTCGCGGATCCGCCCAGGAGGGCGACCCGTCCGGCATCGCGATGTCGCAGAACATGCGCGCCGAGTAGTGCTCACCGCTGGCGGTCTCCCAGGGCAGCACCTGGAAGGTCGACGGGTCCGGGCGGGCGACCATGTCCGACTCGAACACCCGCGCGAAGCCCTCGATCGCCGAGCCGTCGAAGCCGATGCCCTCGGCGAACGCCCCCTCGAGCTCGGCCGGGGCAACCGCCACGGACTTGAGGTAGCCGAGCACGTCGGTGAACCACAGCCGAACGAATCGGATGTCGCGTTCCTCGAGCGTGCGCAGCACGAATTCCTGCTGGCGGTCCATGGGTACGGAGACTAGGAACGCCGTGTTACGCGAATGTTTCGTCGCAGCTCCAGGTGCGCGGAACCACTCACCCGGCGGGTGACCCGTGCAGTGCCGGGCCCGCCGGCGTCACGGTCACGACGCCGGGATCGTGCAGGTGGCCGGCTGCTGCTTCGTGTCCGGGTCCACCAGGTAGGCCGTCAGCTTGTCGTCGATGCACGCGGTGCCCTGCAGCCCCGCGGTGTGCTGCGTGCCGTTCGCCGTGATCAGCGTGCTGCCCAGGTCCTTCGCGACGTCGACACCCGCCTGGAACGGCGTCGCCGGGTCCCCGGTCACCGAGACCACCATCGTCTGCGGGATGCCGGGAGCGTCGGGCGTGTGCGGCGACGACGTCGGCGGGACCGGCCAGAACGCGCACGGCTCGCGGGACTCGACGGGGCCCTTCCCGGTCGAGCGGTAGGGCGCGGCCTCGTAGGCGCCGACGGTGAGCTCCTTCACCCTGGCCGGGTCGCTCACCCCGCCGTTGTCCACGCAGCTGATCGCGGTGAACGCCTCGAGGGAGTTCGAGTACTTCCCGTCCTGCCCGCGCGAGTAGTAGATGTCCGCCAGCGTCATCAGCAGTTTGCCGTCGTTCGTCGCCATGCCGGAGATCCCCTGCGCGAGCGCCGGCCAGAGCTGGCGCACGTAGAGGGCCTGGGTGACGCCGGTCAGGGCGTCGTTGAAGCCCAGGGGGCGGGCGGGGTCCCCGGACGGGATGGGTGTGGTGATGAGCCGCCCGGTCAGCGCGGTGAACGCCTGGGTCGCCTTCGCGGGGTCCGTGCCGAGCGGGCAGTTCGGCTGGGTCGCGCACCAGGTCGCGAACGCGTCGAACGCCTGCTGGAAGCCGGCGGCCTGCTTGATCGAGGACTCCACGTAGTCCTGCCGCGGGTCCACGACGCCGTCGAGCACGAGCGCGCGGACGTTCTGCGGGAACGCCTCCGCGTAGGCCGAGGCGATCTGGGTGCCGTAGGAGTAGCCGTAGAAGCTGAGCTTCTCGTCCCCCAGCGCGGCACGCATGACGTCGAGGTCCTTGACGACGTCGCGGGTGCCCATGTTCGCGAGCACCTCGTTGCCCATCCGCTGCCCGCACCGGTCAGCGAGGGACTTCGCGTCCGCCTCGGCCGCGGCGATCCCGGCGGGCGACGGGTCCGCGAAGACCTTCGCGCGCTCCTGGTCCTGCTCGGCGTCGGTCAGGCAGTCGATCTGCGGCGTGCTGGCGCCGACCCCGCGGGGATCGAAGCCCACCAGGTCGAAGCGCTGCGCGAGGGTGCCGGTGCCGATCTGCTGGCTGACCGACGGCAGGTACTCGGTGCCCGAGCCGCCGGGGCCGCCCGGGTTGAACACCAGCGACCCGATCTTCGGGCCGGTGGCCTTCTGCCGGATGACCGCGATCTTCGCCGTGTCCCCGTCCGGGCGGGCGTAGTCCAGCGGGACCTCGAGGTTCGCGCAGTCGTACTTCGGGTCCGCGAACGCCTGGGCGCTGTCCGCGGTCTTCGAGAACGGGCCGCACGGGCCCCAGGAGAGCTTCTGGCCGTAGTAGCGGGCCAGGTCCGGGGAAGGGGCGCCGGACGCGGCGACCTCGTTCACCGGGGTGCTCTTGGCGGTGCCGGACACGCCGGAGCTGCACGCGGCGAGTGCCGCCGTGACCGCTACGAACGAGACCGCGAGCACCGAGGACGGGGACCGACGGCGGGAGAACACGGGGGCCAGCATGCCAGCGTCGTCGCGCAGCGCATCCCCTGGACGCCGGATCGTGACGACCGTTCGGCGCCCCGCAGGTCGGCGCGGCCGGTGAGCCACCAGGCATGTGAACTGCATCGCCGCCGCTGGGTTTCCGGCCGCGGCGGGTGACACGCTGTGCCGGTACTGACCCGCATCGACCCGGGGACCCGCGAGCGGGCCTCGAGGTAGGGAAGGAACCGACGATGACGTCTGCGAACGAGCCCGCCGTGCCCGCCGGATCGGCCCCCGTCGAGGAGGCCCCGTACCGCACGGCCGCGCGACCCAAGCGCGTACGGATCCACCACCTGCTGGAGATGAAGGAGCGCGGCGAACGCTGGCCGATGCTCACCGCCTACGACCGCTACTCCGCGGAGATCTTCGACGAGGCCGGCATCCCGGTCCTGCTCGTCGGGGACTCGGCGGGCAACAACGTCTTCGGCTACGACAACACCCTCCCGGTGACCGTCGACGAGCTGATGCCGCTGGTCCGGGCCGTCACCTGGAACGCGAAGAGCGCACTGGTGGTCGCGGACCTGCCGTTCGGCAGCTACCAGATCTCGGCCGCGCAGGCGCTCGAGACCGGCTTCCGGTTCATGAAGGAGGGCGGCGCCCACGCCGTCAAGCTGGAGGGCGGGGCGCGGTTCGCGCCGCAGGTCGATGCGCTCGCCGGGTCCGGGATCCCGGTCATGGCCCACCTCGGTTTCACCCCGCAGAGCGAGCACGCGCTCGGCGGGTACCGCATCCAGGGCCGCGGGGACGCCGGGGACCATCTGATCGAGGACGCCCTGGCCCTGCAGGAGGCCGGCGCGTTCGCCGTGGTGCTGGAGATGGTCCCGGCGGACGTCGCGAAGCGGGTGACCGCCGAGCTGCGGATCCCGACGATCGGGATCGGCGCCGGGCCGGACTGCGACGCGCAGGTGCTCGTCTGGTCGGACATGGCGGGGATGAACCGGGGCCGCAAGCCGCGGTTCGTCAAGCCGTACGCGGACGTCGGCGGGATCCTCCTCGACGCCGCCCGCCGCTTCGGCGCCGAGGTCCGGGGCGGCGAGTACCCGGACTCGGACCACTCCTACACCTGACCCACCCCGCGAGTCGGGGTATTTCCGTCACCGAGTCGCGGTGGATCCGTGGCGCACGGGAGCGGAGATGCCCCGACTCGGTGACGGGAATACCGCGACTCGCGGGTCAGGCGGAGGGGGCGAGGCGCAGGGCCGTGTCACCCGCGGCGTAGCGGGCGAGCATCGCCGAGGCCGGGGACTCCTTCGCCGCCCAGCGCTTGCGCAGCCCCACCAGCCGGTCCAGATCCTCGGGGCGGTGGGCGAGGGCCCGCTCGGCGACGCCGATCAGCTCCCCCGTGCGGGCGTGCACCTCGGGGTCCGCCAGCCCGGCCATCGCGACCTGCCGGTGCACCGCCGCGTCCGGGACGGTCCGGCGCCCGGGCAGCGTGTCGTCGAGCAGCAGGCCGGTGAGCAGGCTGAACAGCTCGCCGTAGAGCGCGGGATCGGGGCAGGCGTCGAAGGCCTTGAACTCGATCCGGCCGATCTCCGCGGGCAGCCGTGCGACCTGGGTCAGCGAGGGATCCGACACGACCTGGCCCTCGTCGCCGGCGAGGAAGACCAGCGCGGCGGGCCGGACGCCGGTGCGGATCGCGGTCCGGGCGGACAGGCCGCCCCACGGGCGCCCGTCCCGGAACGGCGAGGAGAACGACAGCGGCACCAGGAACGGGCTGTAGTGGGTGAGCTTCGCCGCGGCGTCGACCAGCTCCGCCGGCCCCAGGCCGGGGAAGGAGAGGTTGAGGTCCGGACCGTGGGTCACCATGTGCAGGTGGGCGGTGCGTTCCTCCGGGGAGCCCGTGCGGTGCACCCGCTCCCACTCGTTGAGCTCGGGGACGATGGGGTACGCCGAGCGGACGGGGTTGAAGCCGATCGCGAAGGGCACCATGCCACGGCTCAGGGCCTCCACCTCCAACACCGCGACGTCCCGCTCGAGGGCCGCGACGGCGTCCTCGACGGAGGGATGGATGCGGGTCCGCACCTCGATCCCCTTGGGGTCGCACCGCACCAGCCCGCCGGCCTCGTCGAACCGCTCGAACCCCTCGACGTACCAGCGCTTGTGCTTGATCCCCTGGTCCCCGACGCGCAGGTCCGGGTAGTCGGCCGGGTCCGCCGGCAGCGCGTCGACGATGTCCTGCAGTTCGGTGAAGGTGGTGTTCGTGAAGTCCGCGAACGCACCGTCCGCCCGCAGGAACGCGAGCTCGTGCTCGATGCCGAACCGCACGCCGTCGGGATCTCCCGCCACGGCTCCTCCGCTCGGTGTAGTGACGGCCGCCGACCGGATTCGCCGGTGGGACGGCCGCAGGGCCGCCGATGAGGCTAGCCTCACGAGATCGAGCTCGGGTCGTGTCCGAAAGTACAGCCGGGAGGGGTTGACGCCGTGACGGGCAGCGAGGTGTTGGACGCACTACGTGAGCGCCGGTCCTGGGCCAGGCTCGTCGCGCCCGCTCCGGGTCCCGCCGAGCTGGCCGAGCTGCTCGCCGTCGCGACCGCGGCACCGGACCACGGACGGCTCCGGCCGTGGCGGTTCGTGGTCGTCGACGAGGCCGCGCGCGGCCCGCTGGGCGAGACGTTCGCCGCCGCGCACTGCGAACGGGACCCGGACGCCACCGCGCGGAACCTGGAGCACAGCCGGGACAAGCCGATGCGGGCGCCGATGATCGTGGTGGTCGTCGCGTCGCCGGTGGCGCATCCGAAGGTGCCGCAGTGGGAGCAGCACGCGTCGGCCGCGGCCGTCGCGCACGGGCTCGTCCTCGCCGCGGACCTCGCCGGGTTCGGCGCGATGTGGCGGACGGGGTGGTACGGCGACGCCCCGAAGGTCCGCGCGCACCTGGGCCTGACCGCGGAGGAGACCGTCACGGGCTGGGTCTACCTGGGCACCCCGAGCGGCTCCCGGCCCGCCGCGCGCCCGGTGCTCCCGGCGCCGGTCACCTACCTGCGGTGAGCCCGGTCGGCCGCGGCGGGAGACGCCCGCGGCCCGGCGGCGCTCACCGGGCGAACCGGACCCGGCCCGTCGCGGGGTCGGCCTCGGTGAGGCGGACCGTGGCCGTCCCGCCCGCCTGCAGGGTGCCGTCGCAGCGGGCCATGACGGGCGGCTCGGACAGGTACACCTCGCCCGGTTCGGCGCGGAGCACGATCACCTCGAACGCCTCCCCGATCCGGTCCACGAGCAGGCCCGCCTCGGTCCGGTCCGTGCACGCCCGCTCGACCTGCCCGGCACGCGAGTCCGACGCGGCCATGAGCTCGGGCAACGTCGGCAGCGCCGCCAGCAGCCACGGCGCCGGGTCCTGCCCCGCCGCGATCGCCAGGCACACCTCGCTCCCGAACCGGTCGACGAGCCGCCGCAGCGGGGCCGTGACGTGCGCGTACGGTGCGCCGATGCCGCCGTGCCCGGGATCCTCGGGCGGTGCCTGGCCCGGCCCGAACCACGTGTAGGCCGCACCGCGGAGCAACGACGTCGCCGCCCGGCGGAGCGCGAGGACGTGCGGGGAACCCTCGGCCGAGCGCAGCCCGGCCAGCACCGCGGCGGGCGTCGCGCCGTCCGGCCAGGCGATCCCCAGCCCGAGCGCGGTCCGCCGCAGCGCTTCGATGTCCGTGGGGTCCGGCGCCGGCAGCGTGCGCAGCAGGCCGACCCCGGCGTCGAGCATCATCCGGGCCGCGGACATGCCCGTGAGCAGGGAGATCTCCGCGTTCCAGTCCTCGACGGCGGTCCGCCTGCGCACCTCGACGGTCCAGCCGTCCCCGATGCGGACGATCTCCTGCTCGGGGAGCTCCAGCTCGACCGCGCCCCGGGCGACGGCCAGGGCCCGCCGCCGCGGGCCCAGCTCCGGCAGCGCGGCCAGCGCGGCGGGCAGCGGCCGCCCGGCGTCGACGTCCGCCTGCACGCCCGCGTAGTCCAGCTGGGCGTGGGAGCGGACCATCGCGCGCCCGACCTGCACGT
This sequence comes from Pseudonocardia sp., assembly GCA_025869365.1. Lineage (GTDB taxonomy): Bacteria > Actinomycetota > Actinomycetes > Mycobacteriales > Pseudonocardiaceae > Pseudonocardia. Next base: position 7,113 of record JAOZVV010000113.1, read on the forward strand.
CCTGCGTCTCACCGGCCTCGTCGAGGGTGATCCGCCACAGGACCGCGGGGCGGTCCCCGTCCGGGAGCAGGCTCGCCGCCCCCTCGGAGAGCACCGGCGGGTGCAGCGGCACCGACCCGTCCGGGAGGTAGAACGTCTGGCCCCGGCGGCGCACCTCGGCGTCGAGCACGCCCCCGGACTCGACGACCGCCCCCAGGTCCGCGATCGCGTAGTGCACGACGAAACCGGTGGGCGTGCGTTCGATGCCGACCGCCTGGTCCAGGTCCTTGGAGCCGGGCGGGTCGATCGTCACCAGCTCGACATCCGTCGCGTCCACCCGGCCCGGGCCGGCCGGGACGGGCGCGCTCGCCGCCGCCACGACCTCGGGCGGGAAGGACCGGGGGAGGTCGAACTCGGCGCGGACGGCGGCGAAGTCCGGGTGGGCTGCTCTCGGGGTCACCACCCGGCGCAGCCTAGGAGGCCGGGCGCCGGGCCGCGCAGGCTACCGTGTGCCCCGCCCCGCGCCTCACCTCCGATCCCACGGAGCCCCCGCATGTCCGCCCAGTCCGTCACCCGGGTCGTCTCGGCGGTGATCGTCGTCCTCGCCCTGCTACTCGGCCTCCACATCGCGACGACCGGCCCCACGGTGGATGCGGCGCCCGCCGCGCCGGAGCAGGAACGCGCCGCGTGGGCACCGGCGGACCGTGCGGGCCCGGCCCTCTCCGTGCCCCGGGAGGTCCTCGACGCGAGCCTGGCCTGCACCGGGGCCGTCACCGCGGCGGCCGCGGACCCCGTCCTGCTGCTCTCCGGCACCGGGGCGGACCCGGACGAGGCCTTCGGCTGGGGCGTCGCCCCGGTGCTCGCCGCGGAGGACCTCCCGACCTGCACCTCCGTGGCCCCGGACCACAACCACGCGGACATCGCGGTGCGTGGCGAGTACGTCGTGCACGCGGTGCGGACGGTCGCCGAACGCTCCGGGCGCAGGGTCGCCGTCCTCGGGCACAGCCAGGGCGGTGTCGCGATCCGCTGGGCGCTGCGGTTCTGGCCGGACCTGCGCCCCCTGGTGTCCGACGTCGTCCAGCTCGGGCCGCCGACCTCCGGCGCGGCACCGCTGGCGGCCGCGTGCACCGCCACCTGCAGCGCCGCGCAGTGGCAGCAACGCGCGGGCTCGGAGTTCCTCGCGGCGCTCGACTCGGGGCGGCGGACGTTCCCGGGGATCGGCTACACGGTCGTCACCTCGGCCACGGACACCGTCGTCACCCCCACCCCGGCGGCCTCGACGCTGCCCGTCGGCGAGCCCGGTGGCGGTGCCGTCGTGAACGTCGCGGTCCAGGACGTGTGCCCGGGACGTCCGGTGGACCACGTCGCGCTCGGCACCTCGGACGCCGTCGCGCTCGCCCTCGCCGTCGACGCGCTGCGGAACCCCGGGCCGGTGGACGTCGCCCGGACGGGGACGCAGACCTGCGGGCGGGAGCTCGCGCGGGGCATCACCCGGGCCGCGCTGGCGGACGGCGGACGGCGCCTCGACGCCGCCGGCTCCCGCCCGGCGACGCCGCTGCCCGCCGAGCCCGCGCTCCCCTGCTACACCCGCGCCGCGAGCTGCTGACCAACCCGGCACCCCGGCGGGACCGGGTGGAAACGCAGACGTAAAGACAGTCGTACCCGCCACCTCTGGACAAGTCGGCGCCTGCGGGTCAGCCTTGACACACCGGTTCGCCGATCCATGGGAGGCGTCATGAGGTTGGGCAGGAAGCTGGCAGAGGGTGTCGCCGTCGACCGGGAGGCCGAGCAGGCCGTCCGGGCAGAGCAGCGCGTCCCCACGAAGAGGACCTCCGTTCCGGCCGAGGTGACGGCACTGGCGGAACCGCCCGAGCCCGTACGCCCCGCCAGGGTCTAGCCGGGCCGTCCGGTGGGCGGTCTGTTCGCCCGTACACCGCACGAGCACTCCGAGGAACCTCTCCCGGGGTTCAAGCTCGCCTACCCCATGCTGTCCGCGGACGGGTCCGTGGCGGGGTACAGCGGGGTGACGCTCGGCCGCGCGCACGTCTACCGCACGGTGGACGACGCGGTGTGCGCGCACGGCTCGCGGCACGCGTGCCCGTCACGGTGGTGCGACTGCGGGTTCTACTGCTTCCACGAGATGGCCTCGGCCCGGGATCTGGCCTGCGAGCCGGACCACCGGGGCGCGGTGCTGCTCGAGGTCGCGGTCTCCGGGCGGTACCGGCGCTACGAGCGGGGGTTCCGCTACGCCCGGCAGCGGGTGCGCACGGTCCGGATCGGCCGCTGCGAGTGCGGCCGGCCCGCCGAGCTGCTCGCGGACTCCGGGGTGGGCAGCGTCGGCTGGCGCCGGCTCGTCCCGGTGTGTCCGGGGTGCGCCGCGCTGCGCCCGGTGATCGCGCCGGAGGAGTTCTCGCGGCTGGCCGGGGGCATCGACGTGAGGCTGGACGGTGCTGCTCCGGGGGTGCCGATCTCCGCGCCGGCGGCCCCGCTGCGGGCACCGGCCGCGCTCTCCGCGGACGACGGACCGGGCACGGTCGCGTTGCTCGCCGCGGAGGTCGCGCTGCTGCAGGCCAGGCTGGACGAGGTGCAGTCCCGACTCGATCAGCTCACCCGCGGGGGCGAGGGGGGCTGAGCGGCTAGAGCCAGGCCGGCAGGGCCGGGACCTTGCTGCCGTCGTCGGTGCGCAGGGCCCGGGACCGGTTGCGCCCGGACACCCACGCCGCGAGGTCCGCCGTGGGGCCGGACACCGAGACCGCGCCGGCCTCCTCGCCCACGCTCCACACGTCGTCCCGGTCCGTGGCCACCAGCCGCACCGCGGGTGCGTCGTCGCGCAGGGACAGCGTCCGCGTGACGTCGTCGAGCAGCTCCCGCAGCATCGGTGGCGGGAAGTCCTCGAACGAGGCGCCGACGTCGAGGTCCACCGAGTGGATCCACATCTCCCTCGCCCGCAGCCAGCCGACCTCCCCGACCGGTATCTCCATGCCCTGGCCGTTGCGGACGACCACCGTCCACGCGTTCTTCGGCATCGCCTTGACCGCGGCGGCGAGCCGGTCCGAGGTGCGCACGACGTCCTCGCGGATGACCGCGGGCGCGCGGGACGCGCCGCTCTCGATGTCCGCGTTGCGCTGCTCGGGCGAGGAGTACATCGGCGTCACCTCGCCGGTGCGCGCCCAGTGCAGCAGGTTCATCAGGGCATCGGCGTTGCGGGCGACGTGGGTGAGCACGTGCGCCCGGGTCCAGCCCGGGAGGGCGCTCGGCTTGCCGAACGCCTCGTCGCCCATCCTGGTCATCAGGCCGCGCAGGTGGGCGGCGCCGTCGCCGGCCCAGGCCAGCGTCTCGGTCAGGGTGCGGCTCACGTCGCGGAACCCGCAGTCTGTTTCCGCCGGCAGGTGTTGCGGCACTCGCCGATCCCCGCGATCGACGTGACGAGCTCGGCCCCGTCGGTGAGGTAGCGCGGGGGCTTGCGGGCGTGACCGACACCGCCGGGGGTCCCGGTGGCGATGACGTCCCCCGGGTTGAGCGTGAGGATCGCGGAGAGGTACTTCACCAGCTCGACCGCGCCGAAGACGAGCTGGTCCGTCGTCGAGTTCTGCATGACCTCGCCGTCGAGGGTGCTGGAGATGGCCCAGCCGCCGGCGGGGAGCTCGTCCGGGGTGACCAGGACGGGGCCGAGCGGGGTGGAGTGCTCGAACGTCTTGCCCTGCAGGAACTGCGTGGTGCGGTTCTGGAAGTCCCGCACGCTGACGTCGTTGAGCACGGTGTAGCCGGCGATCGCGGCCGCCGCCGCCGCGTCGTCCGCGTCGCGCACCGGCTTCCCGATCACGACGGTCAGCTCGGCCTCGTAGTCCACCGCGTCCGAGATCGTGGGCAGCTCGATGTCGTCGTAGGCGCCGACCAGGGCGGGGGCGTACTTCGCGAAGACCGTGGGGTACTCGGGGAGGTCGTGGCCCATCTCGAGCACGTGGTCCCGGTAGTTCAGCCCCACGCAGATGATCTTCTCCGGGGAGGGCACCAGCGGGGCGTAGTCCAGGCCCGCGACCGGATGCGCCGGGCCGGCCGCCGCCGCGGCGTGCTCGGCCCAGTCCTCGCGGGTGAGCAGGGCCCGCAGGTCCGCCTCGCCGGTCTCCACCGCGGCGTCGGAGTCCACCCGGACCGCCCGGGTGCCGGTCGCCGTCCGGATCGTCGCCAGCCTCATCGCGTCCGCTCCACGCTCGTCCTCGTCGTCACGTGGAGAGTCTGCGATATGCCCCGCCCGCTCCGATACCCACCCCTCCGAGTGGCGACCGGTGCCGCGGCACCGGCCCGCCACCCGACGGGAGCCGGGCGCGGGACGGGTCAGAGCCGGTAGACCTCCCGTTCGAAGTCCTGGTACATCTGCATCGCCTCGTCCGGGATGAAGGGCAGGAACTGGCTGTAGATCGCACCCGTCACCCCCGACGCCGGGTCGATCCAGTAGTGGCTGTTGAAGATCCCCGCCCAGGCCCCGCTGCCGGGTGCGCGCAGGCCGGGCTCCTGCGCGGTGGTGAGGAGCAGGCCGTGGCCCCACTTCATACCGGCCGGCCCGTTCCACGGCCCGGTGGTGGCGGGGTCCCCGGTCGGGATGTGGGTCGGGAAGTCCAGCGAGCCGATCTGGTTCCGGAACGCCTCCTCGACGGTCTCGGCCCGCAGGATCTGCTCCCCGTCCAGCGTGCCGCCGCGCAGCAGCATCAGCTGGAACCGCAGGTAGTCCCGCGGTGTGGAGTAGAGGCCGTGACCGCCGGCCCACCACTGCGGCGCGGTGGACCAGTCGATGTCCGTGGCGACCCAGGCGCCGTCGTCGCCCTTGAGGTGAACGGCGGCCAGGTTGGCGCGGTCCGCCTCGCTCGGGGTGAACGACGTGCGGTTCATCCCCAGCGGGCCGAGGACGTGCTCGCCCAGGTAGTCCTTCAGGTTCTGCCCGCTGACCTCGCGGACGACCTCTCCCAGCCAGTCCGTGTTGATCCCGTACTCGAACCGCGTGCCCGGGTCCGCGACCAGCGGCGCCGTGAAGATCGCCTTGTCCCCGCTCAGCACGCTCGGGGTGCCGGTGACGTCCTGCCAGCGCACGATGTCCGGGTTCCAGAACCAGTAGCTCAGCCCGGTCGTGTGGGTGATCAGCTGCTTCACCGTCGCGCGCGCGCCGGCCGGGCGGTACTTCGGCGTGTCCCCGTCGAAACCCTCGAGGACCTGCAGGTCCGCGAACTGCGGGAGGATCGTGTCGATCGGCGCCGCCAGCTCGAGGTCACCCCGCTCCACGAGCTGCAGCGCCGCCGTCGTCGCGACCATCTTCGTCATGGACGCGATCCGGAAGTGCGTGTCGACGCCGGCCGGTTCCTGCGACCCGGCCGAGCGCGGGCCCGCCCCGCCCTCGTAGAGGATGGTCCCGTCCCGGTCCGCCGCGATCGCGACGGCCTGCGGCACCGCTCCTGCCTCGACCGCGCCCCGGAGTACCTGGTCGATTGCCGATGTCATGGGCTGCTCCTCTGGCGACGGTGCCGGGATGTCTGTGATCCACCGCACAGTCTCCCCAGTTCAGCCCGGCACCCGCAACCGGCCCCGCCCTTTCGGACGGGACCGGAGCCCGGAACGGAGCGGCCCCGGGCCGGGTCAGATCGCGCCGGCCTCGTCCGTGCTCCCCCCACCCCGCCTCGGCAGGTCGTCGAAGATCGCGGGCGGCTCGCGCCACGGGTCCTCGCCGCCGGCCTGGACGGCACGCCAGATCCGCTGCGGGGTACACGGCAGGTCGATGTGCTTCACCCCGAACGGCCGCAGCGCGTCGATGATCGCGTTCTGTACCGCGGGCGTGGACCCGATGGTCGCGGACTCGCCGATCCCCTTGGCCCCCAGCGGGTTCATATGCGTCGGGGTCTCGGTGGTGACGGCCTCGAACGGGAACAGGTCCGCGGCGCTGGGGATGTGGTAGTCCGCGAGCGTCGACGTCAGGGGCTGGCCGTCCGGGTCGTACACGACCTCCTCGTACAGGGCCTGCGCGATGCCCTGGGCCAGCCCGCCGTGCTGCTGCCCCTCGACGAGCAGCGGGTTGAGGATCCGCCCGCAGTCGTCGACGGCGACGTGCCGGCGGGGGCTGACCCGGCCGGTCTCGGTGTCCACCTCGACGACGGACACGTGCGCCCCGAACGGGAACGTCGCGCCGTCCTGGGTGGCGTCGAGGCCCGCGAAGAGCTTCTCCCCGGCCGCCTCGGCCCCGCCCGCGATCTGCGACCAGCTGACCGTGGGAGTCGGGACGCCGGCCACGCCGAACTCCCCGTCCGCGGTGAGCTCGACGTCGTCGACGTTGGCCTCGAGCATCGCCGCGGCCCGGTTCCGGGCCTGGTCGAGCACGTCGATGGCGGCCTTGTCCACGGCCGACCCGCCGAGCTGCAGCGACCGCGAGCCACCGGTGCCGGCGCCGCGCGGGACGGTGGCCGTGTCCGACTGGGTGTAGGTGATCTTGTCCATCGGGATGCCGAGGCGGTCCGAGACGAGCATCGCGAACGACGTCGCGTGGCCCTGCCCGTGCGCGGACGTCCCCGCCGAGACGGTCGCGGTGCCGTCCGCGTGCACGTGCACGGAGCCGTACTCCGAGCCGCCGCCACCCGCGGTGACCTCGACGTAGACCGCGATCCCGATGCCGAGCTGCACCGGGTCCCCCGCCTCGCGGCGGGTCCGCTGCTCCTCGCGGAGCTTCGTGTGGTCCACGATCCGCAGCGCCTCGCGCAGCGGCAGGTCGTAGTCCCCGACGTCGTACACGGCGCCGACCGGCGTCGTCACCGGGAACCTCGCAGGATCCAGGAAGTTCTTGCGGCGCAGCTCGACGGGGTCCATGTCCAGCTCGGCGGCCGCCATGTCCACGAGCCGCTCGAGGTGCGCGGCGGCCTCGGGGCGACCGGCACCGCGGAACGCACCGACCGGGGTGGTGTTCGTCAGCGCGGACGCCGCGTCGTAGCCGACCTTCGGGATGTCGTAGACGCCCGGCGCCATCAGATAGGTCATGTGCAGCGGGAGCGCACCGCCGAACCCGGCGTAGGCCCCGGAGTCCCCGACGACCCGGCAGCGCAGCCCGGTCATGGTCCCGTCCCGGGTCAGGCCGAGCTCGTAGTAGCCGACCTGCGAGCGGCCGTGCGGCATCGAGACGAGGTTCTCCGAGCGCGTCTCCACCCAGGCCAGGGGCCTGCCGAGGCGCCGGGCCGCGCCGACCACCGCCGTGTGCTCGGCGAGCACGCCCGCCTTGCCCCCGAAGGCCCCGCCCACGTGCGGCGCGATGACCCGGATCGTCCCGGCGTCGAGGCCGAGGATCCCGGCGAGCTGCGTCCGGAAGCCGTGCGGCATCTGGGTCGAGACGTGGATGACCATCTCGTGCTCCGCGTCCCCGGCGGGGTTGACGAGGATCGCGTTGCCCTCCATCGGGACCACGGCGAGGCGCTGGTTCACCATCCGGGCCCGGACGACGACCTCCGCGCCCTCCAGGGCCGCCGCGCTGTTCCCGTCCCGGAGCCCGGCCGCGAGGTTGGAGCCGCTCTCGGGGAACTGCAGCGGGGCGTCCGGGGCGAACGCCTCCTCCATGTCGACCACGGCCGGCAGCGGGTCGTAGTCGACCTCCACCAGCTCGGCGGCGTCCACCGCGGCGGCCCTGCTCTCCGCCACGACCATCGCGACGGCCTCGCCGACGAAGCGGACGCGGTCCGTGGCGAGCGGAGGACGGGGCAGATTCGGGTTGAGCACCATCAGGCCGTGGTGGGCGGGCAGGTCGAGATCCGCGGCGGTGAGGACGGCGACGACACCCTCGGCCGCGGCCGCGTCGGCGGTCTCGATGCCGGTGACGATCCCGTGGGCCAGAGGGGAGCGCACGAACACGACGTGCAGCACGCCGTCGATGCTGCCGTCGAGCGCGAGATTGCCTACGTAGGTGGTGTTGCCGGTGATCAGGTCGGGGTCCTCGACGCGGCGCACCGCGGTTCCGAGAATGGATCCAGGCATGTGACTCACAGTACGTTCCGCGGGCCCGCGCGGTCTCGCGAAACGCCTCGAAGATTTCGTCGCGGAACGAGTTGACCCGGGCGCGGCCCGTGCGAAAAGCTTGCCGAACCCCTCGCCTCGCACCCCTCGGACGGACGCCACTTCCTCGTCCGCCCGTGCGGTGCCCTCCGGGGAGGTCGGACCGGACGGGGGTCGGTCCGGCCTCCCGCCCGGCCGATCTCACGCCGGTGACGGGGACGGCCCGGGGTAGTTTCGTGCGCATGCCCGAGTTCCACCACACCGACGTGCTGCCGCTCGGCCCCGACGCCACCGAGTACCGCGAGCTGGATCTGCCTGCGGGAAAGGTCGTGGAAGCGGCCGGACGGACGTTCCTCGAGATCGATCCCACCACCATCACCGGCGTCGTCCGCGAGGCCGTCAAGGACATCCAGCACCACCTCCGCCCCTCCCACCTGGCGCAGCTCCGCGCGATCATCGACGACCCCGAGGCCTCCGGGAACGACCGGTTCGTCGCCACGGACCTGTTGCGCAACGCCTGCGTCTCCGCCGGCGGCGTGCTGCCGATGTGCCAGGACACCGGCACCGCGATCGTCGTCGGGAAGAAGACCGAGACCGTCCTGACCGGCGGGAACGACGAGGAGGCCGTGTCCCGCGGCATCTTCGAGGCCTACGACCAGCTCAACCTGCGCTACTCCCAGATGGCGCCGCTGACGTTCTGGGACGAGAAGAACACCGGCACCAACCTGCCCGCGCAGGTCGAGCTGTACTCGGTGCCCGGACAGCAGCCGAAGTACGAGTTCCTCGTGATGGCGAAGGGCGGCGGCTCGGCGAACAAGACCTTCCTCTACCAGGAGACGAAGGCGCTGCTGAACCCCAAGAAGCTCGCCGCGTTCCTGGACGAGAAGCTCCGCTCGCTCGGCACCGCCGCGTGCCCGCCCTACCACCTGGCCGTGGTGATCGGCGGGATGTCCGCGGAGTACACCCTCAAGGTCGCGAAGCTCGCCTCCGCGCGGTACCTGGACACCCTGCCGACCGAGGGCTCCGGGCTGGGCCACGCCATCCGGGACCCCGACCTCGAGCAGCAGGTCCTGGAGCTGACCCGCAACTTCGGCATCGGCGCCCAGTTCGGCGGCAAGTACTTCTGCCACGACGTCCGGGTGATCCGGCTGCCGCGGCACGGCGCCTCGCTGCCGGTCGGCATCGCGGTGTCCTGCTCCGCGGACCGCCAGGCCAAGGCGAAGATCACCGCGGACGGGGTGTTCCTCGAGCAGCTCGAACGGGATCCGGCGCGTTTCCTCCCGGACGTCACCGAGGACGCCCTCGACGACGCCGGGGACGTGGTGCGGATCGACCTCACCCGGCCGATGGCCGAGATCCGCTCCCAGCTCTCCGCGTTGCCGGTGAAGACCCGGGTGTCGCTGACCGGGCCGCTCGTCGTCGCCCGGGACATCGCGCACGCGAAGATCGCCGAGCGGCTCGACGCGGGCGAGGAGATGCCGCAGTACCTCAAGGACCATCCCGTGTACTACGCCGGGCCGGCCAAGACCCCGGAGGGCTACGCGTCCGGGTCCTTCGGCCCGACGACCGCGGGCCGGATGGACTCCTACGTCGCGCAGTTCCAGGCGGCGGGCGGCTCGCTGGTGATGCTGGCCAAGGGGAACCGCTCGACGCAGGTGACCGAGTCCTGCGCGGCCCACGGCGGCTTCTACCTGGGCTCGATCGGCGGTCCGGCCGCCCGGCTGGCCCAGGACTGCATCCGCAAGGTCGACGTCCTCGAGTACGCCGAGCTCGGCATGGAGGCGGTCTGGAAGATCGAGGTGGAGGACTTCCCGGCCTTCGTCGTCGTCGACGACAAGGGCAACGACTTCTTCGCGAACACCAGCCAGCCCACCCTCCAGGTGAGCTTCCGCCGCTGATCCCGGGCGCCCCCGTCATGGAGCCTCGACGCGCCTTCCCGGGCGCGCGGACCGCGTCGTGGCTCCATGACGGGAGTTCTCGGGCGGCTGAAGCGCGTTGTGGCTCCATGACGCCGGGGTGGGTCAGGTCAGGCGTCTGGGGCCCGCGTCGCTTCGGGTCGGGGGCGGGCCCAGGACCACCCTCGCGCCGGTGACGAAGACGCCCTCGGGGCTCGCGAGGACCGGGTCCAGGGCGAGCGAGCGCACCTCGGGAAGCTCCTCGGCGATCCGGCCGACACGTAGCGCCAGGTCCTCCAGCCCGTCGAGCCGGACGGGCTCACTCCCCCGGTAGCCCGTGAGCAGCGGGGCCGCCCGCGGGGCCCGGATCAGCGTCGCGGCGTCCTCGGTGGACAGCGGCACCACCCGGAACGCCCGGTCCTCCAGCAGCTGCGTGGCCATCCCGGAGAGCCCGAAGGACACCAGCGAGCCGAACGACGGGTCCTCCACCACCTCGAGCACACACGACGCGCCCTTGGGCGCCATCCGCTGCACGTACACCTCGTCCCTGCCGGTGAGCCGGGACAGGTCCTCGACGGCGCGGCGCACGCCGACCGCCGAGCCCAGGTCCAGCCGGACGCCGACGAGGTCCGTGCGGTGCCGCCACCGGTCCCCGGCCGCCTTGATCGCGATCGGGTAGCCGAGCTCGTCCGCCGCCACGGCGGCCGCCTCGGCCCCCCGCACCTTCCGGAAGGCCGTGACCGGGATGCCGTAGCAGGCCAGCAGCTCGACGGCCTCCTCGTCCGTGAGGGCGCGCGTCTCGTCCGAGCCCAGCCGCGTCACGAGCGCACGCGCACGGTCCGTGTCGATGCCCTGCGGGACGACGAACTCCCCGACCGGCGTCGAGCGCCACTCCGAGTACCGGGCCACCCTGCTCAGCGCCGCGACGGCGCGTTCGGGGCTGGAGTAGCTGGGCACCGACCCGGGCCCCGGCGAACCGTCCGGCAACGGCACGGCGAGCTCGTCCGGCACGCCCTCGACGGCGAGGAAGACCGCGACGACCGGCTTCGCCGACTCCGCGACGGCCTCGCGCAGCGCCCGGGCGTACGCGGCGCCGGGCGTCGCGATCGGCGGCACGAACATGACGACGAGCGAATCCGCCTGGTCCGCGCCCTCGGCCCCGAGCGCCGCGCGCACGGCGGCGGCGAGCTCGTCCGGCGTGGCGGCGGCGCCGACGTCCACGGGACCGCCCGCGACCGCCATCCCCTCCTCCAGCAGGCCGTCCGTGACCAGCACGTTCAGTGCCGTGGAGTTGCCGACCACGCCGACCCGACGACCCAGCGGCAACGGCTGGTAGGCCAGCAGGAGCGCGGTGTCGAACAGCTGGGAGAGGGTGTCGACCCGGATGACGCCGGACTGCTCGAACAGGGCCTGCACCGTCGCGTCGTCGATGGGCACGGACCGCGCGTGCAGGCGGCTCGTCGCCGAGTGCCGGCCGCTCTTGACCGCCACGACCGGCTTGGTGCGGGCCAGCCGCCGCGCGAGCCGGCCGAACTTGCGCGGGTTGCCGAAGGTCTCCAGGTAGAGCAGGACGACGTCCGTGGCCGCGTCCGTCTGCCAGTACTGCAGCATGTCGTTGGCCGAGAGGTCCGCCCGGTTGCCGGCGGAGACGAACGTGGAGAGCCCGAGGTCCCGCTTCTTCGCGCTCGCGAGGATGGCGGTGCCCAGTGCGCCGGACTGGCAGAAGAACCCGACACGGCCCCGCCCCGGGAGCTCCGGTGCGAGCGTGGCGTTGAGCCGCACGTTGTCCGCCAGGTTCGCGACGCCGAGGGCGTTCGGCCCGATCACCCGCATGCCGTGCGCCCGGGCCTCCGCGACGAGCTTGCGCTCCGCTCCGGTGCCGCTGTCCCCCGCGTCCGCGAACCCGGAGCTCACGACGACCAGTGCCTTGACCCCCTTCTCCAGGCAGGAGTCCATGACCTCGTCGATCCCGGCGGCCGGGACCGCGACCACCGCGAGGTCGACGTCGTCCGGGATGTCGGTGACGGAGCCGTACGCCCGGACCCCGCGCACGGACCGGGCCTCCGGGTTCACCGGGTAGACGGGGCCGGTGAAGTTGGCCCGCAACAGGTTCGACAGCACGGCGTGGCCGATCTTCGCCTCGTCCGTCGAGGCACCGATGACGGCGACGGACGTGGGGTGCAGCACGTTCGCGACGCTGCGCGCCTCGGCGGCCTGCTCCCGGGAGTCCCGCACGGCCAGCGACTTCGGCGTGGCCTCGATGTCGAACTCGAGATGCAGGACGCCCTCGGCGAACGCGCGGCTGACCTGGTAACCGGCGTCCCGGAAGACCCGCACCATCTGGTGGTTCTCCACCAGCACCTCGGCCTCGAAACGGGACAGCCCGTTCTCCCGCGCCGCCGCGGCGAGGTGCTCGAGCAGGATCGAGCCGAGGCCGCGGCCCTGGTGGTCGTCCCGCACGACGAACGCGACCTCGGCCGAGACGACCGGCTCGGTCTCGCCGAGGCCCTCGTACCGGCCGACGGCGATGATCTCGTCCCCGAGCTGCGCGATCAGCGCGACCCGCTTGCGGTGGTCGACGTGGGTGAAACGCTCCAGATCCCGCGGGGGGATCCGCGGGTAGGGGCCGAAGTAGCGCAGGTAGCGGGTGCGGTCCGAGAGCTGCTTGTGGAAGGCGGTGAGCTCCTCCGCGTCCGCGGGCAGGATCGGACGCAGGTGGACGATGCCGCCGTCCGAGGCGACGATGTCCGCCTCCCAGTGCCTCGGGTAGCCGGGCTGCGCCGTTTCCGCGGGAGCGGACCCCGCGTCGGCGGTGTGCGGGGTCTCGTGGGTGGGCGGGGCCTCGTGGGTGGATGAGGTCTGGGTCGTGTCCGGCATGTCAGTCCCGGGGGTCGTCGGGGTCGAGGCCGTGCAGGGGGAACACCGCACGGCGGGAGTCGACGATCGCGTTGTCGACCCGCTCCGCGGTGCCGCCGTCGCCCCACGGCACGAAGGACGGGTCCCCGCCGTCGGTCATCGAGACCGGCAGGGGCTGGCGGGTGAGCGTCGTGGTGTGGGCCGTCCAGTCCGCCGGCACAGTGGTGTGCGGATCCAGGTCCCGGTCCAGGACGGTGGCCAGCAGGTGCGTCCAGGAGCGCGGGACGACCCGGAACAGCGAGTACCCGCCGCCGCCGAGGACCAGCCACTTCCCGTCCGCCGTGGACTCGGCCAGGTCCCGCAGAGTGTGGTAGATCGCCCGGTGCCCGTCGACGGAGAGCTCGAGGTTCGCCAGCGGGTCCTCGGCGTGGGTGTCCGCGCCGCACTCGGTGACCAGGATCTGCGGCCGGAACTCCTCGAGCAGCGACGGGACGACGGCGTCGAACGCGCGCCGCCACCCGGCGTCGTCCGTGCCCGGGGGCATCGGGACGTTCACCGCGTAGCCCTCGCCCTCGCCCTTCCCGATCTCGCCCGGCCAGCCGGTGCCCGGCCACAGCGTCAGCGGGTGCTGGTGCATCGAGACGGTGAGCACGCGCGGGTCGTCGTAGAAGGACGCCTGCACGCCGTCCCCGTGGTGCACGTCGACGTCCAGGTAGGCGATGCGTTCGTAGCCCTGGTCCAGCAGCCAGGCGATCGCCACCGAGCAGTCGTTGTAGACGCAGAACCCGCCCGCCCGGTCCCGCATCGCGTGGTGCAGCCCGCCGGCGAGGTTGACCGCGCGGTCCGCGCGGCCCTCCGCGATCTCCCGGGCCGCGGCGATCGAGCCGCCGCAGATCAGCGCGCTGGCCTCGTGCATCCCGAAGAAGATCGGGTTGTCGTCCGTGCCGAGGCCGTGGCCGACCCCGAACGGTATCTCCGGGGCGGAGCGGACCGCCGTCAGGTACGCCGCATCGTGCACCCGGAGCAGGTCCTCCTCGCCGGCGGGCTCCGGGACCAGCAGCTCGACGCCGTCGAGGACGCCCAGCTCGGTGGCCAGGCGCATCGTCAGGTCCAGCCGCACGGGGTTGAGCGGGTGGTCGTCGGAGAGCTGGTAGCTCAGGAACTCCGGTGTCCAGACGACGGACGTGCGGGGACTCATGAGTGGACGCTAGGCGATCGGGGCGGCGTCGGCCACGTGCCGGGGCCCGTGGTCCGCCCGGTGGTCGGCCCCGTGATCCGTCCCGTGATCCGTCCCGTCCCGGGCGGCGGCTCCGGAGGGGCACGGCACTCACCCGGCCTCGGGTCCGGTCGCCGCCGGCCGGCCGGGGTCCGACGACCAGCCCGACCAGGACCCCGGGTAGAGCGCCGCGGGCCGCTCCGGGGTGGTCAGGCCGGCGTGCTCCAGAGCCAGGACCAGCGACGACGCCGTCACACCCGACCCGCAGTACGCCCCGACCGCATCGGGGCCCGCGCCGGGCTCGACACCCAGCTCGCGGAACCGTTCGGCGAGGTCCTCGGGGTCCTGCCAGCGTCCGTCGTGCCCGGCGTTGCCGGCGGACGGCGCGCTGCGGGCGCCGGGGATGTGCCCGGAGCGCGGGTCGACGGGCTCGGTCTCGCCGCGGTACCGCTCCCCCACCCGCGCGTCGAGCAGCACCCCGGAGCGGGCCAGCGCGGCGGCTCCGTCCGCGTCCAGCACCGGCATACCGCCCGGCCGGACGACGACGTCACCCGGCTGCGGCGCCGTCTCCCCGGTCTCGACGGGCAGCCCCTCCTCGCGCCAGGCCGCCCAGCCGCCGTCGAGCACCGCGACCCGGTCCGCGGGCAGCCCGGCCCACCGCAGCAGCCACCAGGCGCGGGCGGCGACCGAACCGTCCGCGTGGTCGTGGACGACCACCCGGGACCCCTCGGACACACCGGCCCGGCGCAGCACCTCCTGCAGTCGCGCGGGCTCGGGGAGCGGGTGCCGGCCGGCCTCGCCGACCGGGCCGTCGGGCGGGGTGGCGAGCTCGGTGTCGAGATCCACGAACACCGCGCCGGGGATGTGCCCGGCGGCGTGCTCGGGGCGGCACGAGGGGCCGGCGAGGCGCCAGCGGACATCGAGCACCACCGGCGGCGGCCCGCCGGGACCACCGGTCGCGGAGGAGAGGTCGGTTGCCAGGTCACGAGGCGAAACGAGAACGGACACCCCGCCATCCTCCCCCCGCGAGGGGCGGCGCCCGACGGGGCCTCGCACGGCTAGACTGGGTCGAAACGAAGGGGTCCGGCCGTGAACGATCTGATCGACACCACCGAGATGTACCTCCGAACGATCTACGAGCTCGAGGAGGAAGGCGTCGTGCCGCTCCGCGCGCGCATCGCCGAACGCCTCGGGCAGAGCGGTCCCACCGTGAGCCAGACCGTGGCTCGGATGGAGCGGGACGGGCTCGTGGTCGTCGCCGGAGATCGTCATCTGGAACTGACCGAGAACGGCCGGGCGCGGGCCGTGGCCGTCATGCGCAAGCACCGGCTGGCCGAGCGGCTGCTCACCGACGTGATCGGGCTCGAGTGGGAGCTCGTGCACGCCGAGGCGTGCCGCTGGGAGCACGTGATGAGCGAGGCGGTCGAGCGCAAGCTCGTCCAGCTCCTGGACAACCCGCAGATCTCGCCCTACGGCAACCCGATCCCGGGGCTGGACGAGCTGACGGTCGAGCCCGAGCTGGCCGAGGCCACCGCACGGCACACCGCCTCGGCCCCGCCCACGCTCGAGGTCGGCCTGCAGCGCCTGGACGAGTTCGCCCGGCGCGGCGGCGGCAAGGTCGAGGTCCGGCGGATCGCCGAGCACGTCCAGGTGGACGCGGACCTGATGGGCGAGCTGAAGCTGGCGGGCATCGTGCCCGGCCGGGGCGTCGACGTCGCGGCCATCCCGCGCTTCGGGGACGCCGTGTCCGTCACCGCGGACGGCGAGACCGCCCCGGTGGGCCCGCTGATCGCACACGCCGTGCTCGTCCGCGCGGTCTGACCCAGCGCGGTCCGACCCAGCGCTGTCCGACCCCGCGCCGACCGAGCACAGCAGGCCGACCGAGCACCGCCGACCGAGCATCGCGCGACCCCTCCCGATCTGCTCGTCACCCGATCGACTGCCCCGGCCCCGCGGCCGGGGCAGTCGTCGTTCCCGGGCCGTTCCCCGGCCCGCCCGCGGACACGGCTCCGGGCCGGATGCCGGAGCCGGGGCCGCGCGTGAGACGGTGCCGCGAGCGGGTCGACCCCTCAGGAGGATGTTGTGAAGCTGCTCGTCACCGGTGGCGCGGGCTATGTCGGCAGTGTCTGCGCGGCGCATCTGCTGGAGGCCGGACACGAGGTCGTGGTCCTGGACGACCTGTCCACCGGGCATCGGGACGCGGTCCCGGACGGCGCCCGGTTCGCCGAGGGGAACCTCGCGGACATCGCCGGCACGGTGCTGGGCGAGGGTGGTTTCGAGGGGGTCCTCCACTTCGCCGCGCGGTCGCTGGTCGGCGAGTCCGTCACGCATCCGGAGCTGTACTGGGAGAACAACGTCGTGGTCGCGCTGCGGCTGCTCGAGGCCATGCGTGAGCACGCCGTGCCGCGGATCGTCTTCTCCTCGACCGCCGCCACCTACGGCGAGCCCGAGCAGGTCCCGATCCTCGAGACCTCCCCCACGAGGCCGACGAACCCCTACGGCGCGAGCAAGCTCGCCATCGACATGATGCTGACCTCCTACGCCGCGGCCCACGGGCTGGCCGCGACGAGCCTGCGCTACTTCAACGTCGCCGGCGCCCACGGCCGCTACGGCGAGCGGCACACCGTGGAGACGCACCTCATCCCGATCGTCCTGCAGGTCGCCACCGGGCACCGCGAGTCCGTCTCGGTCTACGGCGACGACTGGCCCACCCCGGACGGCACCTGCGTGCGGGACTACATCCACGTCGACGACCTCGCCGAGGCCCATCTGCTCGCCCTGACGAACGCCACGGCGGGCCGGCACGCGATCTACAACCTCGGCAGCGGCCAGGGCTTCTCGGTCAAGGAGGTCATCGAGGCCTGCCGCGGGGTCACGGGGCACCCGATCCCGGCGACGACCGCGCCGCGCCGCGCCGGGGACCCGGCGGTCCTGATCGCCTCCAGCCACGCCGCGGCGGAGGCGCTCGGCTGGCGGCCGAGCCGCACGGACATCCGGACGATCGTCGGCGACGCCTGGCGCTTCACCCGGGACCGCCTGCCGGTCTGAGCCCGTCCCGGCGGGACCGGCGCACCTCACCGCAGGTCCCGAGGCAGCGTGGTCTCGCGGAGCCACTGGCCGATCGCGGTGGGGCCCATCCCGGCGTCGAGCGCCTGCCGCAGCAGGAGCGTGAGCCGGTGTCCGGGCCACGCGCGCTCGGCGCGGTCCAGGGCGATGTTGGCCAGCGCCCCGTCCCCCCGCAACAATGCGGAGACCGCGAGCAGGGCGGCCGGTTCGGCGGCCTCGGGCGCCGGGGTCTCCCGGGCCAGCACGGCCCAGAGCTGCTCGGCCGCCGGAGCCTGCGGGCCCGCGCAGGCCGCGAGGGCGATGTCCCGGACCGCGGGCTCCTCCAACGCGGCGCTCAGCGCGAGGACCCGGGCGTCGTCCACGGTCAGCCGGCAGGCCGCGGCGTCGTCGAGGGCGGCCTGCAGGGCGGTCCAGTGCTCCGCCAGCGACGGCGGACGGCGGCGGTCGGCCGAGCGGTCCCGTTCCGTCGCCCGGCGCTCCAGGACGCTCCCCGCCACCGGCCTGACCTGCTCCTCGAGCTGCTCCCGGGACGCATGCACCACGTTCCCCCGCGACACCGCGGTCGCGGCGAGCGGCGTCGTCGCGGGGTCCGGGACGGTGCCGGCGCAGCCGCACGGGTCCACGGACGGGTAGCAGGCCCACCGGTCACCGGCCGTGGTACCGGCCGCCCAGGCCACGGTGTGCGCCGGCAGCCCGACGACGGCGAGTGCGGCGACCATCGCGGCCGCGGCCTCCCCTCGCGGCGGGTCCACGGGATCACCCGCCCCGGCCACCGTCCGCGCCGCCACCACGACCACGGCGACGCTCACCGGCTCGCCGTGCAGGATGCCGTCCGCGGCCGCCTCGCACACCGCCGCGAGATCCCGGCGCCGGCCGGGCGGCGGCAGGTCCACCCGCAGGGTCAGCCCGATCCGGCGTCCGGACGGGCCCCCGGTGCCCACCAGGACCATCGAGTCCCGGGGACGGAACCCGAGCAGGACGGGGATCGCGGCGATCAGCTCGCCGGGGTCCCGCACCCGCAGGGGCGGGGGTTCGGAGGAGGACGGCTCGGGGGGAGCGGGGGCTGCGGTCATGGGGGCAGCGTCCGGGCAGGTCCCGACGGCCGCGAAATCCCGACGATCATGGCTGTGGACAACGTCCGGCCGGGGCCTCCTCGCGCCGTCGGAGGCCCGGATCTGCCGGCCTGTGGATGAATGCCGCCCCCGGGAGTCCCGGAACGTCCGCCGGGTCGTCCCCCGGAGGTAACGTCCGCCGGTTGCCTCGCACGAGGGTGACGGGAACGCCGGGTGATCGTGTGGTCTCCACCGAGGACCGCACCCCGACCCCGCCCGAGGACTACAGCCGGCTCATCCGACCACCGCGAGCGCGTCGATCTCCACGAGCATGATCTCGTGCGGGAGGTCGACGAACACGGTGGTCCGGGCCGGCAGCGCGCCGCTCGGGACGTGCTCGGCCACGAACTCGCCGTAGACCTCGTTCATGGCGGGGAAGTCCCCCCGGTCCGTGAGGTAGACGCGGAACATCAGCACGTCCTCCACGGACGAGCCGCCCGCCTCGAGGATCGCGCGGACGTTCTCGAGCGTGCGCCGGGTCTGGACGCGGACGTCGCCCTCGCCGATGTAGGTGGCGGTTCCCGGGTCCATCGGCCCCTGGCCGGACACCTGCACCAGCCCGCCCTTGCGGACGGCCTGGCTGAAGGTGTGCGCCGGGGCGGGTGCGGCGTCGGTCCGGACGACGGTCTTGCTGCTCATGCGCGGTGGCCTTTCGAGGACGGCTGCCAGCCGTGGTCCCGGGAGATCCGGTCCGTGACGGCCAGCAGGGACGGGACCAGCTCGACGAGCCGGTCGTAGCTCAGGACGATGTCCGGGACCGAGACCGAGACCGCGGCGACGGCCCGGCCCGAGGCGCTGCGGACCGGGGCGGCGATGCAGTTGATGGAGCGCTCGTTCTCCTCCTTGTCGTGCGCCCAGCCCTGCTCGCGCACCCGGGCGAGCTCGGCCAGGTAGTCCGCGCGGGTGACGAGGGTGTTCGGGGTGGCCCTGGTGAACTCGACGCCGGCGAGCACGGCCTCGAGCTCGGCCGGCGGCAGGTCCGCGACCAGCGCCTTCCCGGCCGCCGTCGAGTGCACCGGGGCGCGCAGGCCGATCCGCGACGCCATCCGCACGTGGTCGTGGGACTCCAGCTTGTCGATGTAGACGATCTCGCTGCCGACCAGCTCGGACAGGTGCGTGGTGCGGCCGTGCTCCGCGTTGAACGCGGCCAGGTGCGGTGCCGCGATCCCCCGGACCTCGCGCTGGTCCAGCCCGCGGGAGGACAGCTCGAAGATCGTGGCGCCGAGGTGGTAGCGGTGGTGGCCGTCCCGGTAGACGAAGTGGTCCTCGGCGAGGGTGCGCAGCAGGCGCAGGACGGTGGTCTTGTGCACGCCGAGCGCGCCCGCCAGATCGTCCAGGGAGGCGGGCCCGGCGCCGAGCCGGACCAGGATCTGCAACGCCTTCCCGAGGCTCGCACTCATCGGGCGACCTCCCGCACACCGACCGCGGACACGACCACGTCCGCCCACTCCCGTTCCCCGGAGCCCAGCAGCCGGGACACGGTCCGTGCAGGCAGCGGCGCCGCCGAGTCCCCGGAGACGGTGAGCACCGCGGCCGCGCCGAGATGCCCGCGGCGCAGGCAGCGCCGGATCGGTTCCCCGCCGGCGAGGCCGGTGAGCAGGCCCGCGGCGAACGCGTCCCCCGCACCGACCGGTTCCACGACGTCGACGCGCAGCGCGGGCTGCTCCACCACGTCCCCGTCCCGGTCGACGGCCAGCGCGCGCCGCGCACCGTCCTTGATCACCAACAGCGCGGGCCCCGGGAGCAGCCGCCGCAGGGCGACCGGGTCGTCCGTCCCGAGGACGCGCCGCGCCTCGTCGCCGCCCACGAGGACCACGTCCGCGAGCCCGGCGAGCCCCACGACCACGGCCGGGTCCCCCGCGGGCCACATCTGCTCCCGCCAGTTGACGTCGAACACCGCCCGCCCGCCGCGCGGCACGGACAGCACCTCCCGCATCAACGCGGCGCACGAGTCCGACAGTGCGGCGGTGATGCCGCTGACGTGCACGAACGACGCCGCGGCGAGGCGCTCACGCACGGGCGGCCGGGCCAGGAAGGCCGGGCCCATCGCCGAGGCCGCCGACCCCGCGCGGCGGTAGTGCATGCGGGTGGCGGGCTCGCCGTCCGGCCCGAGCGAGACGGACTTGGCGTAGGAACCGGTGGGGCGTACCGGATCGATCTCCACCGCGCCGGTGTCCACGCCGCCCGCGTCGAGCGCGGACCGCACCGCGGCACCGAGCGCGTCGTCGCCGAGGCGGCCGACCCACGCGGCCGCGACGCCCGCGCCGGCGAGGCCGAGCGCGACGTTCACCTCGGCGCCCGCCGCCCGGGCCAGGGCGGCGTCCGGTTCGCCGGTGGGCACGTCCGGCAGCAGCGCGAGCGCCTCTCCCAGACAGACGACCGTCGGCTGCATACCGCTACCCCCACGCGTTGACGCTCGGACCGCGGCGATGCTACAACCTGCACAGCAAATTTTGCAACGCGCATTGCGTACCACGCAATGATGCAGTTCGCAGCCCGGGTCACGGCCGTCAAAGGAGACACAGACCTATGACCGGAACGACCAGCCCGCCGCGGGACACCTCCGCGGACCTCCGTCCGGGGCCGCTGGCGAAGGCCCTGCCCGAGGCGGCGGGGAGTGCCACCGTGGGCGAGTTCCTCGCCACCGGGCCCCGGCTCTCCGCGTTCGGCACCCCGCTGCTGGTCCTCACCGGCACCGCGCTGCGGGAGAACGCGGCACGGATGGCGGCCTGGTGCGGCGAGCGTGGGGTCGGGCTGGCGCCGCACGGCAAGACGACGATGGCCCCCACGCTGTGGGACCTGCAGCTGCGGGCCGGCGCCTGGGGCATCACCCTCGCCACGCCGTCGCAGGTCAGGGTCGGTCTGCGGTTCGGGGTCCGGCGGATCATGCTCGCGAACTCCCTGGTGGACCCGCACGGCGTCGCCATGGTGGCCGGGGCCCGGGACGCCGATCCCGGCCTCGACGTCCTGACCTGGGTGGACTCGGTCGAGACGGTCGCCGCCATGGAGCGGGCGCTGCCCGCGGCCCCCGCGCGGCCGTTGACCGTGCTGGTGGAGCTGGGGGCACCGGGCGGCCGCACCGGGGCGCGCGGTGTGGCCGCTGCGCAGGCCGTCGCCGCGGCGGTCGTCGCGAGCCCGGACCTGGTGCTCGGCGGGGTGAGCGGCTACGAGGGAGCGCTCGCGCACGACGCCTCGCCCGCCTCGCTCGACGCCGTCCGCGCCTACCTCGAGGACCTGGCGGTGCTGCACCGGAGCCTGCGCTACGAGACGGACGAGGTCGTCGTCACCGCCGGGGGCAGCGCGTACTTCGACGACGTCGCGGACGTGCTCGGCCCCCTCGCCGACGACCGGACGCGGGTGCTGCTGCGCTCCGGCGCCTACCTCGTCCACGACGACGGCTTCTACCGCGGCATCTCCCCCTTCGCGCGCCCCACGGGACCAGGGGCCGGCGGATCGCCGTTCCGCTCGGCGATGCACGCCTGGGCGCGGGTCGTCTCCGTCCCGGAGCCCGGCCTGGCGCTGCTCGACGCGGGCAAGCGGGACGTCCCCTACGACGAGGGCCTGCCCGAGCCGCAACTGCTCGCGGACTCCCTGGGCGGACCCGCCACCCCGCTCACCGGCGAGATCACCGCCGTCAACGATCAGCACGCGTTCCTGCGCACCCAGGTGCCGGTCCGGGTAGGGCAGGTCGTCCGGCTCGGCCTGTCCCACCCGTGCACGGCGTTCGACAAGTGGCAGTGGATCCCGGTCGTCGAGGACGACCCGGAGCACGGCAGCGAGCCGGACCCGGTGGTCGTCGACCTGGTCAGGACGTACTTCTGATGCGCACCCTGATCCGCGGGGCCACGGTCGTCGACGGGACCGAGAGCTCCCGCTACCGCGCGGACGTCCTGCTCGACGGGGACCGGATCGCCGCGATCGGCTCCCCCGCCGCGGCCGACCGGGTCATCGAGGCGGACGGGCTCGTCCTGTGCCCCGGCTTCATCGACATGCACGCCCACTCGGACCTGCGGATCCTCACGAGTCCGGACCATCTGGCGAAGATCAGCCAGGGCGTCACCACGGAGCTGCTGGGCCAGGACGGGCTGTCCTACGCCCCGGTCGACGACGCCGCACTGGCCGTCCTGCGCCGCAAGATCGCGGGCTGGAACTCCGATCCGCGGGACTTCGACTTCTCCTGGCGCAGCGTCGGCGAGTACCTCGACCGGCTGGACCGGGGGATCGCCGGGAACGCCGCGTACCTCGTCCCGCACGGCGTGGTCCGCGCGCTCGTGTGCGGCTGGGACGACGTGCCCGCGAGTGACGCGGACGTCGAGGCGATGCGGGAGATCGTCCGGACCGCGATGGAGCAGGGCGCCGTCGGGATGTCCGCGGGGCTGACCTACACGCCGGGGATGTACGCGGACGACGCCGAGCTGCTGGCGCTCTGCCGGACCGTCGGCGGGCTCGGCGGGTTCTTCGCGCCGCACCACCGCTCCTACGGCAAGGGCGCGCTCGAGGCCTACGCCGAGATGATCGACCTGACGACGCGCGCCGGCTGTCCCCTGCACCTCTCGCACGCCACGCTGAACTTCGGCCCGAACAAGGGCCGCGCGGGCGCGCTGATCACCCTGCTCGACGACGCGATCGCCGCGGGCGCGGACATCACCCTCGACACCTATCCCTACCTCCCGGGGGCGACGACGCTGTCGGCGATCCTGCCGAGCTGGTCGTCCGCGGGCGGGCACACCGCCACGCTGGACCGGCTGCGGGACCCGGTGGCGCTGGCCCGGATCCGGGAGGACCTGGAGGTCCACGGCTCGGACGGCTGCCACGGCGTCACCGCCGAGTGGGAGACGATCGAGATCAGCGGGGTGACGAACCCGGCGCTGGCCCACACCGTGGGCAGGACGATCGAGCAGCTGGCAGCGGGACGGGACCCCTTCGACGTCTGCGTCGAGCTCCTGCTCGCGGACGACCTCGGCACCGGCATCCTGCAGCACGTCGGGCACGAGGAGAACGTGCAGGCGATCATGCGCCACCCGCGGCACACGGGCGGGAGCGACGGCCTGCTCGTCGGTGCGAAGCCCCACCCGCGGGCGTGGGGAACGTTCCCGCGCTACCTCGGCCACTACTGCCGTGAGCTGGGGATGTTCTCGCTGGAGGAGTGCGTCGCGCACCTCACGGGACGCGCGGCGGCCCGGCTCCGGCTCACGAACCGCGGGCTCGTCCGCGAGGGCTACGCCGCGGACCTCGTCCTCTTCGACCCGGACACCGTCGCGGACACCGCCACGTTCGCGGAACCGGCACAGCCCGCCGCCGGGATCCCCTACGTGATCGTCAACGGCGAGCTCGCGATCGAGGACTCGCGCCGCACCGACGCACTGGCCGGGCGCGCGCTGCGCCGCGGGCCGGACGGGAGCACCTCATGACGGCATCGGCACCGGCACCGGACCCGGGAGCCCTGTTCCGGGACCGCGCGCTGGCGGTCGTCCGCGCCGAGCGGATCCCGGACGTCGCCGCGCTGTGCCACGCGCTGGCGGACGGCGGTGTCCGGACCGTCGAGCTGACCTTCACCACCCCGGGCGTGCTCCCGCTGCTCGAGGAGGCGGCCGGCCACCCCCGGGCCGAGGTCGGGGTCGGGACGGTGCTCACCGCGGACCAGGCGAAGGCCGCGATCGACGCGGGCGCGAGCTTCCTCGTCACCCCCGGCCTGCGACGGGCGGTGGCCCAGGTCGCCGTCGCCGCGGGCGTCCCGGTGTACCTCGGCGCGTTCACCCCCACCGAGGTGGCCGAGGCGATGGACCTCGGCGCGAGCGCGGTCAAGATCTTCCCGGCCGGCCGGTTGGGCCCCGGCTACCTCCGTGACCTGCTCGGTCCCTACCCGCAGGCCCGGCTGCTGCCCTCCGGCGGCGTCTCCGCGGACAACGCGGCGGAGTTCCTCGCCGCCGGTGCCGCCGCCGTCTGCGCCGGGACGTCCGTCGTGCCCCCCGCTGCGGTCGCCGCCGGCGACTGGAGCCTGATCACCGCCCGCGCCCGGGCCTTCTCCGCCGCACTCACCCCCTTCCGGAAGGAGCGCTGATGTCCGACTTCGTCGACTGGCTGCAGCACGACACGGCAGGCCTGCTCACGCTCGCCGCGGTGAGCGTGGCCGTCCTGCTGGTTCTGATCATCAAGTGGAAGCTCGAGCCGTTCATCGCGCTGATCGTGGTCGGCGTCGCCGTCGCGCTCGTCGCGGGACTGCCCGTCACCGAGATCGTCGGGACACCGATCAAGTCCGCGGACTCGCTGCTGGAGAAGGGCTTCGGCAGCATCCTCGGGCACATCGCCCCGATCATCGGCCTCGGCACGGTGCTCGGCGCGATCATGGAGCGGTCCGGTGGCGCGGACGTGCTCACCACCCGGCTGCTCAGGGTGTTCGGCCCGAAGGGCGCGCCGCTCGCGATGGGGCTGACCGGCCTGATCCTCGGCATCCCGGTGTTCTTCGACATCGGGATCTTCGTGCTCGCGCCGCTGGTCTACGTCGCCGCGAAGCGCGGCGGGCGCTCGCTCGTGCTCTACGCGATGCCGATGCTCGCCGGGCTGTCCATGACCCATGCGTTCCTGCCCCCGCACCCGGGTCCGGTCGCCGCGGCCGGGCTGCTGGGCGTCGACATGGGCTGGATCATCATCATGGGCCTGGTCTGCGGGATCCCGGCCTGGCTCGTCAGCGGCGTGTGGTGGGGCTCGTTCATCGGCAAGCGGATCGTCGTTCCGGTGCCGGACGAGGTCGTCCCCGACCTCCCGGCGGACGGGGACGACCGCCGCGCCGACGGCAGCGACGGTGACGGTGGCGGTGGCGGTGGCAGTAGCAGGGGCGACGGCAGCGGCGGGTCCGGTCCGGCCGGCGGCACGGCCACCGCGACGACGACCCCGGCCGTCCGCATCCGCCCGCCCTCGGTCGGGCTGATCGCCGCGATCATCGCCGTGCCCATGGTGCTCATCCTCGGCGCCACGGTCGGTGCGATCACGCTGGCCGACGGCTCCGCCCTGCGCTCGGTCCTGCTGTTCCTCGGGACCCCGACGATCGCGCTGACGATCGCGGTGCTGCTCGCGATGTACCTGCTCGGCATCCGGCGGGGCATGACGGTCACGGAGCTCGGCCGGGTGACCGGCGAGTCCCTGAAGCCGATCGGCATGATCCTGCTGGTCGTGGGCGCCGGGTCGTTCTTCGGGGCCGTGCTGCGGGCGACCGGGGTCGGTGACGCGCTGGCCGGCTCGATGACCGCGATCGGCCTGCCCGTGATCGTCTCCGCCTACGTCATCAGCGCCGCGCTGCGGCTGGCCCAGGGCTCGGCGACCGTCGCGATCGTGACCACCGCCGGGATCATCGGCCCGACCGTCACCGCGGGCGGTTTCTCCCAGGCCCAGGTCGCGCTCATCGTCGTCGCGGTGTCCGCCGGCTCGATCATCGCGAGCCACGTCAACGACGGCGGGTTCTGGATCGTGGCCAAGTACTTCAACATGTCCGTGAAGGACACGCTGAAGACCTGGACCGTGCTCGAGACGATCCTGTCCGTGGTCGGCTTCGCGATGGCCGGACTCGTGTGGCTCGTGGTGTAGGCCGCTGCGGTTCGGGCCGCGGCGGTTCGAACACCGCGGCAAGGGTCGCGGCGGTGCGGATCAGGTGTAGCGGAAGCCGTGCTCGTCCAGCCACGGCTTCGGGTTGATCTTCGTCCCGGCCGGGTTGATGACCTCGATGTGCAGGTGCGGGCCGGTGGACTCGCCGCGGTTGCCGACCTCGGCGATCTGCTGCCCGGCCGCCACCTGCTGCCCGACGCCGACGAGCGAGCGGTTGATGTGGCCGTAGACGGTGATCGTGCCGTCCGCGTGCTGCACCCGGACCCACAGGCCGAAGCCGCTCGCCGGGCCCGAGTTGATGACGGT
This sequence comes from Pseudonocardia sp., assembly GCA_025869365.1. Classification (GTDB taxonomy): domain Bacteria; phylum Actinomycetota; class Actinomycetes; order Mycobacteriales; family Pseudonocardiaceae; genus Pseudonocardia. Next base: position 33,155 of record JAOZVV010000113.1, read on the forward strand.
CCCGGCGATCGGCACGCGGATCGGGGTCCCGATCGGTGCGGCGATGTCCAGGCCCATGTGGGAGGTACCGCCGCGGGCGCCGAACCCGGACGAGACCCGGCCGACCACGAGCTGCACGGCGTCTCCGGCGGCCGCCGGGGCGGAGGCCAAGGCGCCGCTCTGCTGCTGCAGGCGCGTCGCCTCGGCCGCCTTGAGTGCCTCGGCCTTCGCCGCCTCCGCCGCCTTCACCGCGTCGGCCGCCTTCTGCGTGACGAGCGCGGTCTGCTCGTGCAGGCCGGCGGCCTTGACCAGGCTCGCGACGTGCGGGGACACCGCGGCAGGGGCTGCGGCGGGGGTCGCGGCGAGCGCCGCGATCCCGGCGGGGTCCACGGCCTGCGGCTCCGCCAGCGCGGCGGCGCCGATCGGCGGGAGCGCGGGAGCCTCGGCCGATGCCGCGTCCGTCGCGAGCTCTGCGCTCGCGAGGTCCGGAGCACCCAGGAGCATGGTGCCCAGGCCGATGTCCGGGAGCGTGCCCGCGTAGGCCGCCTGTCCGGCGGCGGCGAGCGTGCCACCGGCGACGGTGACCGCGGCCATGCGGGCGAGCAGGGTCGGGGTGAGCCCTGCGGTGGCGGACCGAAGCGAGTCACCGGCCCTCGCACCCGTCACCAGGACGGGGAGCGAGGAGCCCATGATCGCGCGACGGCCCCGGGGGGAGCGATGCCGTGCCACGACTGTTTCCTTCCGGACCACCGGCGGCCGGACGACCCGTGGGGAGCGGGCGAGCGACTGGGGTTCGACTCGAGTCCGTTTCGTGACCGCGCCGTGATCCGAGACCGACGTTAACCGCGGGGGCGTGGACGACAAGCGTGCGGTCGGTCCCGGCCGGACCACCGGGACGTGGGCCGCGCCGAGCGGTCGGAACCGGCGAGTCGCCGGGACTCGCCGGTCCACGGGGCCGCTCGGCGCAGGGAGCGGGCAGCTTTCCCGCCCGCCGCTGCGGTCCGCACACCTACCGCGACCTGCGGTGACGACGTGTGGCGCCGGTCACGGGCAATCGCCCCGTTCACCCGGCGGTACGCCCTCGTGAGTAGCCTCGACACCCCGCAGTCAAGTCCCGGGTCGCCGAGCCCGCGGGGTACAGCCCCCCGAATCCCCCGCGACTCGGTGACGGGAATACCGCGACTCGCGGGCACGGATCCTCCGGCCAGGGCGCCCCGACGGCGGCTTGACCCGGTCGGGGCGCCCTGGCTGGATGGGATCCGTGCCCCGACACGCGCTCGTCCTGTTGCTGAGCTGCCTCCCACTGGTCGGCACGGGGCTGGCCGCGGCACCCGCCGCGTCCGCGGACACCGGGTTCGACTACGTCGCCCTGGGGGACTCCTACGCCGCCGGCGTGGGCGCCACCCCGGACGGGGTGAGCGGGGCCTGCGGGCGCAGCCCGGAGTCCTACCCGGCGCTCTACGCGGGCGGCCGGACACTGACCTCGGTGGCCTGCAGTGGCGCGACCAGCACCGACGTCCTGCGCCGTCAGATCGGCAGCGTCACCGCGGACACGGACCTGGTGACGATCACCGTCGGCGGCAACGACACCGGTTTCGGGCCGGTGCTCACCACCTGCACGGTCGCGGTGTCCGACGAGTCCTGCGCCCGGGCCGTCCGCGCCGGTGAGCGGATCGCGCGGTACGTGCTCCCGGTCGGGCTCGGCGCGGTCTACGGCGCCGTCCGGCTCCACGCGCCGCACGCCCGCGTCGTCGTCCTCGGGTATCCCCGGCTCTTCGACGGGACGGCCTGCGCCGGCGCCCCGAGCCCGGCCCGCCAGCAACTGCTCAACGCGGGCGCGGACGTGCTGAGCGCCTCGATCCGGGGGACCGCGACCCGCCTGGGCGTCGAGTTCGTCGACGTCCGGGCCGCCTTCGCCGGGCACGGGGTCTGCAGCGGGGACCCCTGGATCAACGGCCCGGCGGCCGCCGGCGCCTACCACCCGACGGCCGTCGGGTACGCCCGCGGCTACCTCCCCGCGCTCCGGCAGGCGGCGGCGTAGCTCACACCGTCAGGACGATCTTGCCGGTGGTGCGGCCCTGCTCGCCGAGCCGGTGGGCGTCCGCGGCCCGCTCCAGCGGGAACGTCTCCGCGACGAGGATCCGGAGCCGGCCGGCGGTGTACAGCTCGACGAGCTCCGCCAGGCCGCTGCCGCCGGCCCGGACGTAGGCCCCGGTCGCCCGCACCCCGCGCTGCTCCGCCGCCTCCAGCGCCGCGGCGACCGCGACCGTCGGCAGGCAGATCAGCAGGCCGCCGGGCGTCAGCACGTCGAACGAGCGGACGGACGTCTCACCGCCGACCAGGTCGTAGACCAGATCCACCGGCTCGACGACCTTCTCGAACGCCGTGCTCCGGTAGTCCACGACCTCGTCCGCGCCGAGCTCGCGCAGCAGGTCGTGCTTGGCCTCGGACGCCGTGCCGATCACGTACGCGCCGCGCGCCTTCGCGATCTGCACGGCGAGGTGCCCGACCCCGCCCGCCGCGGCGTGGATCAGCACCCGCTGGCCGGCCTGCAGCGCGCCGACGTCGACGAGGCTCTGCCAGGCCGTCATGCCGGCGAGCGGGAGCGCCGCCGCCTCCAGGATCGGCATGCCCTCCGGGCGCCGGACGAAGTGCCCGGCGGGCGCCGTCACGTACTCGGCGTAGGCGCCGTCCGGGCTCGGGAACCGCGCCATGCCGAGCACGGCGTCCCCCTCCGCGAGATCGCCCGCGGCGACGTCCACCACCCCGGCCGCGTCCCAGCCGACGGTGAACGGCTTCCCCCCGAAGGTCCGCGCCGGCCCGCCGCCGGCGCGGGTCTTCCAGTCGATCGGGTTGACCCCGGCCGCCTCGACCCGCACCCGGACCTCGCCGGGCGCCGGCACGGGCACCGGGACGTCGAGCAGTTGGAGGACCTCGGGCCCGCCGGTGGACTCACAGACGATCGCGCGCATCTCCGGTGTCTAGCACGCCGGTGGCTAGCGGGCCGCCGCCGAGCCCGGGAGGAACTCGCCCTCGACGACGGCCGGCGGCCGGTTCTCCCAGTCCAGGTAGCGCTGGGTCTCGACGAGGACGGCACCGCCCAGCCACAGCGCGACCACACCGTCGTCGACCAGGCCGAACACCGAGAAGAGAACCTCGGGCACGAGGTCGACCGGGGAGACGAGGTAGGCGACGGCGAGGATCAGTATCGTGAGCCGGCCGCGGCTGAGACCGGGGTACTTCCCGCTGAGCGCGGCGCCGGCCATCCGCGGCAGCGCGCGCAGCCGGTCCGCGAGGCCCGGGGCACCGGGCCGGCGACCCTCGGACAGCGCACGCCAGAGCATGCGGAACGCCGCCAGCTTCTGGGGGCCGTACTTGGTGGTTGCCACGAACCGGTCAACGCCGGACATGTCGCCCGCGTTCCCGGGGCGCTCAGGGTGCGAGATAGCTCTCGAACGCCTCGATCTCCACGCTCAGCCCCGGATCGGCCTCCCCGCCCCACAGCTCGACGCCGGTGAACCGGACCGTGTAGAGCCATTCGGGCCGCTCGCCGGCACCGTGGGCGTTGCTGTCCGGCAGCACGTGGGCGCCGTGCACGCGCTCGACGACGCCGGCCTTGCCCCGCGCGTACCGCGGGAGCCGGGTGTGGCCGGTGGGATGGGTGTTGCGGGTCCGGACCTGCTCGCCCACGGCGAAACGGGGCGGTGGGTCCACCGGCCGGTCCGCCCGGCTGCCCGTCGCCAGGACGGCCGGGACCTCCGCCGCCGCGAGCACCCGCGCGGGCGTCCCGGGCCGCAGGGACCGCCCGGCCGCCAGCTCGTCGCTCCCGACCAGGCCCGCGTGGACCAGGAGGCGTTCGAGCGCCTTGATCCAGATCGCGTAGTAGCTCGACGTCAGGTACTCCCCCGGCGGCAGGCTCTCCCGGGCGGAGCGGCTCGCGTCGATGGTCCAGCGTCCCGGGCTCGCCGCGGCGAGGGTCAGGGCGAGCGCGCGCCGCTCCCACTCGGCGTGGAACACCTCGTCCTCGGGTTCGGGCAGCACCGGCCCGAAGCCCATGGCCCCACCCAGGTCGGCGACGGTGTTCACACCGTCACCAGACCCGTCCCGATCATGGAGTCCCGGCTGACGATCGCCGCGAGCCGCTCCTCGGACCAGCCCGTGGTGCCCGCCGGACGCCGCGGCACCACCAGGTAGCGGACCTCGGCCGTGGAGTCGTGCACGGTGATCCGGGTGGTGTCCGGGAGCGTCACCCCGAAGTCCGCCAGCACCCCGCGCGGGTCGATCACCACGCGCGAGCGGTAGGCCGGGGACTTGTACCAGGTCGGGGGCAGCCCGAGGACCGGCCACGGGTAGCAGGAGCACAGCGTGCAGACGACGACGTGGTGCTCGTCGGCGGAGTTCTCCACCGCCACCATGTGCTCGCCCTGGCGGCCGCCGTAGCCCAGCTCCGCGATCGCCGCGGTGGCATCGGCGAGCAGCCGCTCGCGGTAGGCGGGGTCGGTCCAGGACCGCGCGACGACGTGCGCGCCGTTGCGGGGGCCGACGTCGCGCTCGTAGGTGGCGATGATCGCGTCCAGCGCGTCGGGCTCGACGTACCCCTTCTCGACGAGGATCGCCTCGAGCGCCTCGACGCGGAGCGCCATCTCCGGCTCGTTCCCCATGCCGCCAGCCTGCTCCCCGGCGTTGCGGGCCACAAGCACGGGGCACGGCCGGTCGGGCGGACGGCCTAAGGTCGGCTCCGTGAGCGAGGTGACGGTCGCCCGGCAGGTGCTCGAGGTCCTGGCCCACCACGGTGCGACGACGGTGTTCGGCCTGCCCGGGGTGCACAACCTCGCCTTCTGGGGTGCGGACCCCGCCCCGGTCGTCGTCCGGCACGAGCAGACCGCGGTCTACGCCGCGGACGGCTGGGCCCGGCGGAGCGGGCGGCTGGGTGCGGCGGTCGTGACGAGCGGGCCGGGCGCGGCCAACGCCGTCGCCGCGTTCGGGGAGGCGGCGGCGTCGCACTCCCCCGTCGTCCTCGTCGCGTCCGAGATCCCTGCGGCCGCCGCGCGGCCCGGGCGCCGGCGCGGGGTGCTGCACGAGTCCCGGGACCAGTCGGCGTTGTTCGCACCGCTGGCCAAGGCGGTGTTCCGGCCGCGGACGCCCGCGGGGGCGGCCTCCGCGATCGCGGACGCGGCGGCCACCGCGCTGCGCCCGCCGCGCGGGCCGGTCTACCTCGACGTCCCGGCGGACGTGCTGGGGCAGCTCGCGGCGCCCGGACCGGCCGGGCCGGCGCCGGCCCGCCCCGCCGTGGTGTCCCCCGGCGTCGCGGACGCCGTCGACACGCTGGCCGGACGGCGGGTGGTGATCTGGGCGGGCGGGGCCGCCGTCGACGAGGCCGCCGGGATCGAGATCCTGGCCGGGCGGCTCGGGGCACCGCTGGTGACCAGCTTCCACGCCCGCGGCATGCCGGGCGCACTGGGCGTCCCCCCGCACGAGCCCGAGGTCGCGGCGCTGATCGGCGCGGCGGACGTGCTGCTCGTCGTGGGCGGCGACCTCGACGGCATGAACACCCGCAACTGGACGATGCCGCGGCCGCCCGTGCTCGTCACCGTGGACCCGGCACCGCCGGCGGATCCGCCGGAGTGGACCGCGGACGTCGCTCTCACCGGTGAGCTGTCCTGGCTGGTCCGGGTACTCGCCGAGCGGGTTCCCGCGCACGAGCCGTGGTGTCCCGCCGATCTCGCGGCGCGGGTCCGCGCGGGCCTGGACCCGGACGCACTCGTCCTCCTCGACGCCGTGGACTCCCGTCCGGCGGGCACCGCGCTGGTCTGCGACATGGCCGTCGCCGGGTACTGGGCGGGCGGCTACGCGCACGTCGGGGAGCCGCGCGGCCTGGCGTACCCGGTCGGCTGGGGGACTCTCGGGTTCGGGCTCCCGGCGGCGGTCGGGGTGGCGTCGACGGGCGTGCCGACACTCGTCGTGTGCGGCGACGGCGGCCTCGTCATGGGCCTCGGCGAGCTGGCCACCCTCGTGCAGGAGCACCTTCCGGTGACCGTTCTCGTCGTCGACGACGGCGGGTACGGGATGCTGCGGTACGACCAGTCCCGCGCCGGCGCCGAGCATCGCGGCGTGGATCTCGTGACCCCGGACTTCGTGGCCCTGGCCAGGGCTTTCGGCATCGCGGCGACGGACGTCCCCGGTCTCGCCGGGGTGGGCGCGGCGCTCCGCGCGGCCCTGGCGACCGGGGCCCCGCACCTGGTGCGGGTGCCGGCCCGGCTGACCCCGCCGCGCACCACCTCGCCGCGCTGGCACGAGGACTGATTTTCCGGCATCCGGAGAATCTCCTTGCCTTCGACCGAGATAGCGATATATCGTGATGGCACGCGAGCTACTGAGATAGATCCACAGGGATCGTCGAGAACCAGGAGGCTCGGTCACGAGAACACTGTCGAGGAGACGTCTGATGAACGCCACGAACCCTGCGTGGGACCCCCGCGCACCCTTCGGTTTCGGAGCCGAGTTCGGCTCCCCCTTCGGTTTCGGAGCCGAGTTCGGCTCCCCCTTCGGTCGCGGACGCCGCGGCCGCCCCCCGTTCGCCGGCCGCCGCGGCGGCGGACGCCGCGTCGAGTCGGACCCCGCCACGGGCGCCGACCTGCACGCCGCGATGCGTGCGGCGATGCACGACGAGTCCGACGGCCCGCCGGAGCGCCCCGAGGGCGACGAGCGCGGCCGCCGTGGCGGGCGCCGGCACGGCGGGCCCCGCTTCGGTCCCGGTTTCGGGCCCGGCTTCGGCCCGGGCGGTCCCGGGCGCGGCTTCGGACCCGGCGGCTTCGGGCCCGGCGGTCCGCGCGGCGGCCGGCGCGGCCGGCGCACGAACCGCGGAGACGTCCGGCTGGCCGTCCTCGCCCTCGTCGCCGAGGCCCCGCGGCACGGCTACGAGATCATCCAGGAGATCGCCGAGCGTTCGGGCGGGCGCTGGAAGCCCAGCCCCGGCTCCGTCTATCCCACGCTGTCGCAGCTGGAGGACGAAGGCCTGGTGCGCGTCGAGAAGATCGACGGCCGCCGGGTCGTCCACCTCACCGAGGCGGGCACGGCGTACGTCGCCGAGCACGCCGACGAGCTGGCGAAGGTCTGGCAGTCCGTCGAGGCGGACGGCGAGGAGAACGAGCCCGAGGCCGTCCTCTGGCAGCAGCTCGGCCTGCTGCACGCCGCCGCCCAGCAGGTGATCGCCACCGGCACCCCGGCGCAGGTCGCCGCGGCCACCGAGGCCCTCACCGAGGCCCGCAAGACGATCTACCGCCTGCTCGCGGAGTGATCCGCACCCCCGGATGACGACGGACCCCGGCGGTCCCGAGGGCTCAGCAGTCCCGCAGCTCGGGCGTCTGGTTCAGCACCTGACCCCGCGGCGAGATGAACTCCCGGTACACCGGGGAGTCCACGTCCGCGGGCGCGAAGGCGGCGACCCGATGGCAGTTCTGGAACGCCAGCACGACCCCGAAGTGCCGCTCCAGCGCGCCGCGGATCGAGTTGCTGGCCAGGGCACGCAGGAGCTGGCCGCGCTCCTGCTCCGAGGGCGGCGGGACCTCGTGCTCCCCGAAGGGGGCGTCGGGGCGGGCCACCCGGTCGTCGGCCGCGGCGGACACGACCTCCCAGGCGTAGGGCAGCGAGTCGCGGACGACGGCGACGAACTGGGCGTCGTCCATCTCTCCGCGCTGCGCGGCGTCGATGACGGCGGTGGGGACGTCGAGGGACATGGGGTCTCCTTGGTGGCTGTCGGCGGAGCGTGGGGTGGAACGGCCCGGTGGGGGTGGCGGCGTCAGGACGCCGTCACGCGGTCACCGAGAAGTCGGGGTCGATCTGCGTGCTGAGGTCGGTGCCCGTGGCGTTGTTCGCCCAGGCCAGGGCGTTGCGCAGGTGGAAGGAGACGGTGCCGCGGTGGTAGGCGGCCCAGTCCCGGTCCCGCGCGTCGAGGTCCGCGTGCAGCGCGTCGAGGACGGCGAGGTTCGCGGGTTCGAGGGCGTCGATCGGCAGCAGGTCCCCGCGCTCGGCGGAACGGACCCACGCGGATCGGCCGAGCCAGCCCAGCAGCGCGTCGCTGACGCGCGCGCGCAGGTACTCGACGTCCGAGTCGTCGGCGATCTTGTTCCCGAGTACCCGGAGCGCGACGTCGTGGGCGCGGGCGTGCTCGGCGTACTGCTCGTACACCCCGACCCCGCGCCGGGTGGGCTCGCTGACCAGCACGGTCAGGTCGAAACGGGTGAACAGGCCGGAGGCGAAGGCGTCCGCGCCGGCCGTCATGTCGACGACGACGTACTCCCCCGGCCGGTCGACGAGATGGTTCAGGTAGAGCTCCACCGCACCGGTCTTGGAGTGGTAGCAGGAGACCCCGATGTCCGACTCCTCGAACTCGCCCGTCACCAGGTACCGGACGCCGCCGGCCTCCGCGGAGTACCGGGTCAGCAGCTCCCCGGACGGATCGAGCCCGACCAGCCGCGAACCGCGGCCCGGCGGCGTCGTCTTGATCATGACGTCGGCCGACGGGATGCGCGGGTTGCTCCCCCGCAGGTGTTCCTTGAGCCAGCCGAGGTCCCCGCCGAGCGGCCGCGGCGGCGGCGCGTCCGGGTCCGCCCCCAGCGCGACGCCGAGGTGCTGGTTGATGTCCGCGTCGATCGCGAGCACCGGGTGCCCCCGGGATGCGAGGTAGCGGCCGAACATCGCCGCCGTCGTCGTCTTGCCGCTGCCGCCCTTGCCCACGAACGCGATGCGCACCGCACGTCCCTTCCTCCGGTTACTGAGGATGGTAACGGTAACGATGTTCACTAAC
>JAOZVV010000114.1:0-10509 GCA_025869365.1 Pseudonocardia sp.
CGCGCGCCCTCCGACCCCACGCGCGCGGTCGACCGCGCGCGCCGCGCCGAACCCCGCGCGTCGCGCCCTGCCGCGGCCCGGGCCGGTACCGCCGGCCTCGCGGTCAGTCGAGGACGTGGAGGCGGTAGTCCCCGGAGTCGTCGTCCCACTCCATCTCGATCAGGTCCCGGGCGCGCGCGGCCTTGGCGAAGGACAGGAAGCTGTTGAACCCGAAGCTCTTCTCGCTGAAGTCCGGTCGCCGCTTGCGCAGCTTGTCCTTCAGCCCGCTGAGCGGCGGTGATCCCAGCTCGCTGACGACGTCGGCCAGGAGCCGGAACGCGTCGTCGTCCGCGGAGCCGTTCTCCGGGAACGTGACCTCGGGATCCCCCTGCGCGGACCCCTGGGCGAGCTCCACCACGCCGCGGGTCTGCAGGTTGCGCAGCAGCTCGCCGAAGCCGCGGAAGCCGTGGTCCGCCTCGTCGAAGGTCGGGTCCTTGCGCAGGATCGCCCGCTTGAGCCGGGAGGCGAGGACCGGGCCGTCCGTGTGCCGCTGCAGGCCGGCGAGGGTGCGGGTGACGAGCGGGCCGACCTCGCGGTCCGCTCCGGTCTCCACGGGCTCGTCCTCCGTCGGCTCCTCCACGACGGGATCCGGCACGACCGGCTCCGGACGCGGCGGCGTCACCGGGGCGACGGGCGGGGTGGCGGCGGGCGGGCGGGACGAACGGCCCCGCCCCTTCCGCACCGCCGGCGCCTGGGTGGGTTCGACGCCCGGCAGCCGGTCGTAGAAGAGGAACTCGTCGCAGGCCGGCGGGAGCAGCGCGGAGGTCGAGGACTGCACCCCGATCCCGATCACCCGCTTGTCCATCTCGCGCAGCTTGTGCACGAGCGGGGTGAAGTCCGAGTCCCCGGTGCCGATCGCGAACGTGGTGATGAAGGAGCGCTCGTAGGCGAGCTCGATGGCGTCGACGGCCATCTTGATGTCCGCGGCGTTCTTCCGGGAGCCGCCCACGCGCTGGGGGATCTCGATGAGCTCCACCTGGGCGCGGGCCAGCAGCCGGCGGTCCTCGTCGAAGTAGGACCAGTCCGCGTAGGCGCGCCGCGCCACGACCCGGCCGCGTTCGGCGAGGGCGTCCGCGACGGGACCGAAGTCGAAGGGCGAGACCCCGAGCCCGTCACGCGCGCCGATCGCCAGGTTCTCGTAGTCGAGGAACAGCGCGATGCGTTCGTCGTCGTTGATCACAGCTGGGCCCTCCCTGGGCTGGTTGGGCGCAGCCTAGGTGACCCGCCCGGTCATCGACGCGCGAGCGCGGTCGCGTAGAGGTTCTCGAGCGCGTCCCAGTGCCGCTTCTCCGCGTCCGCGTCGTAGGTGGGGTTGTCCGGGACGGCGAACCCGTGGGCGGCCGGGTAGTAGAGCAGGGTGTGCTCGACCCCCGCGCTGCTCAGGGCCTCCTCCAGGCGGTCGAACTGGCCCTGGTCGAACGAGTCGTCGTTCTCCGCGCCCGCCACGTAGACGGTGGCCTTGATGTTCGACGCGAGCAGGTGCGGGCTCGTCGGGTCGTCCGCGGCCGCCAGCCCGCCGCCGTGGAACGACGCCGCCGCCGCGACCTTGTCCGGGTAGCTCGCCGCCACCGTCAGCGAGGTCCAGCCGCCGCGGCAGTAGCCGGTGGTGCCGACCGCCTCGCCGGCGACCTCGGGCCGGCCGAGCAGGAAGCTCAGGTAGTCCCCCGCGTCCCGGATGACGAGCTCCTGGGTGAGCCCGTGGACCATCCCCATCAGCCGGGTGCGCTCCTCCGGGTCGCCGAACACGGTCGCGAGGTCGAACGGCTTCCAGTCCCCGTCGCGGTAGTAGATGTCCGGCACGAGGGCGACGTAGCCGAGGGCCGCGACCTTGTCCCCCATCACGCGGAAGGTCTCGCGGGCACCGCCGGCGTCCGGGTAGACGAGCACGCCCGGCCAGGGGCCGTCGCCGTCGGGAAGGTGCAGGGTGGCGGGGGCCGAGCCGTCCGTGGTGACGATCGTGACGTCGTGACGTGTCATGGCACAACAGTCCCACGAGTCGGCCGGGACGGCACCGATCAACCCCGCTTCGGCGTCACCGTCCGGGCCAGGATGCCGAGCGTCGCCTTGAGCGCCTGCTCGGAGATGATCGGGAAGATGTCCTTCGCCCGCCACTCCGGGTGGATGTCCGACCAGTCGTAGTACGAGGTCACCCGGGTGCCGTCCGGCGCGGGCTCGAGCCGGTAGCCGTACACGTGCCCGATGGGCGGGAGGCTGACGCCGAGGATCGTCCAGGCGATCTCCCGGTCCCGCTCGAAGGCGGAGATCGTGACGGTGACGTCGTAGCGCCCCAACGGGAAGTCGCCCAGGGCCTCCCGGTCCATGTGGACGACGAAGCTGTCCCCGACCGCGTTCACCGGATCGCCGGTGGCGTCCATGAGCATCCCGGAACTGTCGATCGCCACGTGGCCGTGCGGGTCCGACAGCACCCGGAAGATCGTCGCGGGGTCCGCCTCGATCAGCCGCTCGACCTCGAATCGTTCCGTCATGGTCACATCGTGACACCAGCGGCGCGGATCAGCCGCCCGGGGACGACGCCGCGATCGGCGGCGCGGGATCGGGATGCCCCTCGCCCGCCCGGCGGATCACCGCGCCCGCACCGGCCTGCGCGAGCTCCCCGATCCGGTCCGCGAACGGCGGCGCAGCCACCAGCCCAGGCCCACGACCGCCGCGGCCGCACCGGCCGCCGTCGCGGCCGTCCGGGTGCGGCGCGTCACCGGCTCGGCCGGGTCCTCCGGCTCGTCGAGCAGGGTCACGGTGCCCGCGTCCCCGTCGACCAGGACCGCGGCCCCGTCCGGGATCCGGCGGGTGGCGACGCCGGTCCCGAGCACCGCCGGGATGCCGTACTCCCGGGCGACGATCGAGCTGTGGCTCAGCGGTCCGCCGACGTCCGTCACGACCGCGGAGGCCATGGCGAACAACGAGGTCCAGGCAGGCGTCGTGATGCCCGCGACCAGCACGTCCCCGGGCCGCAGCCGGCCGAAGTCCGCCGGACCGGCGAGGACCCGGGCCGTGGCCGTGACGCGACCGGCGCTCGCCCCGGTGCCCTTCAGGACGTTCCCGGTCTGCTCGGCCGACGACGCCGGCATCAGCGCGTCGAACCACTTCCAGTAGCCGCGTTCCGGCAGCACCTGCGGCGGGGTGACGCGGCGGCGGCCGCGCCAGATCTCCCTGCGCTCCTCGACGGGGCCCGGCCTCCCCTCGAGGATCTCCGGACTGCGCAGCCAGAACACGTCGTCCGGCTCGTCGATCACCTTCTCCTCGACCAGCCGGCGGCCGAGCTCGCGCAGGACCCGGCGCAGCGCGGGCCAAGCCAGGCCGATGTCCGCGAGCGCGTCCTCGCGGACCGGCGCGGCGGCCTGCGCCCAGCGCAGCAGCCGGGTGAAGGGACTGCGCCGCAGCGGGTCCAGCCTGGTGAGCACGGCGGCGGTCGCGGCCTCGCGGCGGTCCGCGGACGCCTGCTGCCGCACGGCCGGGTCCGTCCCCTCGCCGCGCAGGTAGAAGCGGACGGTGTCCAGCAGCGGGGCCGGGTCGTCCGCCGGGACCGCGGTGGCGAAGTCCAGCGTGTAGATAGTGTGGCCGTGCTCGTCGAGGTGCTGTCGCAGGCCGGCCTCCCACTCGGGCCAGGCCTCCGTGCTCCCGCCCGCGAGCAGGGCCCGGGCCAGGTCCGGCTCCGCCCGGGCCCGGACGGCGAGCTCGTACAGGGACCTCTCGGCCCGGATCGGGGCGCTGTCGAACCCCAGCAGGAAGGTCGTGGCGGGCGGGTACCCGGCCCGCCGGACCAGGCGCTCGTAGAACGCGGTGAAGAGGGCCTCGCTGGTCACCGCGATCGGGATGATCGTCTGGACCGCCGTGTAGTACTCGGTCCCGGCGTCCAGCAGCTCGACGGCGCCGGCCAGCAGCTCGTCGGGGGTCAGGCCGTCGAGCGGGCGGGCCGTCCACCGGCGGACGATCTCGACGTACCGCGGATGGGCGTACTCGCGCCAGCGCACCTGCCCGGCGGACTCGCTGCCGGAGCTGGAGAGGATCGGCAACGCGGCGGGGGTGCGCAGGGCGAGGCGGGCCATCCCGGCGCGGGAGTAGCGGTAGTAGGCGTAGCCGTTGACGGTCGGGAGGCCGACGTCCCCGTCGCGCACGACGCCGTCGCCGACCAGCTCGTTCATCAACGCCCGCAACGACCGGGTGACCGAGCCGTCGATCAGCTCCTCGAACAGCGGCGTCAGCGGGTCCGGCAGCTGCTCGACGATGCTCGCCCGCACGTAGAACGCCTTCGGGTCCGGCACCGTCCAGTCCGTGGGCGGCGGCGCCTCGGGGTCGGGCAGGGCGGTGACCGGGCGGGACTGGACGATCCGGAAGCCGTCCCCGGCCCGCGCCCACTCGATGTCCTGCGGCGCACCGAAGTGGTCCTCGATCCGGGCGCCGAGGGCGGTCAGCGCGGCGGCCTCGGCGTCGGACAGGACCGGTGCGGAGCGTCGGGCCGCCGGGACCGGACGTTCCTCCGTGCCTCCGCCGACGGCGACGGTCATGACCGCCTTGTCCGCGGTCGTGCGCGTCCGGACCCGTCCGGTCCTCTTGTCCACCACCGTGTCGTCCGTGGTCACGGCTCCGCCGACCACGGACTCGCCGAGCCCCCAGGCCGCGCCGATCACCGCCTCGTCCCGGCGCCCGGTGGTCGGGTTCGCGGTGAACATGACCCCGGCCGCGTCCGCGTCGACCATCTCCTGGACGACGACGGCGAGCGCCACGTCCCCGGGCGCGATCCCCTGCCGGGCGCGATAGGCCAGGGCACGGGCCGTCCAGAGCGAGGCCCAGCAGTTCCGGACGGCGGTCAGCAGCTCCCCGCGGCCGACCCCCACGTCGAGGTAGGTGTCCTGCTGGCCGGCGAAGCTCGCCCCTTCGAGGTCCTCCGCGGTCGCCGAGGACCGGACGGCGACCGGGTGCGCCCCGAGGGCCTTCCGCGCGGAGCGGAGCTCCCGGGCCATCGCGTCCGGGAGCCTGACGCGCCCGAAGAGGGCGCGGATCTCCGCCGCGGCGGCGTCCTGGTCCGGGCCGGCGGCGAGCTCGAGGATCGCCGGGCCGATCCCGTTCGCCTCGACGACCGCGCGGTAGGCGTCCGTGGTGAGCACGAAACCGGGCGGTACCGGGAAACCCCCGCGGGTGAGCTCGCCGAGACCGGCGCCCTTGCCTCCCGCGACGTCGACGTCGTCGCGGCCGAGCTCGTCGAAACGCCTGATGAAGCGCATGCCCGGCATTCTGCTACTCCACCCGGGCGCCGTTCCCGACGAAACGCGCACGCCACCCGGATTCGCCGTAACGGGGTGGACATCCGCGACGAACGTGCCCGCACGCGACATCCCTGGCCGACGACGTCCACGGACGAGGAGAACTGCGACGATGCTGAGCAATGCGGACACGAAGAATCTGATGGAGCGATTCCTCGTCGCCATGAACGAGCGCCGCCTCGACGATCTCGACGAGATCCTGTCGCCGGACGTCGTCCGGCACTGCGAGGCCACGCCGGGCCTGGTCGTCGAGAACATCGATCATTTCAAGGACTTCCTGCGCACGGACGCGGCGGCGTTCCCGGACAACCGGCAGACGTTCGAGCAGATCGTGGTGGACGGCGACAGGGTCGGCATGTGGGCCACGTACGAAGGGACCCAGGAGGGCGCCCTGGGCCCGTTCCCCGCGTCCGGGAAACGGGCGAGGTTCAGTTTCTCGGGTGTCCTCCGCATCGAGGAGGGAAAGATCGCGGAATGGTGGGTGACGTGGGACAACCTGACGATCCTCGGGCAGTTGGGACACCTGCCGGGCTGACGGGCACGGCGCCTGGCGTCCGGGTTCCAGGTGCCGGGGCCCGCGGTACCGGCACAGCGCCTTGACCTGAACCCAGCTCCAGGTTGCACGGTGGCGGCATGACTCGAACGACCGCCGTCGTCACCGGTGCGGGCCAGGGCTTCGGCCTCGCCCTCACCACCGCCCTCTCCGCCCGCGGGGACACCGTCGTCGCGTGCGCCCGCAACGGACCGCGGCTCCGGGACGCGACCGCCGGGCTCCCCGGTGTGCTCGCCCTCCCCGGGGACGTCACCGACGCCGGGTTCCGCACCGAGCTCGTGGAGGCCGCGGGCGGCCGCCTGGATCTGCTCGTCCACAACGCCGGGGAGCTCGGCCCGTCCCCGTTGCCCCGGCTCGCGGACTACCCCCTCGACGCCCTGCGCGGCGTCCTCGAGACCACGATCCTCGCGCCCCTCGCGCTCACCCGGCTCGCGCTGCCGCTGCTCCGCGCCGCCGGCGGGACCGTCGTCACCCTCAGCTCCGACGCCGCCGTCGAGGCGTACGCGGGCTGGGGCGGCTACGGCTCGGCGAAGGCCGGTCTCGACCAGCTCACCGCGGTGCTCGGCGTCGAGGAGGACCGGATCAGGGCGTACGCCTTCGATCCGGGGGACATGCGGACCGCCATGCACCAGCGCGCGTTCCCCGGCGAGGACATCTCGGACCGGCCCGAAGCGGGCACCGTCGTCCCGGCCCTCCTGCGGCTGCTCGACGAGCGCCCGGCATCGGGCCGCTACCGGGCCGCGGACCTCCTGACGGCGAGCGGGACGTGAGGGCGGTCGCCGCGACCCGGTTCGCCGTCCCGCCCGAGCTGTCCGCCACCGGGACGCCGGAGTCCCGCGGGCTCGCCCGGGACCAGGTCCGGCTGCTCGTGGCGCGGCCCCGCCGACCCCTGCGGCACATCCGGTTCACGGGCCTGCCCGACGCCCTCGAACCGGGGGACCTCGTCGTCGTCAACACCTCGGACACGGAGCCCGCCGCGGTCGACGGGGTCCGGGCCGACGGGAGCGCCGTCGTCCTGCACGTCTCGGGGCCGGCAGCGGGCGGGTTCGTCGTCGAGCTCCGGACACCGGACGGGCAGCGGGTCACCGACGGCGCCGCGGGCGAGGTCGTCCGGCTGCCGCGCGGCGTCTCGGCGACGCTCGTCGCCGCTCATCCGGACCCGGCGCCGCTCCGGGGCAGCAGGCTGTGGCTGGCCACGATCCCGGTGGAAGGCGGCGTCTCGGCCTGGCTGTCCGCGGTGGGGCGCCCGATCCGCTACTCCTATGTCCGCGGACGTCCGGGCATCGAGGGGTACCGGACGGTCTTCGCGACATCCGACGGCGGTTTCGGCAGCGCCGAGATGCCGAGTGCCGGCCGCCCGTTCACGCGGGCCGTGCTCGACGCCCTGCACGCCCGGGGCGTCGGGACCGCGGAGATCGTCCTGCACACCGGGGTGTCCTCCCTCGAGGCCGACGAGGTTCCGCTGCCCGAGCGCTACCGGGTGCCCGCGGCGACGGCGGACGCGGTCGACGCGGCCCGTGCGGCGGGCCGCCGGGTCGTCGCGGTGGGCACGACGGTGACCCGGGCGCTGGAGACCGTGACCGACGTCGACGGCACCGTGCACGCGGGAGCGGGCTGGACGGACCTCGTCCTCGGCCCGGACCGGCCCGCGCGCGTGGTGACGGGGCTCGTGACCGGCTGGCACGAGCCGCAGGCGTCCCATCTGCTGCTGCTCGAGGCGGTCGCCGGGGCCCGGCTCGTGGGCCGGGCGTACGCGGCCGCACTGGCGGAGCGCTATCTGTGGCACGAGTTCGGGGACTCGTGCCTGCTCCTGCCGGATCACTGACGGACAGGGCCGGGCACGGGAGCAGAACGCTCGTGTGGCGGGCGTCTCAGACTGAGACCGTTCTTGATTGGTTCCAGAAAGTGCGCCAGACTCCGGCCCGTGACGACGACGCCGGACTTCGAGCACATGGTGCGCGGGGCCGCTCTGCGGGTCACGCGTCCACGTGTCGCCGTGCTGTCCGCTGTGCACGATCATCCCCACGCCGACACGGACACGATCATCCGGGCCGTGCGTGAGGGTCTCGGCGAGGTGTCCCACCAGGCCGTCTACGACGTGCTCCGGGCACTGACCACCGCCGGCCTGGTGCGCCGCATCCAGCCGTCGGGGGCCACGGCCCGCTACGAGTCGCGGGTCGGGGACAACCACCATCACGTCGTGTGCCGCTCGTGCGGCACGATCGCCGATGTCGACTGCGCCACCGGCGCAGCACCCTGTCTGGATGCCTCCGACGACCACGGCTTCACGATCGACGAGGCCGAGGTCGTCTATTGGGGCCTGTGCCCCGGCTGCTCCACCGCAGCTCCCACTCTGTGATCACGGAAGGAAGTCCCGTGTCTGACGACCACACCACTGTCGAAAAGGGAATGAACGAGGAGGAGGCGGGCGGCTGCCCGGTCCACGCCGGACGTCTCGGTCACCCGACCGAGAGCGCCAGCAACACCGACTGGTGGCCGAACCAGCTCAACCTGAAGATCCTGCGCAAGCATCCGGCCGTCGCGAACCCGCTGGGTGGGGACTTCGACTACGCCGCCGCCTTCGCCTCCGTGGACCTGGACGAGCTGGCGGCGGACGTCGACGCCGTGCTCACCGACTCCAAGGACTGGTGGCCCGCGGACTTCGGGCACTACGGCCCCTTCATGGTCCGCATGGCGTGGCACAGCGCGGGCACGTACCGCGTCGAGGACGGCCGCGGCGGCGCGGGCGCCGGCATGCAGCGCTTCGCCCCGCTGAACAGCTGGCCGGACAACGGGAACCTGGACAAGGCGCGGCGGCTGCTGTGGCCGGTCAAGAAGAAGTGGGGCCAGAAGGTCTCCTGGGCGGACCTGATGATCTTCGCGGGCAACCGCTCCCTGGAGACCATGGGCTTCACCACCTTCGGCTTCGCCGGCGGCCGCGCGGACGTGTGGGAGCCGGACGAGGACGTCTACTGGGGCCCGGAGCGCACCTGGCTCGGCGACGAGCGCTACACCGGTGACCGCGAGCTGGAGAAGCCGCTCGGCGCCGTCCAGATGGGTCTGATCTACGTCAACCCGGAGGGCCCGAACGCGAACCCGGACCCGGTGGCCTCGGCCCGCGACATCCGCGAGACGTTCGCCCGCATGGCGATGAACGACGAGGAGACCGTCGCGCTGATCGCCGGCGGGCACACCTTCGGCAAGACCCACGGTGCCGCGAACCCGGACGAGAACGACAACGTCGGCCCGGAGCCCGAGGGCGCCCCGATCGAGCAGCAGGGCCTCGGCTGGAAGCAGGGCTTCGGCACCGGCAAGGGCCGGGACACCATCACCTCCGGCCTGGAGGTCACCTGGACCTCCTCGCCCGCCCAGTGGGACAACGGCTTCTTCGACAACCTGTTCGGCTTCGACTACGAGCTGACCCAGTCCCCCGCCGGTGCCAACCAGTGGGTGGCGAAGGACGGCACCGGGGACAACAGGATCCCGGACCCGGAGACCGGCGAGCTCAACCGCCCGGTCACCATGCTGACCACGGACCTCGCGCTGCGCTTCGACCCGATCTACGAGCCGATCTCGCGCCGCTTCCACCAGAACCCGGCCGAGTTCGCGGACGTGTTCGCGCGCGCCTGGTACAAGCTGACGCACCGTGACATGGGCCCGATCCAGCGCTACGTCGGCCCGCTCGTGCCGCAGGAGGAGCTCCTCTGGCAGGACCCGGTGCCGGCCGCGAACGGCTACACGCTCTCGGACGCCGACGTCACCGACCTCAAGGCGAAGATCCTCGAGTCCGGCCTCGCGGTCTCGCAGCTGGTCGCCACCACCTGGGCCGCGGCGTCGTCGTTCCGGATCAGTGACAAGCGCGGTGGCGCGAACGGCGGCCGCATCCGCCTCGAGCCGCAGCGCAGCTGGGCGGTCAACGACCCGGACCAGCTGTCCCTGGTGATCCGCACCCTCGAGGGCATCCAGTCCGCGTTCGGCAAGCCGGTCTCGTTCGCGGACCTCGTCGTCCTCGGCGGCGTCGCGGCGGTCGAGAAGGCCGCCAAGGACGCCGGCACGCCGGTGGCGGTGCCCTTCACCCCGGGCCGCACCGACACGACGCAGGAGAAGACGGACGTCGAGTCCTTCTCCTACCTCGAGCCGACCTCGGACGGGTTCCGCAACTACCGCGGCAAGGGGCACCGCCTGCCGGCCGAGTACCTGCTGGTGGACCGCGCGAACCTGCTGAACCTGAGCGCGCCGGAGATGACCGTCCTGGTGGGCGGCCTGCGGGTGCTGGGGGCGAACACCGGGCAGTCCACGGCCGGTGTGCTCACGGACAAGCCGGGCACGCTGACCAACGACTTCTTCACCAACCTGCTCGACATGGACATCGAGTGGTCGTCGGTCGGCGGTGACGAGGACTCCTTCGAGGCCCGCGACCGCAGCACCGGCGCGGTGAAGTGGACCGGCACCCGGGCGGACCTGGTGTTCGGCTCGAACTCCGAGCTGCGGGCCCTCGCCGAGGTCTACGCCTCCGACGACGCGAAGGAGAAGTTCGTGCAGGACTTCGTCGCCGCGTTCGTCAAGGTCACGAACCTCGACCGGTACGACGTCGCCTGATCTCCACCTGAACACCGTCTGAACCCGATGTCCGGGCCG
>JAOZVV010000114.1:10519-41855 GCA_025869365.1 Pseudonocardia sp.
CCGGGCCGCACGGGCGACAGGCCGATGAGTTCTCGGCGCTCCCTCGGTCCACCAGCCATGACGACGCACATCCTCGCCACTCCCGAGGTCGACCTCGCCTACGACGTGATCGGCCCCCTGCCCACCGGGGACGGCCGGCCGCCGCTGCTGCTGATCGGCCAGCCGATGGAGGCCGCCGGCTTCGCGGCGCTGGCCTCGCACCTCCCGGACCGCACCGTGGTCACCTACGATCCGCGCGGCCTGGGACGCAGCATCCGCAAGGACGGCCGGACGGACATGGTCCCGGAGATCCAGGCCGCCGACGTGCACGCCCTCGTCGAGGCTCTCGGTGCGGGCCCCGTGGACCTGTTCGCCAGCAGCGGGGGCGCGGTGACCGCGCTCGCGCTCGTCGCGGCGCATCCCGCGGACGTCGTGACGCTGGTGGCCCACGAGCCGCCGATGATCCCGGTCCTGCCCGACGCCGCGGCGGCCTCGCGCGCCCAGAGCGCCGTGACGCAGGCCTACCAGGCCGGGGGCCGGGGCACCGGGATGGCCGCCTTCATGGGCCTGACGCTGTGGCAGGGCGAGTTCACCGACGACTACTTCGCCCAGCCCGTCCCGGACCCCGCCGCCTTCGGCATGCCCACCGAGGACGACGGCTCCCGGGACGATCCGCTGCTGTCCGACCGGGCGAAGGCGATCATCGGGTACAGCCCGGACGTCGCCGCCCTCACCGCGGCACCGACCCGCGTCGTCATCGCCGTCGGGGAGGAGACCGGCAACACCTTCACCGCCCGCACCGCCCGCGCCACCGCCGAGCTCCTCGGCCGGCAGGCGACGGTCTTCCCCAGCCACCACGGCGGGTTCCTCGACGACACCTTCGGCTATGCGGGCCGGCCGGAGGCCTTCGCGAAGAAGCTGCGGGAGGTCCTCGACGGCGGGTGAGCCGACGGTAGCCACCTGCGTGCCTAGAGTCCGGCGCCGAGCGTCCTGAGATGGTACTCGGTCCCGCCGAACATCGCCTCGCTCGCGAGGATCCGCTTCACGAGGTGGCCGATCGGCAGCTCGTCGGTCATCCCGACCCCACCGTGGGTCTGGATGGCGGACTCGCCGATTGTGCGGCCGAGCCGACCGGCCTGCACCTTCAGCACCGCGATGTCGTGCGGTCGCGCCCGGCCCGCCTCTGCCAGGGCGGTCGTGTAGAGCAGCGTGGCCCGCGCCTTGATGTGGGCGACCTTCATGTCCGCGAGGCGGTGCGCCACCGCCTGGAAGCTCGCGATCGGCACCCCGAACTGCTCGCGGGCGGAGGCGTACTCGGCGGTCCGGCCCAGCAGCTCCCCCATCGCGCCGACCGCCTCGGCGGCCAGGGCCACGATCGACCGCGCGACGACCCGCTGGACGAGGTCGTGGGCCTCCGGCGCGAGGAGGGCGTCCGCGGCGACCTCGGCCCGCTCGAAGCGGACGTGCGCGGCGCGGCGGCCGTCGACGGTGGTGAAGGGGGTGACCGTGAGCCCTGCCGTGCCGCGCTCGACGGCGAACAGCCCGAGACCGCCGGCGTCCCCCGGTTCGCCCGCGAGCCGGGCCGAGACGACCAGCACGTCCGCGTCGGCGCCGTGGAGCACGACCTTCTTCTCCCCGGTGAGCGCGAAGCCGCCCGCGGCCGTGCGCTCGGCGCGGGTGGCCACGAGCGCCGGGTCGGGCGTGCCGGGGCCTTCCTCGTGGGCGAAGGCACCGATCGCCTCACCGGCGACGACGCGCTCGAGCCAACCCGCGCTCACCGTCCCGTCCGGCGCCGCGGCGAGCGCGCCGCCCGCCATCACCACGGAGCCGATGTACGGCTCCGCCACCAGGTGGGCGCCCAGTACCTCGGTGATCGCGACGACGTCCACGATCGAGCCGCCGAGCCCGCCGACCTCCTCGGGGAACGGCGCCGCCAGCAGCCCCATCTCACCGAGCCGCGCCCAGACGTCGCTCGACCAGCCCTTCGCGGATCCGACGATCGCCTGCCGGGCGTCGAAGCCGTAGTCCCGCTGCAGGTAGCGCGACACGCTGTCCCGCATCAGGGTCTGCTCGTCGCTGAACGTGAAGTCCATCCCGGTCCCGTCTCAGGCTCGGAGCGTGCGGGCGACCAGGTCGCGCTGCACCTCGTTCGTGCCGGCGTAGATCGTCGTCGCGCGGCTGTTCAGGTAGAAGGGCATCGCGATCAGCGCGAGATCCCCGCCGAGCGGCGCGGTGTCGCTGCCGACGTGCAGCGCGTCGTGCTGGTCCGGCAGCCCGTCCAGGCCGACGACGCGCGTCATCAGCACCGAGATCCGCTGGGTGAGCTCCGAGCTGATCAGCTTGTTGATCGAGGGGTAGGCCGGGTCCTGCGAGACGGGGTGCCCACTGATCGCCAGCTTCTCGAAGTGCTCGTGGGAGGCCACGTCGGCCTCCAGCTCGCCCAGGTCCCGCTGGAAGACCGGGTCGTCGGCAAGGGTGCCGCCGAACGGCGACGGGGTGTCGCCCGCGGCCCGCCGGATCATCCGGATCCGTTCGTGCAGCGCCGGGCTGTGGGCGGAGCCGCCGCGCTCGTGCTTGAGCAGGTGCTTGGCGACGGACCAGCCGTCGTTCTCGGCGCCCACGCGGCCGGACTGCGGCACCCGGACGTCGTCGAAGAACACCTCGCACTGCTCGGGCTCCCCGTCGAGCCCGACGATCGGCCGGATCTGCATGCCCGGGTAGTCGACCCGGTCGAGCAGCAGGAAGGTGATCCCCTGCTGCTTCTTCCCCTCGCGGCTGGTGCGGACGAGCATGAACATCCGGTTGGCCTTGTGCGCCAACGTCGTCCAGATCTTGCTTCCGTTGATGACGTAGTCGTCCCCGTCCGCGACGGCGGAGCAGCTCAGCGAGGCGAGATCGGAACCCGCGCCGGGCTCGGAGTAGCCCTGGGTCCAGTAGTCCTCACCGGCCAGGATGCGCGGCAGGTAGGTGGCCTTCTGCTCGGGCGTGCCGATGTCCATCAGCAGCGGACCGACCATGCGCAGCGAATTGGGCAGCAGCGGCGGCAGCCCGCGCTTCTGGTACTCCGAGGCGAAGACGTACTGCTGCTCGATCGACCAGCCGGGCCCGCCGTACTCGGCCGGCCACGACGGGGCGGCCCATCCCCGGGCGTGGAGGATCTTCTGCCAGGCCATCGCCTGCTCGAAGGGGGCGAAGGCGCTGGTGGTCTTGCGGCCGGCCTCGCGGATCTCCGGTGTCGGGGCGGTGTCGAGGAACTCCGTGACCTCGGCGCGGAACTTCTCGATGTCCGCGTCCGGTTCGATGTCCATGCCGTCAGCCCTTCCTCGCCGCGAAGGCGGCGATGCGCTCCTGCATGTCCGGGCCCCGGCCCTCGCCCTCCATGACCTCCCACTGCAGCCCGGCGTCCAGCGGACGGCCGTCGGTGGCGTCGAGCAGGCGCTTGTTGGCGGCGTGCGAGAAGAGCGAGTTGGCGACGACGCGCGTCGCCAACGCCTCGATCTCGGCGTCGAACGAGGCGAGCGGGACGGCGTACTCGGCCAGCCCGATCCGGACCGCCTCGCCGGCGTCGATCATGTCCGCCGTGAACATCAACCGTTTCGCGGTGGCGGCGCCGACCCGGCGCGGGAGACGCTGGCTCATGCCCCAGACGGGCGTCAGAGCCCACTTGGCGTGGGTGTCCCCGAACCGCGCGTCGTCCGCGGCGATGATGAAGTCCGCCGCCAGCGCCACCTCCAGGGCGCCGGTGTAGCAGTGCCCGTGGACCGCCGCGACCACCGGCTTCGGGAGCTTCTCGAGCAGCCGCAGGGTCTCGCTGTGCCATCCGCGCGAGGGAACGCTCTCCCCGGTCGCGATGTCCGACAGGTCGTGGCCGGCCGAGAAACACCGGCCGGCGCCCCGCAGGACGACGCAGCCGACCGAGTCGTCCTCCTGCAGCGCCAGGACGTGCGCGCGGAGCTCGGCGAACATCGCCACCGTGAGCGCGTTCAGCTTGTCCGGACGGTTCAGCGTCAGCAGCGTCCAGCCCTTGCGGTCGTCGCGTGTCACGAGCTCGTCCATCGGTCACCTTTCGTCCACAACTGAACGAACGAACGATAAACCGCACGGCAGCCGGAATGAAGGGGCCTGCGCCGGGCTGCGGATCGTGCTCACCCGGAGACGGTCCGCCGCTCGGGCGTCATCCGGACGAGGACCGCCCCGGCCCCGAGGGCGAGCGGGAACATCAGGACGCCGTAGACGGCGGCCGGCACGGCCATCTGCTCGACACCGAGTGCGCTCACCGCGACGGCGATGGCCAGCGTGCTGTTGTGCACCCCCACCTCGAAGGCCGACGCGACGGCCTGCCGATGGCCGACCCGCACCAGACGCGGCACGGCGTAGCCGATGGTCAGGCTGCACAGGCAGAACACCACGGCCGCGATCCCGATGTCGGCGAGGTACCCGGCGAGGTTGTCGAGCTCGGCGAGCAGCGCGCCGGCGATCACCCCGACCAGGACGACGACGGACAGGATCCGCACCGGGCGGTCCGCGCGGTCGGCGAACGCGGCGGACGCCCGCCGCACCAGCATCCCGAGGACGACCGGCACCAGCACCACCGCGAAGACCTGCACGGTCTTGCCGAACTCCAGGCCGACACCGCCGCCGTCCACGACGGGCCGGAACCAGCCGATGGCGAGGTTGACGACGATCGGCAGCGTGACGACGGCCAGGACCGAGTTCACGGCGGTCAGCGTGACGTTGAGCGCCACGTCGCCCCGGAACAGGTGGCTGAGCAGGTTCGCGGTGGTGCCGCCGGGCGAGGCGGCCAGCAGCATCATCCCGACGGCGAGGACGGGGTCCAGCGCGAACGCGGTCACCAGCCCGAAGCAGATCGTGGGCAGCACGACCAGCTGGGCGGCCAGCGCGGCCGCGACCGCGCGGGGCTGCCGGCCGACCCTGGCGAAATCCGCCACCGTCAGCGACAGCCCGAGGCCGAACATCACCACGGCGAGCGCGCCCGGCAGGGCGACGGTGGTCAACGCGGAGTCCATGGAGGTTCCCCTCTAGCGGACAAAACGGACAGTTTCCGCATGATTCGCGGGTTGCCGGGCCCGGTCAACGGACTACGGTCGACCCGTGCTGGACCATCTCGCTCTGCAGTGCGTCGACGTCGAGGCCTCGCTCGCCTTCTACCTGCGGGTCTTCGGGCCCGCCGAGGTGCGGGAGGCCATGCGGTTCACGAGGGAGGAAGGGCTCGTGGCGGGGCTCTCGGGGCCGGACGGGTTCCCGAAGCTCTGGCTCGGGCCGCTCGCCGAGGGCGGCGCGAACCGGCCCGTCCACCTCGCGCTCTCGGCGCCGTCCCGCGAGGCCGTGGACGCCGTGCACGCGGCCGCGGTGGAAGAGGGCGCCGAGGTGCTGCACGCGCCCCGGATCTGGCCGGAGTACCACCCGGGCTACTACGGCGTCTTCCTGCGGGACCCGGACGGCAACAACGTCGAGGCCGTGCACCACACCTGGGGCTGACCGACGTCCCTCGTGACCGTCGATCCGGACAGCGAACGGGAGCAGGCACATGCGCACCACCCGCATCATGGCCAACCTCCGGGTGGCCGACGTCGACACGGCGAAGTCCTTCTACACCGACTTCCTCGGGCTCAGCACCGAGGAGTTCAACATGGGCTGGGTGGCCCGCTACACCTCACCCGAGAGCGGGGCGAACATCCAGCTCGTCACGCGCGACGCCACCGCGCCGGAGGACTCGGTCGTCTCCGTGGCCACGGACGACGTCGACGCCGCCTACGCGGAGGCGCAGGAGCTGGGACTCGAGATCGTCCGCCCGCTGACGACCGAGGCCTGGGGCGTGCGGCGGTTCCTGGTCCGCGCGCCGGACGGCAACGTCGTCAACATCGTGCAGCACCGGGACTGACCCGGGACCGGTGCCACGCCCCGGACGGGGGCCGCTCCTCACCGGCCCGTCGCGCCGGCCCCGGGGGCGTCCACCCGGGCGAGGCGGGCCCGCATCCGCGACTCGCGGCGGGAGATCCGGAACATCGCCCGGCGTTCGGTCTCCGACAACCCACCCCACACGCCGTACGGTTCCTGCACCTCGAGGGCGTGCCGACGACATTCCATGATGACGGGACAGCCGCGGCACACCTGCTTCGCCCGGGCCTCGCGCGCCGCGTAGGGCGCTCCGCGCTCCCGTTCGGGATGGAAGAAGATCTCGCTGTCCATCCCGCGGCACGCACCGTGCATCTGCCATTCCCACACACCCGCTGTCGGGGTCGGGAGTCGGGTCACATCGGCCACGTGGATCACCCCGGATCGCTGTCGCTGCTGATCAGCGCTGCCGGGGTCACGAGCAGACCTCGCCGAGGATGGCACGCCGGGCCCGACATCGCCCGACGGAGCACGACGTCCTGGCCCACCTTCACCGCATCGGCACAGTCCTCACGTCCCCCGGGCAGGGGTCCGCGCCGGGGCGGGATCGTCAGCGCGTGGTGGGGGGCGACGACGGGGGGGACGCCGGCGGCAACGAGTAGATCTGGTCCAGCACCTCGACGAGCAGGACGTTCGCCGTGGGACGACTGTCCGGCGCGACGGTCAGGTTGCTCCAGATCACGAGCGTCACCTTGTTGCCCGGATCGTATCCGGCGAAGGAGTTGAACCCCGGAAGCTCACCGAAGTGGAAGTACATGGTGGCGTTCGGGGCGAAGGTCTGCCGCTCGATCCCGTACCCGTACTGCGGTGCCGCCGGCTGGGCCGGGTCCGCGGGTTGCGGACTGTCCAGCCATTGGCGCTGGAAGTCGGCGTCGAACACCTGGCCGTCGACCAGCGCCCGGATCCAGGTGGCGAGATCATCGGCCGTGGAGACGGCACCGCCGGCCGCCCAGGCGTAGGACGAGTTCTGGTTGGTGTAGTCGATGGGCGCCAGCGTCCCCGCCTTGGCCGCGGCCTCCATGTCGGCCGGGTAGGGCGTGTCCACCAGGGCGAATGCGGAGCCGCCGTACATGTAGCCGTGGGAGAAGGGATCGGGGATCGAGGTGTCCGTGGTGGCCGGCAGCGTGGTCTGCCGCAGGCCACGCGGGCCGAAGAGCCGGTCCTGGAAGACCCGGTCGAGCGGCTTGCCCTCCACCTTCTCGACCACCAGACCCAGCAGGGCGTAGTTGGTGTTGCTGTAGTCGTAGGCGGTACCGGGCGGGAACTCCGGCGGGTGCCGGAACGCGATGGCCAGCACCTCCTGCGGCGTCCAGACCTTCGCCGGATCCGCGTCGAGCGTGGCCGCGAACCCGGGGTCGTTCGTGTAGCCGTACAGGCCGCTGCGCATCGTCAGCAGCTGGGCGATGGAGATGTTCTCGCCGTTGGGCACGTCCGGCACGTATCGCGAGATCGGATCGCTGAACCGCAGCCGGCCCTCCTGGGCCAGCAGCACGATCACCGACGACGTCATCGTCTTGGTGATCGAGGCGATCCGGAAGTGGGTGTCGGCGCCCGGGCGCACCTCGGCGCCCCGCAGCGTCGTGCCCGACGCCGCCGTGAAGTCACCCTGCGGGGTACGGACCTCGACCACGGCGCCGGGGATCCTCATCTCGGCGGCCGCCGCGTCCACCGTGGCCTGGAGCGCGGCCGGGTCGATCGTCTTGATCACCGACGGGCTGCTCGCCGTGGTGGGCGGGGAGGTGGGCGGGGCTGCCGACGCCGGGGCAGCGGCCGCCGAGCAGCCGGTGACCACCAGGACCACGCAGCTCGCCAGCCCGGTCAGCAGGACGGATCCCCGCGTGGGCGGGAACCGGGCCGGTCGGACACCTGATCGCATCGTCCGCCCCCACGTGTCGTGATCACCTGACAGGACGGAGCCCTACCGGCCGTCGGGACGCGTCGTCCGACCCGTCCATGGTGGTCCACACTGGACAGCAGGGCAGCCGCCGAACGCACCGGCCCGGACGCCGATCAGACCTGGCGCGAGACATGTAACCCGACACGACACCGACACCCGGCCCACTGACCGAGGGGATCGTCCGCCCGCCGCGGCCCACCGCTCGTACGGCTCGCACATCCTCCCGGGGGCACGTCGTGTCCGCCACCCTCGACGACGTCGGCGGCCGGCGGAAACCCACCCTGCTCGGCGGCTGCGACCCTGCCTTCACCAACGGCGTGCTCCACGTGACCGACACCCCGGTCACGGGCTGACCCGCGATACTCTCCGGCCATGTCGGCGCTCGACGGTCCTGACACGGCATCCGACGCCGTGGCCTCCGAGGCCGTGCTCGCCGTCCCGGCGGATGACGCCGGGCCGGGAATGGAGCCGGGCCGGGACGAGCCGCCACGGCGAGGTGGGGGACGACGCCATGCAGCATCAGTACGCATCGCTCTGGGTGTCCGCCGAAGGAGAAGCCGGACCGACGAACGAGGATCTGCAACAGCACATCGACGAGTGGACCGAGCTCGGCTGGTACGTCGTCGGCTACTCGACCGATCGGGTTCCGGACGGAAGCATGCTGCACAACTTCATCTGGCGGAAGGACGGCTAGACAGCTGTCCCTCCCGGGAGGCGCGGCGGTCCACGGCGGCGCCCACCTCCCCGGGCGGTGGACAGGCGGGCTCGCGAACCGATCACGGCGCGGGCGGGTCGGTCCGGCGCTCGTCGGGCGAGGACGAGTCCGCCGGTGCCGCGGGCTCGCGGGGCCGGTCCCGGGACGTGGGCCCGGCCTGTTCGCGGGTCGCGCTGCGTTTCCCGATCGCGACGGCGAACGCCGGATAGAAGATCACCGACAGGACACCCGCACCGACCAGCGCGGCGGCGTTCTCCGGCAGCATCGTCCCGTTCCGCAGCCCGATCTCGGACAGCGCGACGAGCAGCGGCAGGGAGGTGGCGGTGATGAACATCATCTGCAGGCGCTCCGTCGCCGGGAGGGCCTTGCGATAGACCACCAGCGCCGGCAGCCCCCTGACGACGAGCAGCAGGACGAGGAACGCCAGCAGCCGGAGTGGGGCTCCGATGATCGAGCGCACGTCGAGGTTCATCCCCGACACCACGAAGAAGACCGGGATGAAGAACCCGTAGCCGACCGCGTCGAGCTTCTCCTCCAGCGCGTGGGCGCCGCCCGGCGCCCACCGGCGCAGCACCATGCCGGCCAGGAACGCGCCCAGCACGACGTCGAGACCGAACCTGGCGGCGACCGCCAGCAGGAACAGGAGCAACACGATCGAGAACCGGAGCGTCGTCTGGGACGTCGAGTGCTCGCCCTCCTTCATGATCCGCTTGATCCGGTTGCCGCGGGCGAGACGAGGCGCGAAGGAGAGCACGAGCGCGAGCACCCCGACCGAGGCGAGTGACAGGAGCGCGACGAACTGGCTGCCCGCGCCGAGGAAGATCGCGATACCGATGATCGGCAACAGCTCGCCGACCGCACCGGCGGGCAGGATGTAGCGCCCGAGCCGCCCCGCGACCATGTCGTGCTCGCGCAGGATCGGCAGCAACGTGCCCAGCGCCGTCGTGGTCAGACCCAACGCGACGGGCACGAACGCATGCACGAAACCGACGGTGGCGAGGACACCGACCAGCCCCGCGGCGAGCACGGCGGTGATCACCCAGCTGGTCAGCGCGAGCTTGCCCGACCGCTCGCGGAACACGGCCGGGTCGAGCTCGTAGCCGGCCAACAGGAACACCAGCCCGAGGCCGATGTTGGCGATCAGCGTGAGGACCGCCGGGTCCGCCAGGCCGAGCCCCTGGGGCCCGATCACGATCCCGCCGAGGATCAACACGACGATCTGCGGCACCCGCGGCCCCGGGAGCAGAGCCACAATCACCGGGGCGAGCGCCGCGATGGTGCTGACGAGCACCAGGGTGCTCAGCACGCTCGAGAGATCGTCCATCTTCCCCTCGGCCCGCAGTCAGGACACGTCGGCCAGGACACATCGGCCAGGACATATCAGCAGGGACCCGCACGGTGGCCGAGGGCCGTTCGGCGGGCACCTCGTCGCCGACGAGCGTGCTCAGCCGGGACGAGGCCGCACTCTTCCGTGCTCCTCCGCCGGGCCGGTCACCCGCCGCGGGCTATCTCGTCGCCCGGCGGGTACCCGACCGGTCGAGCCACGCCGCACACCGTGTCCACGGCCGCGGCGGACCCCCGACCGGAGTCCCCCGTGGCGGGTGATGTGCCGGCTCACCGGTCCCGTCGAGGGTGGCGGCCGTGGTGGGCCGCCCACCAGGGGAGGCGGTGGCCGAAGATGATCGCGACGGTCGGGACAATCGCCGTGTTCGCCGCCGCGGACCCGGTTCCGTGGGCCAGATCGCAGATGGCGTTCACCCTGATGTTCCACATCATCCTGGTGCCGCTCGGCGTCTCGTGGACCTTCATGACCTTGATCGCCAACTACCGCGCCCTGCGACACGACGACCGGGATGCGCTGCTGCTGGCCCAGCGCTGGTCGAAGTACATGGCCGTGACGTTCGCGGTCGGCGCGGTCACCGGAACCGTGCTCAGCTTCGAGTTCGGGCTGCTGTGGCCACGGTTCATGGACCAGTGGGGCGAGGCGTTCGGCGTCCCCTTCGCGTTCGAGGGGCTGTTCTTCTTCACCGAGGCGATCTTCATCTCGATCTACATCTTCGGCTGGCGTCGTCTCAGGCCCTGGGCGCACTTCTGGACGGGTGTCCCCATCGTTCTCGCCGGGATCCTCGGGAGCGTGTCCGTCGTCGCGGCCAACGCCTGGATGAACGCCCCGACGGGCTTCACGACGAATTCCGCGGGGACCGTCGTCGCCGTGGACCCCGTGCGGGTCATCTTCAACGACTCGATGCCCCTGCAGGCAGCACACATGGTCGTCGCCGCCTACCTCGTCGGCGGGTTCCTCATCGCCTCGGTCTACGCCACGGCCATGCTGCGAGGTCGCACGGACCGCTACCACCGGCTGGGTTTCATCATCGCGTTCAGCGTCGCGGCGGTCGCGACGCCGATCCAGATGGGTGTGGGCGACTCGCTCGCCCGCTGGGTCTACACCAACCAGCCGGTCAAGTTCGCCGCGATCGAGCTGGTGCCCACCACCGCGAGCGACGTCCCCGAGACGATCCTGGGCCGCCTCGGCGAGGACGGCACGGTCAGCGGTGGCATCCCGATCCCGGGGCTGGCCTCGTGGTTGTCCGACCCGAGCACGGGGCGGGCGACGGTCGTGCAGGGTCTGGACACGGTGCCCGCCGACGCGCGACCGACCGTCGATCAGGTCAACATCGTCCACCTCGGCTGGGACGTGATGGTGGGCCTGGGGACGTTGCTGTTCCTGCTGGCCGTCTGGTACGGCGCCACCTGGCTGTTCCGGCGCAGGATGCCTGCGAGCCGGTGGTTCCTCGGGGCGGCAGCCGCC
Organism: Pseudonocardia sp.; assembly: GCA_025869365.1. Taxonomy (GTDB): domain Bacteria; phylum Actinomycetota; class Actinomycetes; order Mycobacteriales; family Pseudonocardiaceae; genus Pseudonocardia. The sequence continues at coordinate 21,836 of JAOZVV010000114.1, forward strand.
TCGGGCGTCCTGAGCGTGATCGCCATGGAGGCCGGCTGGATCGTGACCGAGGTCGGCCGCCAGCCGTGGATCGTCTACGAGCTCATGAAGGTCGAGGACGCGGTCACCGCCAACACCGGGGTCTGGATCTCGTTCGCCGCGATCGTCGTCCTGTACGTCGCGGTGGGCGTCACCACGATCCTGGTCCTGCGGGGGATGAGCCGGCGGTTCCGCAGAGCGGGCGGCTTCACCGACCACGACGCGCCCTACGCACCGGGTCCGCCCGTGCAGGCGCCATCGGAGCAGGAGAAGGTCCCGTGAGCACCGCGGTCGCCGCGGTGCTGCTGGCGGCGGTCGTCGCGTACGCGGTGTTCGGGGGCGCGGACTTCGGGGCCGGGTTCTGGGACCTGACCGCAGGCGGCGCCGAGCGCGGCGCACGCCCCCGCGCCGTCGTCGAGCACTCGATCGGACCGGTGTGGGAGGCCAACCACGTCTGGTTGATCTTCATCTTCGTCGTCCTGTGGACGTCGTTCTCCGAGGCGTACGCCTCGATCACGCTGACGCTGTTCGTCCCGCTGATGATCGCGGCCCTGGGCATCGTGCTGCGCGGAGCGAGCTTCGCCTTCCGCAAGGCGGTCGTCGCCACGTGGGCCCGCCGGGTCTTCGGAGCAGGGTTCGCGCTCTCCTCGGTTCTCGTCCCGTACTGCATGGGCGCGATCATGGGCGGGATCGCCTCCGGGCGGGTGCCGGCCGGTGGCCGGGCGGGGGACCCGGTCGGCAGCTGGATCAATCCGACCTCCGTGGTGGGCGGGGTCCTGGCCGTCACCGCGGCCGCCTACCTGTCCGCGGTGTACCTCGTGTGGGACGCCCGGCGCCTGGACGAGACGGACATGGCCGAGTACTTCCGCCGCCGGGCGGTCATCTCCGCCGTCGTGGTCGCCGTGACGGTCGCCGTCGGCGCCGTCGTGCTGCACGCCGACGCCGGCTACCTGTTCGACGGTCTCACCTCGCGCGCCCTCCCGGTGGTGATCCTGAGCATCGCCTGCGGGGTGGCCGCTCTGCTGCTGCTCGGGCGCGCCGCCGCGCGCGGCGCACGGGCACTCGCCGTGGTCGCGGTCGCCACCGCCGTCGTCTCCTGGGGTGTGGCGCAGTGGCCCTACGTCCTGCCGGAGAGCCTGACGTTCACCGCGGCGGCGTCCTCGTCCGGCACGTTGACCGCGGTGCTGGTGGCCGTGGCGCTGGCCGTCGTCGTCGTGCTCCCCGGTTTCGTCCTGCTCTACGTCCTCGACCAGCGCGGCCTCCTTCCCGAGGAGGGCGTCGCCGACGCGGCCGATCGCGTCGCGGATCGGCCCGTCGGTGACGGACCCGCAGGTGGCCCCGACCGCACACGACTGAAGGAGTCCGGCACATGAGCCTCACGACATCGCCCTTCCCTCCGATCGCCGACTACGCGTTCCTGTCGAACTGCCACACCGGCGCGCTGGTCGCGCCGGACGGCTCGGTCGACTGGCTGTGCGTGCCCGCCTTCGACTCGCCGAGTGTGTTCGGGAACCTCCTCGACCGCGGCGCCGGCTCCTTCCGGTTCGGCCCCTACGGCATCAACGTGCCCACCGCGCGGACGTACGTGCCCGGCACCCAGGTGCTGACCACCACCTGGCACACCCCCGGCGGATGGGTCCTCGTCCACGACGCCCTGACGATGGGGCCACGCCAGGGACCGGACACCGTCACCCCGCACACGAGACCACCCGCCGACGACGATGCCGAGCACCTCCTCGTGCGTACGGTCGAGTGCCTCGAAGGATCCATCGAGATCGAGCTGGTCTGCGAACCGGCGTTCGACTACGGCCGGGACGCCGCCGGGTGGACGCTGGTCGACGACGCGGGCAACTCCGCCGACGCCACGGGGGCCGGGCAGACCCTCCGGCTGACCAGCGACATGTCGATCGGCATCGAGGGCAGCTCCGCCCGCGCCCGCCACGTGCTCGGGAAGGGCGAGCGGGCCTTCTGCGCCCTGTCGTGGGCGGCGGACCTCGCCGCGCCGACCGACGCCGCCGACGCCACCGCGCGCATCGAGGCGACGGTCCGGTTCTGGCGCAACTGGCTCGCCCGCGCGCGCATCCCCGACCACCCGCTGCGCCACCCGCTCGAACGTTCGGCGCTCACGGTCAAGGGCCTGACGTACATGCCCACCGGCGCCACGGTCGCCGCGCTGACCACCTCGCTGCCGGAGACGCCGGGCGGCGAGCGCAACTGGGACTACCGGTACACGTGGATCCGGGACAGCACCTTCACCCTGCAGGCACTGCACTACCTGCTCCTGGACTGGGAGGCCGACGAGTTCATGCAGTTCGTCGCCGACGTCGAACCGACCGAGGACGGCGGCCTGCAGATCATGTACGGGATCGACGGCAGGCGGGACCTGACCGAGTCGACACGAGACGAGCTGTCCGGGTACGAGGGCGCGCGTCCGGTCCGGATCGGGAACGCCGCGTTCGACCAGCGCCAGAACGACGTCTTCGGAGCGGTGCTCGACGCCATCCTCCTGCACACACGCCGGAGCCGACGCCTGCCACGACGCCTGTGGCCGCTGGTGCGGTCCCAGGCGGAGGGCGCCATCGCGGCCTGGCGTGAGCCGGACCAGGGGATCTGGGAGGCCCGCGGGAAGCCCCAGCACTACGTGTCCTCGAAGCTGATGGGCTGGGTCGCCCTGGACCGGGCCGCCAAGCTGGCCGAGATCCGCGGCGACGACGCCCTGCAGCAGAGCTGGGCCGAGACCGCCGAGGAGATCCGGGCGGACATCCTCGCCCACGGCGTCAGCGACCGCGGCGTCCTGCGCCAGCACTACGACACCGACGCGCTCGACGCCTCGACCCTGCTCGCCCCCCTGTTCGGGTTCCTCCCCGGGAGCGACGAGCGGATGAAGAACACCGTCGACGCCATCGACTCGGAGCTGACCGAGAACGGCTTCGTGCTGCGCTACGTCACCGGCGAGACCGACGACGGGCTCTCCGGCAAGGAGGGCACCTTCCTCATCTGCAGCTTCTGGCTGGTGTCCGCGCTCACGATCGTCGGGGAGATGCGCCGGGCCACCAGCCTCATGGAACGCCTCCTGCGGGTCGCCTCGCCCCTCGGGCTCTACGCCGAGGAGTTCGAGGTCGACCGGGCTCGCCACCTCGGCAACTTCCCCCAGGCCTTCTCCCACCTCGCCCTCATCGAGGCCGCGGGCCGGATCATCCTGGCCGACCGGATCGCGGAGTGGTCGGGATGAGCGGGACCGGCACCAGGGCCGATCGGGTCCTCGTCCTGGGCGGTGGGCTGGCCGGCGTCGCCTGTGCGCAGAAGCTGGGCGACGAGGGGATCGACGTGGTCCTGGTGGACCGCAACGACTACCACCAGTTCCAGCCGTTGCTCTACCAGGTGGCGAGTGCACAGCTGCCTGCCGAGGACATCGCCAGGCCGCATCGGGTGATCTTCGCGGACTATCCGTCGGTGTCGCTCGTCACGGCGCAGGTGGCCGGGGTCGAGCTCGCCGAACGCAGCCTGGTGCTGTCGGACGGGCGGACCCTGACCGGCTCTCACCTGGTGGTGGCGGCGGGTGCCCGACCGAACTTCTTCGGCGTGCCCGGGGCGGCCGAGCACGCGTTCCCGCTGTACTCGGTGGCCGACGCCGAGCGGTTGCGCCTGCACCTGCAGCAGGTGGTGCAGGAGGCCGTGGACCGGGGCGGGTCCGCCGAGCCGGGGGGGCTCGACGTGGTGGTCGTGGGTGGCGGCCCGACGGGGGTCGAGACCACCGGTGCGCTGGCCGAGCTGATGGCGGCCCTGCATGCCACCGGCCGCCTCGACCCCGCCGGGAAGATCACCATCGTCGACCGCTCACCGACGCTCCTCGGCCAGTTCTCGAGCAAGGCCCACGACTACGCCCTGGGCAAGCTCACCGAGGCCGGGGCGGACGTCCAGCTCGGGGTCGGCGTCACCGCCGTTCACCCCGACCGGGTCGAGTTCGACGACGCGACCACGATCCGGGCGCGGACCGTGGTGTGGGGTGGCGGGGAGTCCGCCTCGGCGGTCGTGCAGACGCTCGGTCCGGTCCTCGGCCGGGGCGGACGGCTCGACGTCGGACGCGACCTGACGGTCGCCGGCCATCCGGGGGTCTACGCCGTCGGCGACGTCGCGAACATCCCCTCGGGCGAGGAGGGCGCGCCGACGTTGCCGCAGCTGGGCTCGGTGGCCCAGCAGTCGGGCCGGTGGGCAGCCGGGAACATCCTGCGTCAGCTCCGGAACGAGCCGCCCGAGCCCTTCAGGTACAAGGACAAGGGCATCATGGCGATGATCGGCCGCAACGCCGCCGTCGCCGAGGTCGGCAGGCATCGACACCAGGTCGAGGGCCCGCTCGCCTTCGCGGCGTGGCTCGGTGTCCACGCCATGCTCCTGAGCGGGACCCACAGCAAGGCCGACGCGTTCCTGTCGTGGGCCTGGGACTACTTCGACCGCGACCACTCCGCCGTGGTCGAGGCGTCGTCGGCACCGCGGCGCATCGCCTGGGGCGGCGACGACGAGGACCGTCCCCACATCACGCTCGACCGGCCCCGTCCCGCCGACAGCCCGGCGCCGTCCCCGAGCACGACCTCGACGACGGGCGGGGGCGACCGGGCGGCCCGGGCACCGAACCGGTGATCATTCGGCTCACCCGGTCCGGGTGAGGACACCGCGGCGCCGGCGACCTCAGGATCGTCGGCGCCCACCGCCCGTGCAGGCCGAGACCCCGGCAGGAGACCCGCAGCCCCATGGCCACCCACGCGGGAACCGCGGAGCACCCCGGTGCACCCCGGCTCACCTCGGCGGAGTTCGAGGCGCTGTTCGCGCGGCTCCGGGACACGACGGCCCGGGGTCCGGGAGACCGACGCGGCGCGCTGACCGACCTCGCCCCGGCCCAGGTGCTGGCCGCGGTCGGGGAGGTCCGAACGGGGCGGACCGTGTCGCTGGCCGCGCCGATCGAGACGGTGGCCTCCCCGGACAATCCCGAGCCCTGCAGCCACGAGATGGTCGGCGTCGACGGCCGGATCACCGCACCCGGTCTGCACTTCGCCATGGACAGCCTGGCGATGAACGTGCACGGCAACGCCGACAGCCACATCGACGCCCTGTGCCACGTCGCCTACGACGGGGCGCTGTACAACGGCGTGCCGCCAGGCACCGTCACCGCCGACGGGGAGCCCGCGCTGTCGATCGACGTGGCCCGCGACGGGATCGTCGGTCGAGGGGTGCTGCTCGACATCCCACGGGTGCGCGGTGTGCCGTGGCTGGATCCGGGCGACCACGTGACCGTCGCCGACCTCGAGGCGGCCGAGCGCACGCAGCACGTCCGGGTGGGCACCGGCGATCTGCTGTTCGTCCGCGTCGGCCACCGCCGGCGCCGCACCGAGCTCGGGGCGTGGGACGCCGCGCAGGCACGCGCCGGACTGCATCCGACCACGCTGCCGCTGCTGGCCGAACGCGGGATCGCCGCGCTGGGCAGCGACGGCAACAACGACACCGCCCCGAGCAGCACCGCCGGCGTCGACTTCCCGGTCCACGTCCTCGCCATCACCGCGATGGGCCTGCACCTGCTGGACTATCTGCAGTTCGAGGAGCTGCTGCCGCACTGCGTGGGGGGAGAGCGCTGGTCGTTCCTGTGCGCCATAGCCCCGCTGCGCCTCCCGTCGGCGACCGGTTCCCCGGTCAACCCCATCGCGATCCTCTGACCACTCAGCGGCCGCGACGCTCGCCGACCCGCCGCCACAGCAGGCGCACGAACCGCAGCGTCATCAGGCCCACCACGATCAGCACGACGATGTTGAGCAGCAGCTGGAACACCGAACCCCGCGTCTCGCTCCAGCTGCCGAACGCGCTCGCGACGCCGATGGCGGATGCAGCCGGGATGGTGGTCACGGAGATGAACACGCCGAGCAAGGTGCTGGTCCGCGCGTGGGTCAGCGAGACGATCCCGACGATGCCGGCCAGGACGGCGACGACCAGCGAGTAGACGTTGGGGGTGTCGATCAGTGCGGTGACCGGACGGATCCCCAGCCGGAAGGCGGTGGGCTCCAGGCCGAGGACACGGACCAGCAGGGCGAACGCGAACGCGGCCGCGATGGCCAGCAGGAACCCGAGGGCCAGCGCGGACAGCCCGTCCCGGACGGCCTTCCCGGAGTGCCGATCCAACCCCAGCGCCACGGACGTGATCGCGCCGTACTCGGGACCGAGGACCATCGCCGCGACGATGAGGATCTGGGAGTTGGTGAGGATCCCGACCGCACCGATGATCCCCGCCGTGATCAGGAAGAGGTAGAAGCTCGGCGGGTACCGCCCGTCGGCGCGGATGCGGGCCTCGACCGCCTCCCAGACCGGCGCGTCGCGGAGCGCGCCGAGCGGGCCCGCCTCGACGTCGGCCGCCCGCCGGGAGACCGCGAACTCGACCGGCTCGACCACGACGGAACCGCGTCGGTCCAGCTGGAGTCGGCGCAGGCTCGCGAGCACCGTGTTCGCGGTGCCGCCCAGCACGTCGCACTCGATCGCGTCCCCGTCGGGGTTGCGTGCCCGGCCCGGAAGCACGACCAGGTTCAGCACACCCGGATCCCCGATCAGCAACGCGAGCGTCCTCTCGGTCAGGTCCGACGGGCTGACCACGCGGAGATGGATCATGCCCGGCCCGGGTCGAGCGGGCGGTCCGGGCTGTCCGGGGCGGACGTCCGCGGGTCCGCCGTCGATCCGGGTTCGGCCGGTGCGGCCTCGGTCATGGGTTCCTCCGTCGGGCCGAAGTGCCCAGGCAGCGGACACCGCCGACGATCCGCCGGGCACGGTCACGGCACATCACCCGCACCGGAGGAGTGATCGGACCGGGGCCGGGGCCTCGGACGGCGCCTCGCGGCGGCCGTCGGACCTCGCCCACCGTGGTCGACGCAGCGGCTGCGGCACCCCCGACCACCCTTGCGGGGCGATGTGGCGGCCCGGCCGACGCAGCACGGTACCCGGGGGGCCGGAGCGACGCGCCCGGCCGGCGTGACCTGAGAGGCAGTGAGTCGGGACAAGGGAGAAGCGCGTGACCGACGATCGGCACTACGACGTGATCATCATCGGCACCGGCGCCGGGGGCGGCACGCTCGCCCACCGGCTCGCACCGTCCGGCAAGCAGGTACTGCTGCTCGAACGGGGCGGCTACCTGCCCCGCGAGCGGGACAACTGGGACTCCACGGCGGTGTTCGTCAAGGGCAAGTACCGGGCCCCGGAGTTCTGGTACGACGCGCACGGCGACGAGTTCCCCCCGGAGGTCAACTACTACGTCGGCGGCAACACCAAGTTCTACGGGGCCGCGTTGTTCCGGCTGCGCCCGCAGGATTTCGGCGAGCTGCGCCACCACGGCGGCATCTCCCCGGCCTGGCCGATCGGCTACCAGGACCTCGAGCCGTACTACACGCAGGCCGAGGAGCTGTACCTGGTGCACGGCCGCCACGGCGAGGACCCCACCGAGGGCCCGGTCAGCGGACAGTACTTCTATCCGCCGGTGCAGCACGAGCAACGGATCCAGCAGCTGTCCGACGACCTGGAGAAACAGGGCCTGCACCCCTTCCACCTGCCCATCGGGGTGAACCTGACCCAGGACGAGCACGGCCTGCCGGTCCACGACAGCGTCTGCATCCGGTGCGACCGGGTGGACGGCTTCCCGTGCCTGGTCAAGGGCAAGGCCGATGCCCAGGTGATCTGCGTCGATCCTGCGCTCGAGCACGACGGCGTCCACCTGGTCACCGACGCCCACGTGCAGCGTCTGGAGACCGATCCGAGCGGCCGCACGGACACCACCGGGGTCGCCGAGCTCGGCGACGGTTCGACGGCCCGGTTCACCGCGGACATCGTGGTGGTCTCGGCCGGCGCGGTGAACTCCGCGGTCCTGCTGCTGCGCTCCGCGAACGACCAGCACCCGGACGGCCTGGCCAACGGCTCCGGCGTGGTGGGCCGGCACTACATGCGGCACAACAACCTGGCCCTGATGGCCGTGTCCAAGGAGCCGAACCCCACCACGTTCCAGAAGACCCTCGCCCTCAACGACTGGTACCTGGGCAGCGACGACTTCGACTACCCGCTCGGCGGGGTGCAGATGCTGGGCAAGTCCGACGCCGAACAGATCCGGGCCAACGCCCCGCACTGGGCCGGGGTGCTCTCCCCCGAGATGCCGTTCGAGGAGATCGCCCGCCATGCGGTCGACTTCTGGCTGTGCGGCGAGGACCTGCCGCACCCCGAGAACCGCGTCACCCTCGACCGGGACGGCGGTATCCACCTCGCGCTGGACGAGGGGAACAACATCGAGGCGCTCAAGCGCCTGCGCCGGCAGTTGCAGGGCAGGCTGGGTGACCTCGGCATGCACGAGAAGCACCTGCTGCACCACAGCATCTACATGCACAAGGGCATGCCGATCGGCGCCACCGCCCACCAGGCCGGGACCGTGCGGTTCGGCACCGACCCCGCGAGCTCGGCGCTCGACACCGACTGCAAGGCCCACGAGCTGGACAACCTCTACGTCGTCGACACGAGCTTCTTCCCCAGCATCGGCGCGGTGAACCCGTCCTTGACGGCCATCGCGAACGCGCTGCGTGTGGGCGACCACCTGATCGAACGGCTGGGATGACGCCGCGATGACGACGACGGGAGCAGGAGCGATGGTGGCGGACCGCGTGGACGCACTGGTGATCTTCGGCGCGACCGGTGACCTGGCAAAGCTGGAGACCTTCCCCGCGCTGGTCGGGCTGGTGGAGCGCGGGGTGCTCGACGTCCCCGTGATCGGGGTGGCCAAGAGCGGCTGGGGGCTCGACCAGTTCCGTGACTACGCCGCCGCGTCGTTGACGCTCAACGGGATGGATCCCGCGAGCCCGGCGGCCCGGACGATGCTCGGCCTGCTGCGCTACGTCGACGGGGACCTCGGCGACCCCGCCACCTACGCGGCGATGTCGGACGAGATCGGTAGCGGGACCCGGGTGCTGTTCTACCTGGAGGTGCCGCCGGTCCTGTTCGGGCGCATCGCCGAGGGCATCTCGGGGGCCGGGCGCGCCGAGCACGCGCGCGTGATGGTGGAGAAGCCGTTCGGGACGGACCTGGCCAGCGCGCAGCAACTCAACGCGACGATGAAGCGGTACTTCCCGGAGGACGCCGTCTACCGCGTCGACCACTGGCTCGGGCTGGACCCGCTGAACAACGTGCTGGTGGCGCGCTTCGCCAACTCGATCCTGGAACCGCTGCTCGACCGCACCTACGTCGCCGGCATCCAGATCACCATGGCCGAGGCGTTCGACGTCGCCGACCGCGGCCGCTTCTACGACCGCACCGGCGCCATCCGCGACGTCGTGCAGAACCACATGCTGCAGGTCCTGGCCAGCGTGCTGGCCGATCCCCCGACCGGGCGGTCCCCCGACTCGTGGCTCGACTCCAAGACCCGGGTGATCGGGGCGTTGCGCCCGCTGACCCCCGACGACGTCGTCCGCGGCCAGTACGAGGGCTACCGCGACGTGCCGGGCGTCGACCCGCTCTCGACCACGGAGTCCTACGTCGCGGTGCGGCTGGCGGCGGACACCTGGCGGTGGGCCGGTGTCCCCATCCTCATCCGGGCCGGCAAGACGCTGCCCGTCACCGCCACCGAGGTGAGCATCCGCTTCCATCGCCCGCCGCAGGACATCTTCGGCGGCACCGAGCCGATACCGACCAACGCGCTGCGTTTCCGGATCTGGCCCGAGGCCCAGATCACCGTCAGCCTGGCGGGCAAGAAGCCGGGCCCGGGCCGGGTCCCGCAGGTGGAGGACCTGACCTTCGCCGAGGAACCCGGTTCGGACATGCGCCCCTACGACCGGCTCATCGGGGCCGCGCTGGACGGCAACCGGCTTCCCTTCGCCCGGCAGGACGCGGTGGAGGCCGCCTGGCGGGTCGTCGACCCGGTACTCGACGACGTCGTCGCCCTGCACCGCTACCCGCGGGGAAGCTGGGGGCCGAAGGAGGCGGACGCGCTCCTGCCCGACGGGCACTCCTGGCACGACCCGACCGGGTGATGCGGTACTAGCGTGGCGCGCCTGCGCGCTCCAGCAGCTCGGCGGTCGCCTCCCACAGGCGCCGCTCCCGGGCCCGGTCGTGGGCGACCGGCTCCACCTCGGTCGGCGTCGACTTCACCACGAACGCACCGTCGCGCAGGTGCGCCCAGGTGTCGTCGAGGGCGATCGCGGCCAGCAGCGGCCCCGAGCGTCGCGGCGTCGACACACCCGGGACGCGGCCCAGCGCGCGGCTGATCGCCCGGGCCGCCGCGGGTGCGCCACGACCCAGCGCGGTGCCGGGCATCCAGCCCGGCTCGAAGACCGACACGGCGATCCCGTCGCCGGCGCGGCGCTGCAACTCGTGGGCGTAGTAGAGGATCGCCAGCTTGGCGGTGGAGTAGGCGACACCCGAGGCGGTCATGCTCGGGGCCTGCCCACCGGGGGCCGGGCGGGCGAGCTCGACGGGATCCGCCCACTCGGCCTCGGCCACGTGCAGCAGCTTCCGCCAGACGTTGGCGTGGTAGGTGTTCGAGCCGAGCAGCACGACTCGCGCCGGGGCGGTGAACGAGGCGAGCAGACCACCGATGAGCTGGGCGTGGGCGAGGTGGTTCACGGCGAAGGTCGTCTCGTAGCCGTCGGGCGAGGACTGCCGGGTGTCGGCCGACATGACGCCCGCGTTGGCGATCAGCCCGCGCAGCGGCCGGACGGTGCCGGTGGCGAGGAGGTCGCGGGCCGTGGCCGCGGCGGCACGGACGTCGGACAGGCGCGACAGGTCGCAGCCGATCTCGTGCACGCGGGCGCCACGCGCGCGGGCCTCGTCGGCGACCGCGGTCAGGTCCTTCCCGGCGCGGCCGACCAGCAGGAGGTCGGGGCGCTGCCCGGGCGGGCGGCCGGCCATGGCCAGGACGGCGTGGCGGCCCAGGTTGCGGGTCGGACCGGTGATCAGAACTGTTCCGGATTCGGTCATGGCCCCAGGCTGCGGGACCCGCCGGGCCCCGGGCAGACGTCCGGTTCACCCAGGACTGCCAGGACCAGGACAACCGCGGCGGGCTCGCGCAGACTGGAGCACATGGAAGCGTGGGAGTTCGGCCCGACGGTTCGCCGCTGGCGCGACCGGGTGGCGCCGGAGGCCGTCGGCGTGCCGGTGGGCCGCCGACGCCGGGCCGGCGGGCTGCGCCGCGAGGAGCTGGCCGCGCTCGCCGGTATCTCGGCCGACTACCTGACCCGCCTCGAGCAGGGGCGCGCGACCACGCCGTCGGCGCAGGTGGTGGAGTCACTCGCCCGGGCACTCCGCCTGTCCGACACCGAACGTGACCTGCTCTACCGGCTGGCCGGCCACGCCGCGCCCGGCCCTGACGTCATGCCGTCGCGGGTCACCCCGAGCGTGCATCGGCTGCTCGACCGGCTCTCGCACACCCCGGTGGTCGTGTACGACGCCGGCTGGACGCTCGTGCTGGCCAACGCGCCCTACGACGCGCTGATGGGCGAGACGACGACCTGGCGCGGCCTGGACCGCAACGCCGTCTGGCGCAACGTCACCCGCCTGCCCTCGCGGGTCGTGCACACCGAGCAGGAACAGGCCGAGCACGAGGCCCGGCTCGTGGCCGACCTGCGCCTGACGGCCTCGCGCTACCCCGCGGACCGCGCCCTGCGACGCCTGATCACCCACCTGGCGTCCGGCAGCCCGCGCTTCGCCGAGCTCTGGGACGCCGAGACCCCGCTGTCCCTGCCCGACCCGTCCCGACACAAGACCATCGACCACCCGGCCGTCGGCCCGATCACCCTCGACTGCGACACCCTGCTGGTCGCCCTGGACGACCTGCGGATCACCGTCTACACCGCCGAACCCGGCACCGAGGACGCGGACCGCCTGGCCCTCGCCGTCGTCCTGGGCACCCAGTCCCTGATGCGCTGACCAGCCCCTGGTGCGCTGACAGGATCGTCAGGCCGGCCGGGTCGAGGTGATCCCGCCGTCGACGGCGATCTCGGCGCCGTGCATGTAGGCCGCCCGGTCGGAGACGACCCAGGCGACCGCGGCCGCGATGTCGTCCGGGGTGCCCGGGCGACCGGCCGGGATGCCGGCGGTCATGCGCGCGACGACGTCGCCGTCCGCGTCGTTGATCGGGGTGCGGGTCGCCCCGGGGGACACGGTGTTGACCCGGACGCCGCGGGGCCCGAACTCGGCGGCCCAGCTCCGGGCGAGCTGGGCCTCGGCCGCCTTGGTGGCCGAGTAGAGCCCGACGAACGCGTGTCCGACCGACGCCATCCAGGAGCCGATGACGACGACGATCGCGCCGGATCCGCGCTCGGCCATCGCGGGGGCCAGTGCCGCGGTCAGGACGTGCGGTGCACGGACGTTCACCGCCAGGGCGGACTCGAGGTCGGCGTCGGACAGGCCGGTGGTGGTGGCGAGCGGGCACACGGCGGCGTTGTGCACGAGCACGTCGAGGTGCCCGCCCGCGGTCGCCACGGCCCGCCCGGCGAAGGCGCGCACCTCGTCCGGAGAGGCGGCGAGATCGGAGGCCAGGAAGTCCGCGGACCCGCCGGCGCGTTCGATGCCGGCCACCACCGCATCGCCCCGGGTCTTGTCCCGGCCGGTGACGACGACGTGGAAACCGTCGGCGGCGAGGGCTCGGGCGATGGCGGCACCGATGCCGCTGGTGGAACCAGTGACGAGGGCGGAGCGGCGTGCTGTGGTTGACATGGATTCATCCGACGTCGTCGCGACAGGGCGGGCCAGCGCGTGTTCTGCCTGGGCACAGCGTGACCACGCCCGCCACCCCGGACGTCCCTAGGCTCGTCGCATGCCTGCCGACCGCGCCGCCCTCGGGGCGTTCCTGCGCTCGCGGCGTGACGGCCTGACACCCGCCCGGGCCGGGATCGCCCCGTTCCCCGGACCTCGCCGGGTGCCGGGCCTGCGCAAGGAGGAGCTGGCGGTGCTCGCGGGCCTGAGCCCGGACCACTACAGCCGTCTCGAGCAGGGGCGCCAGCACACCGTCACCGAGGACGTGCTGGAGGCGCTGTCGCGGGCACTGCAGCTCGACGACATCGAGCGCGCCCACCTGCGTCACCTCGCCGCGCCGTCGCGGGGGCACCGCGGGAGCGGGGACACCGGCATCGCGCAGCGCGCCGAGCCCGGGATGCTGCGGCTGCTGACGACCCTGGACCACGTGCCGGCGCTGCTGCTCGGCCGCCGCAGCGAGGTGCTCGCCCGCAACGCGCTGCTCACCGCGGTCCTCGGCACCCCGCTGGAACCCGGGTCCTCGTTCGCGGCCTGGCTGTTCCTCGACCCGCTGGCGCGCCGCCGCATCGCGAACTGGGCGGACTTCGCCGCGGCCGCCGTGGGCGCGATGCGCTACGAGGTGGGGCGTCATCCCGAGGACCGTCGCCTCGCCGCCCAGGTCGCCGACCTGCGCCGTCGCGACCCCGACATCGCGCGGTGGTGGGGCGACCGGCGCGTCACGTTCCGCACATCGGTGACCAAGCGGATCGCCCACCCGGTGGCCGGCCCGCTGACGTTCGGGATCGAGTCGGTGGTGGGACCGCACGATCCCGAGCAGACGCTCATCGTCTACACCGTCGAGCCTGACTCACAGACCGCGCGCCTGCTCCCGATGCTCGGCAACTGGGCCGACGACTACACCGACCACCCCTCGAACCCCGAACCTGCGGGGTAGCAGGGGCATGGCCGTCCCCGTCGGCGAGGCCGGTCAAGAGCACCAAAAAGGCGATGGAGGTTGATCTGAACAGCCGAGTAATATGCGCCGATCAGTCTAGTCAGAGGCCTTCCTGAGGTGCGCATGCCTGCCACCCTCTTCCCGCTCTACGTCCAGATCACGTCGACCGGCTGAGGAACGAGGAGGCACGGCGGGACGGCCGAGCCGCGCCGCGACACCTCGCGGTTCCGGCAGGAGCACCCGGGGGCTACCCGGGCCGGTGAGCCTGCAGCGCGCCGATGCCCGGGCTGCCGGCCCTGACCGGCACCCCGGTCGGGTCGCCCATCGGCGTGCCCACGCCGATCATGCGCGTCGCCGCTGCTGACGTTGAACCGCACGGTGCTGCCGTGGTGTGCGTCGTTGTCCTGTCCGGTGTGGACGAGAGAGCCGGGCCCGTGGTTGTCGTAGAACAGGTTGTACTGCAGCACGGAGTCGGCGGTGTTCTGGTCCAGCGCGAAGCCGCCGCCGTCGGTGAGCGTGGCCGTCCGGTTGCGGTAGGACAGGTTGTGCTCGATCACGATGCCGGTGGAGTCGTAGGCCCAGATGCCCACCGGCCCCTCGCCCGCGCCACCGGAGCCGCCGTTGTCGTGTGCGACGGACCGGGACACGGACCCGCCGCGCACGATCCCGCTCCGGGTGTTGCGCCGGGTGTTGGCCGGGTCGTCCACGTTGCCCGACGCGGTGACGCCGGTGACGGAGACCTCCTCGTGCGCGTACCGCGGCGCGGCCGGGTCGAACTCCGGCCCGTACACCGCCACGCCGGCGTCCCGGTTGTCGTGGACGACGGAGTCCTCGATGCGGACATCGCGGAACCCGTTCCCGGCGTGCTCGCTGCCGACCTCGATCCCGTTGACGAACCCGCTCGCCTCGACCTGCGAGACGGCGACGTTGCCGAGCACCTGCCCGTCCGGCAGGTCGCTGAAGAACCACACGCCCGCCGACCCGGGGCGGACCGAACCGGCTCCCACCAGGGTCAGGTCCCGCACCTCCACTCCGGACGTGTCGAGCACGACCACCGCGGCGTCGTCCGTTCCCTCGATCACCGCCCGGCCATCGCCGCAGGAACCCACGACCACCGGGTCGGCGGGGTTGCCGGCGTCCGCGCGGTCCAGCAGGAGTCGCCCGGTGAACCGGCCGCCCCCTGGAGCAGCAGCCGCTCCCCCGGGAGCACCAAGGCCGAGGTGGCCCGTTCGAGGGTGCGCCAGGCAGTGCTCGCAGAGGTGCCGGCGGCGGCGTCCGTCGGGCTCACGTAGAACGTGCGTTCACCCGGAGCGGCGCCGAGCAGGCTGCAGCCCGAGACGACCGTGGACGTGAGCAGGGTCGCCACGCCCCGCAACCAGACCGCGGCGGCGCCGGGCGGACCACGACAGGGTGACGTCCGCCGGCCCTCCGCGCCGGGTGACTCCCGGGTGATTCCTACGAGGCCGCGTCCAGCGTCGCCGCCCGGCTCGGCACCTCCTGCGCGGGAACAGCCGGCCCGGCCGGATCGGGGACGTACCGGCAGCCTGTGAACGGGCTCGCGGTCGAGGCGATCACGTCGTCGAGGCTGTCGCGCGCGGCGGTCAGCTCGCCGATCTGGGCGTCGATGCGCTCCCGCTCGGCCGCCAGCCGGGCCCGCGACTCGGGCGTGCTCACCTTCGCGTCGACGCACGGGAGCAGTTCGGCGATGGTCCGGCTGGACAGGCCGGACGCGAACAGTCGCTGGATCAGGTGGACGCGTTCGAGCGCGGACCCGGTGTAGTGGCGCTGCCCCGACGCGCTCCGGCTGCTCGCGAGCAGGCCGTGCTCCTCGTAGTAGCGCAGCGCGCGCACGCTCACACCGCTGCGGGCGGCGAGCTCACCGATCCGCATCCATGACCCCCCTCACAGCCCAGGGGCCGAACCTTGCCCCTCACGTCGACGTCAGGTTTTAGCGTAGACCCATGCAGATCTCCGGAGCACATGCCCTGGTCACCGGGGCCAACCGCGGCCTCGGGCGACACTTCGCCACCCAGTTGCTGGAGCGCGGCGCCGCCCGCGTGTACGCCACCGCACGCCGACCCGAGCTCGTCGACCTCCCCGGGGTGGAGGTCCTCCAGCTCGACATCACCGATCCGACCTCGGTCACCGCCGCGGCCGCGGCGGCCCCCGACGTGAACCTCGTCGTCAACAACGCCGGCGTGGCCACGGGCGCCGATCTCCTCACCGGTGACCTCGACCTGCTTCGCCAGGAGCTCGACACCCACCTCTGGGGGACACTCTCGGTCATCAGGGCCTTCGCCCCCCAGCTCGCCGGCGGCGCGATCCTCAACGTGCTCTCGGCGCTGTCCTGGTTCGCCACTCCCGGAGCCGGCGGGTACGCGGTGGCGAAGGCGGCCGAGTGGAACCTCACCAACGCGGTGCGCCTCGAGCTGGCCGGACAGGGCACTCAGGTCACGGGTCTGCACCTCGGTGCCGCCGACACCGACATGATGGCCGGCCACGACGTGCCCAAGGCCGATCCCGCCGTGATCGTCCGAGCCGCGCTCGACGGGCTGGAGGAGGGCCGCTGGGAGGTCCTCGCCGACGACGCCGCACACATGGTGAAGGCCGCCCTCGCGCTCGACCCCGAGAAGTTCTACGCGCCGAGCTGACCCCGACTCGCAGGGTGAGGCGGCGTCGGCGGCGGGGTCACAGCCATTCCAACCAGGCGGCGCCGAGGTGGGCCCTACCGAGCACGGTGCCGGTCCGCACCCCGTCGCGGATGCTGACCCGGCCGATCACGCCGGACACCCCTCCCTCGCGGTTCTCGCGCACCCAGGCGTTCGGCACGTCGAGGCCCTGCACCGTGGCCCGCGCCTCCGGCCCGAGTGGTACGAGCGGATCGACCGAGACCCACTCCACGTCGCGCTCCCGGCCGATCTCGTCCACCAGCGCGTCGAACCGGCGCAGGTCCTGCGGCGGCAGGAACACGTGGACGTAGGTGTCGACCAGGCACACCAGCGCGTCGGCCGGCAGCGAGGCGACGACCGCGGGCAGGACGTCGAGCAGGTCGCCCCGCACCTTCCGGACCGGCTCCGACCGGGCCAGCGCAGCCGCGGCCGCGAACCGGGTGACCGCGCCCACCTCGGGCGGCACGCACGCCGCGAGCCAGGCCAGCACGTGCGGGTCCGCGACGTCGAGGGGCTCGACGTCCACCCCGACCCGGGCCGCCACGACGGGCACCTGCGGCGGGACGGGCGGCACGCCCGAGCGCACGGTGCACTCGATCCGCACCGGGGCCCCCGGGTCGCCGGTCTCCCGGCGGGCGCCGTCGGGGTCCGTGTAGGTGTAGCGGTAGCGGTCCGGGCTGAGGCCCAGTCCAGCTCCGGTGCCGAGGTCCACGAGAGCGAGCGGCCGTCCCGCCTCCGCCGCGATCGCGGCGAGAACCGGAAGCACATCCGCGCAGCGGCCCACCTCGTTCATCTGGTAGCGGTGGCCCGAGCAGACCTCGGCGAGCTCGGCCCGCCGCGGCCGGGCGAACGCGGCCAGCTCGGCCCCGAACCCCGGGTCCCGCGGTGGCTGCACGCCACCGGGCCGCGGGTAGTGCCGGTCGAGCTCCGAGCCGAGTGCCAGGAACCGCACGGCCGCAGCGAGCAGCAGCGGCGGTAGCCGGTCCGCCGGAATCGCGGCGGCCAGGTCCAGGAGCGGCTCCTCCTCCGCGATCGCCGCGAACGTCGCGGCGGTGAGCCACCAGCTCTCCGGCGCCCCGGGCGGGGACCAGGCGTCCGCGATCGCCCGTGCCTGCCCCGCCACGACCGACCTGCCGGCTCCCACCACACCCGGGGACTCGCGAGGACGCAGCCGGACGTTATCCCTGCTCACGGAGCCTGCGCGAAATCGTTGGCGGACCACGGCGAGCACCGCTACCGTCACGGCAGCCGTGCGAGAGATCGAGGAGGTGGTACCCGTGAACGCAGTGTCGACATGGGTGCTCCCCTCCGGGGTCACGGTCGGGCGATAGGTCGTCCGGGAGCGCCGTTCCAGCACTCCCGAAAGGCAAGACCATGAACGTCACGTCCGACAAGCACCTCGCCGACGGCGTCAGGGAACGCGAGTTCACCCTCGGCGAGATCCCCGGCATCCTGTGGACGCCCGGATCCGTTCCCGCCCCCGCCCCGCTGATCCTGCTGGGCCACCCCGGCGGGCTGCACAGGATGTACCCCCGGCTGCTCGGCCGGGCCCGGCACTGCGTCGCCGCGGGCTACGCCGCGGCCACCATCGAGCTCCCCGGGAGCGGCGACCGGCCCCGCTCCCCCGCGGCCGACCAGGCCCGTGCCGACCTGCGCCGGAAGGTGGAGGCCGACGAGCCGGTCGACGACGAGATCGTCGACCGGCTCGTCCTCCCGCTGGTCGACGAGGCGGTCCCGGAATGGCAGGCCCTCCTGGACGCCCTTCTCGCGCTGCCCGGGATCGGCGGCCCGACCGGATTCTCGGGAGGGATCATCTCGATCGGCATCCGGTTGGCGGTGGTCGAGCCACGCATCTCGGCCGCCGTCCTGTTCGCCGGGAGCTTCGTGCCCCGCGCCCTGTTCGACGAGGCCCGGCAGGTCACCATCCCGCTGCAGGTCCTGCTGCAGTGGGACGACCAGGGCAACGACCGGCAGATGGCCCTGGACCTCTTCGACGCCTTCGGTACCGCGGAGAAGACGCTGCACGCCAACATGGGCGGACATGCGGGCGTCCCGGAGTTCGAGGGGGAGGCCGGGAACCGGTTCTTCGCCCGGCACCTGAGGTGAGGCCGGGCCGTCCGGCCGCAGCCGGGAGGAACCCGGCCGACGAAGGTCAGCCGGCCCGGAGCGCGCGAGAGCACTGACGGTCAGCGCGAGCGCAGCGGCGGACCGGCGAAGTCGAGTCCGCCGGCCTGCGAGGCGGCCACCAGTGCCTGCGCGTCGTACGGGCCGCTCGCGCGCCGGTCGTACTCGAGGAAGAAGTCCTCGAGTCCGGCCGGCCCGGTGATCACCAGCAGCCGTCCCCGGGTGGTGCCGACGTTCTGGAAGGTGTGCGGGGTGCCGCGCGGGCCGAAGGCGAGCCCTCCCGTGGGCTGGTGGATCAGCGCGTCGCCGAGCAGGAACCGGAACTCGCCGTCGAGCACGTACCAGAGCTCGTGCTCGCGGCTGTGGACGTGCGCGCCCGGTCCCTCGCCCGGCTCGAGGACGAGCTCGAAGGCCGACAGGGCACCGCCGCTGTCGGCCGCACCGAGCTTGACCAGGCCGTACCCCCTGGTCGGGAGGATGATCGGCGTTCCCTCGGTGGGGCCGACGGTGGTGGGAGGCGGCTCGGTCATGATCGGCCGAAGCCCTGGTCGACGTGGTCACCGTGGCGGTGCACGGTCCTCCACACGCCGTCCTCACGCCGGTAGACGTGGGTGACCCGCAGCGTGTACGTCACCGTCTCGCCGTCGATGACGGCCGTCTTGTGCTCGAGACCCGCCGTGTAGGCGAGGTCACCGCTCGCCCCGGCGGCGACCAGTTCGAGCTCGTAGGCCTGCACGCCGGAGAACCGGCCGGCCAGATCCTCGAACAGAGTGCTCACCTCGTCCCAGCCGCGACGGACCGG
Organism: Pseudonocardia sp.; assembly: GCA_025869365.1. Taxonomy (GTDB): domain Bacteria; phylum Actinomycetota; class Actinomycetes; order Mycobacteriales; family Pseudonocardiaceae; genus Pseudonocardia. The sequence continues at coordinate 41,136 of JAOZVV010000114.1, forward strand.
TACCCCGGAGGCACCGAACACCGTCACCGGCTCGCGCTGCGACCAGGTCTGCCGGCGCGGCGCGGCGTCGCCCTGGCAGAGCGCCTTCTCGGCGGCGATCTGTCGCGGCAGCATCCCGGCGAGGAACTCATCGACCTCGGCTACCATGACAACCTCCGATACAGTGAGACATTAGTCAATACAGTAAGGGTGTATCCGATTGTGACCGGTGTCAAGAGGCGCTACGACTCCAGCCGGCGCCGCGAGCAGGCCGAGGAGAACCGGCGGCGGATCCTCGCCGCGGCGCACGAGCTGTTCGTGGACAGGGGATACGGCAGCACCACGATCGCGGAGATCGCGCGGTCCGCTCACGTCGCCGCGGAGACCGTCTACGCGACGTTCCGGAACAAGCCGACGTTGTTGCATCGAGCCTGGGATTTCGCGATCGGTGGCGACGAGCAGGACGTCCATCTCCTGCAGCGCCCCGAGATGCAGGACCTGTTCGGCGAGACCGACCTGCCGACCCGGCTGCGCCGTTTCGCCGCCGTGAACACCGCGATCATGCGGCGGACCGCGCGGCTCCGCCTCGCCGTGCAGAGCGCCGCCGATGCCGACCCGACCGTCGCCACCTTCCTGGCCGAGATCGACGCCGCCCGGCTCGAGGCGATGGCCGTGCACGCCCGCACCGCCGAGGCCACCGGCCAACTGGCCGTACCGCAGGACGAGTGCCGCGACGTCCTC
>JAOZVV010000115.1 GCA_025869365.1 Pseudonocardia sp.
GGGCAGCCGGCCCGGCAGGTCCGTGTAGCCGATCAGCGTGACGCCGTTGTCCGTCACCACGACCTCACCGGCGACCGTCCCGGCCACGTTGCCGCCCTGCGCGGCGGCCATGTCCACGATCACGCTGCCGGGGCGCATCGAGGCGACCTGCTCGGCGGTCAGCAGCTTCGGCGCCGGGCGTCCCGGGATCAGCGCGGTGGTGATGACGATGTCCACGTCCGTGGCCTGCTCGGAGTAGATCTCCGCCGCCCGGCGGTCGTAGTCCTCCGAGGTCGCCTTGGCGTAGCCGTCGGTGGACACCTCCTGCTCCACCTCGACGGCCAGGTACTCCCCGCCCAGGGACTTCACCTGATCCGCCACCTCCGGCCGCGGGTCCGTGGCCCGCACGATCGCGCCGAGGCTGTTCGCCGTCCCAATCGCGGCCAGCCCGGCGACACCCGCCCCGGCGACGAGCACCTTCGCCGGCGGGACCTTGCCCGCCGCGGTGACCTGCCCGGTGAAGAACCGCCCGAACGCGTGCGCCGCCTCGATCACCGCCCGGTACCCGGCGATGTTCGCCATGGAGGACAGCACGTCCAACGACTGCGCGCGCGAGATCCGCGGCACGGCATCCATGGACAACGCCGTGACCCCGCGCTCGGCCAGCGCCGCGACCCGCTCCGGCTCGAACCGCGGCGCGAGCATCGCGATCAGCGTCGTCCCCGGCTGCAGCTTCTCGATCTCCTCCGGCGCGGGTGCGTTGATGGCCAGCACGACCGCGGAGTCCCACACCGGGCCGTCGGCGATCTCGGCGCCCGCCTCGACGTAGGCGGAGTCCTCGAACCCGGCCCGCGCCCCCGCACCGGACTGCACGCTCACCGCGTAGCCCAGCCCGATCAGCTTCCGCACCGAGTCCGGTGTCGCGGCGACCCGCGTCTCCGACTCGGCGCTCTCCGCCACGACCCCTATCCGCATACCGGGCGGACCCTCGACGTCACTCACCACGATCTCCTCATCAGCCGGCCACGTTGTCGCTTCGTCGGGGGAGTCGCCCGGATGTTCGCCGGGTCCGGCCACGGAGCATCACGTGCAGGGTGGGCACCGCATACTACCGCTTGGCAAAGTTAACAGTACGAGAAGCGGCCCGGGTGTCGCCAGGACGTCTCACCCGATCGTCGGGTACCGGTCCCGACCGGTCGGAGGGGGGTGGTTCACATGTCCACCACGACGTCGGTGTCCGGATGCGCGCAGCACACGAGGACCTGCCCGTCGGTCGGCGGGTCCACCGGGTCCGGGGCGTAGGAGACGTCGCCGGAGAGCAGCGGCGTGACGCAGGTGTGGCAGACACCCGTCCGGCAGCTCCAGCGGCTCGGGACGTCGCAGGCGTCCGCGAGTTCGAGCACGGTGCGCGCGCCGGGGGCGACGCGTGCCGAGATCCCGCTACGGGCGAAGGTCACCAGCGGCCCGTGCCCCGGAGGGCCGGGCGGCTGGTGCGGCGCCGGCCGGTTCCGCGCGACCACGCCCGGGTTGACCGCCGGCATCGCCCCGAACAGCTCCGTCCGGATGTCCCCGGGGTCCAGGCCGACCGCGACGAGCGCGGCCGTCATGTCGGCCATGAAGGAGGCCGGGCCGCAGACGTAGGCGACCGCGCCGGTGGGCAGGTCCAGTGCGGCCAGCTCGTCCTTCGTCAGGCGTCCGGCGTGGACGTCGCGCCCGCGACCCTCCCCGGGCGTGCCTGCGCTGTAGAACACGTGCTCGTGGGCGGACGGCAGGGACGCGAGAAGGGCGTGCGCCTCACCGGCCAGCGGATGCTCCTGCGGGCTCCGGGAGCTGTGCAGCCACCAGACCTCCCGCGCACTGTGGCGGGAGGCGAGCTCGTGCAGCATCGCCAGCACCGGCGTGACCCCGATGCCCGCCGAGACCAGCAGGACGGGCCCGGCGCCGCCGTCGAGGACGAAGTCGCCGCGGGGCGCGGCCGCCTCGAGCAGCGCCCCGGGTCGCAGGGTCGTGGTCAGGTAGCCGCTGGCGAGGCCGTGCGGCTCGTGCTTGACGCTGATCCGGTAGACCTCGGCCCCGGGCGACGAGGACAGCGAGTAGCTGCGGACCGGGGCGGGCCGGCCGGCGTCCGGGATCCGCAGCGTCAGGTACTGGCCGGAGAGGGCGGGGGGTAGCGGGCTCCCGTCCGGCGCGGCCAGGACGATGGACGAGACCGTGCCGGTCTCGGGGCGCACCTCGGCCACGCGCACCGTCCGGAACCCGGCCCACGCCGGTTCGGCCCGGCGGGCGGGCTCCGCGGCGTCGGCATCGGCGAGCAGGTCCCGGAAGGAGTCCCGCCACCCGGGGCTCAGGGCGGGGATCCGCGTCGCCAGGCGCAGGGTGGCCGGGTCCCTGCCGGGCAGGTAGAGCAGGGCGTCGGTGTCGGCGACGCTCAGCGTCCCGGCACGGGTCCGGACGATCCGGTCCCCGGCCTGGACGTGTCCCTCGGTGAGGACACGCATGTAGAAGCCCGGCCGGTGGTGGCTGACCAGCAGGGCGGGCAGTTCGGGCTCGCCGACGCGCATGCCGACGCGATAGCAGGTCACCCGCGGCTGGGTGACCTCGAACTCCGCCTCCCCGATCCGGTACCGGTCGCCGATGCAGACCTCGTCGTCCGGCAGGCCGTCGACGGTGAGGTTCTCCCCGAAGTGACCGTGGGACAGGTCGTCCCGCCCGAAGTGCCGCGCCCAGTGCGCGTAGGACTGGACCTGGTAGACCAGCACCGCCCGCTGCTCGCCGCCGTGGCCGGCGAGGTCTCCCTGTCCGTCGCCGTCGATGTCGAGCCGGCGCACCATCGCCGGCCCGTGGACCGGGGTCTTCCAGACCCCGGTGTGCACGGTCTCGCCCTGCCACGACACGTCCTTCGGCATCCCCACGTTCACCGAGACGACGGTGGGGCCGCCTCCGTCCGTCATCGCGCCTCCTGCCCGGAGGGCAGATCCGACACCCGCCTGTCCCACCCGTGGAAGTCCTTCGGGCAGTAGTGCCCGCGCGAGAGCAGCAGGATCGTCGGGTCGTCGCCCTGGAGCTCGCCCAGCGAACGGACGGTCCCCGTGTGGTCGGGGGGTGCGTAGTCCGGGAACACGCCGCCGGGGCGGATGTCAGAGCGCATCGGGTGGCTCCTCCTCGGGTGTCGGGTGGACGGCGTTCCGCGCGCGGGCCAGTATCCGCCTGACCTGCAGCAGGACCCGCCCCCACGGGATCATCGGGACCTGGTCCGGGTAGAACACCGTCGTCACCGCACCGGGTCGGTCTCGTCGGTTCCGTGGGTGGGTCTCATGTCCCGATCAGCTGCTGGCCGCCGTCGACGTCGTAGACCGCGCCGGTCAGCGCCGTGTTCGTCATCAGGTGCAGGGCCAGGGCGGCCACGTCGGCGGGCCCGACCACCCGCCGGATGGGCAACGCGGCGCTCAGCTGGGCGCGCCGGTCGTCGAGGTCGTCCCCGAGCAGCCGGGCGGACAACGGCGTGTCGACGAAGCCCGCGGCGATGAGGTTGACGCGGACCGGTGCGAGCTCGAGCGCGAGGTTCGCGGTCAGCGCGGACAGCGCGGCGGTCAGGGCCGCCGGCAGCGTCAGGCCGAGGGCCGGGCGGCGCGCGGCGGTGCCGCTGACCATGAGCATGGCTCCCCCGGGCCGCACCTTGCCGATGATCGTGCGCGCGAGGTGCAGCGGCAACCAGAGGTGTTCGTCGAGCTCACGGTGGGCACGGGCGAAGTCCAGCTCGGTGATCGGCACGTAGTAGGGACTGCCCGCGGTGAGCATGACGTGGTCGATCGGAGCCGGCAGATCCGCGAAGAACGCGGTCAGCCGGGCGGTGTCGGTGGCGTCGAAGGCGGCGGTCGTCAGGGGCTGCAGCTCCGTCGCCGCCCGTTCCAGGCGCGCCGGATCGCGGCCGGTGAGCACGACCTCCGCGCCCAGGGACCGGGCCTGTCGGGCCGTCTCGAGGCCGATCCCGGAGCTCCCCCCGATGACGACGACGGTCTGGCCGTGGAGGTGCTGGTCCTCCTGCCGGGGGGCTGCCGGGGCTGTCGTGCGGGTCATGGTTCCTCGCTCGTCGGTCGGGGCGCCCGCGCTGCCGCGGTCGCGCGTCGTCGGTTCCGGACGGAGTCGTGGAGGGCCTTCAGCGCCGCCACGTAGACCTCGGAGAAGGTCGGGAAGGGCTGGACGGTGTCCCGCAGGACGTCCATCGGGATGCCGGCGCGGATCGCGAGCGTGGCCTGCTGGAGCCACTCGCCGGCCTCGGGCCCGACGGCGTGGGCACCGGTCAGGCGTTCACCGTCGCCGAGCAGCGTCAGGAAGCCCGGGTCCTCGGCGTAGCGATGGGTGTAGGTGGCCGTCTTGGCCACGTCGGAGAGGGCCACGGTCACCTCGAACGGGGCGTCGACGGCGCCGACCGCGGCCACCTGCGGGTCGGTGTAGACCACCCGCGGCACGGCGCGGTAGTCCGCCGTCCGGGCCTCGCCGAGGATGTTCGACGCGGCCACCTCCCCCTGGTACTTGCCCATGTGCGTGAGCAGGTGCAGCCCCGTGCAGTCGCCGATGGCCCACAGCCGCTCCCCGGCCCGCAGGTACGCGTCGACCGGGATGCCGTGCTCGTCCGCCCGCACCCCGACCGTGTCCAGGCCGAGGTCGGTCACCCGGGGGCGGCGGCCGGTCGCGACGAGCAGCCGGTCACCACGCAGCTCACGGCCGTCCGCGAGGCCGAGGACGTAGTCCGCGCGGTCGCGCGCCGCCGTCAGGACCGACGTGTCGAGGACGACCTCGACACCGTCGCGCCGCAACACCTCGGCGATCGCCTCGCCGAGCGCCGCGGGCTCCCGCCCGAGCAGGTGCGGCCCGGCCTCGACGAGGGTCACCGCCGCCCCGAGGCGGCGCACGGCCTGGGCCATCTCCACCCCGACCGCGCCGCCGCCGAGCACCAGCAACCGCTCCGGGACGGCCTTCATGGCGGTCACCTCGCGGTTGGTCCACACGCCCTCGAGCTGTTGCAGGCCCGGAACGGGCGGCACGACCGGCGACGAGCCCGTCGCGAGGACCACGTGCTCGGCGGTGTGGCGGGTCCCGTCGACCTCGACCACCCCGACGCCGGCCAGCCGGCCGTGGCCACGGATCAGGTCGATTCCCTTGCCGGCCAGCCACGTCTCCTGCCCGGCGTCGGTGTGGTCGGAGACCATGAAGTCCCGCCACGCGAGCGCGGCCTCCACGTCCACCTGCGCCGTCGCCGCCGCGTCGAGCGCCCCGTGGACGGCCTCACCGGGGCGCAACAGGGTCTTCGAGGGGATGCACGCCCAGTACGAGCACTCGCCCCCGACCAGCTCCCGCTCGACCAGCGCGACGCGGGCGCCGCCGTCGGCCAGCTCTCCGGCGCAGTGCTCGCCCGGCGAGCCGCCGCCCAGCACGATGACGTCGTGGTCCGGGCTCACTGCCGCACCGCCGCCACGTGCCGGGAGGCGTCGGAGAACGCCTCGTCCGGTGCTCGCCCGGCCTGCCGGGCGACGATGTAGGCGGCGTACCAGTCCGACCACCGGTGCTCGGGGGCGGTCGCCTCGTACTCGCCGTGTCGCCCCTCGGTCTCCCGCAGCAGCTCCGCCAGGGTCGTGACGTCCATGTCCGTTGCTCCCTCTTCTCCGTCGTCGGGTGTCTCAGCGCCCGGGCAACCGGACCCGGATCTCCTGGAGGAACCACTGGTTGCCGTCCGGGTCGCGGAACGACGCGAACGAGCCGTAGCTGCGGCCCTCCGGATCGGGCCCGGCGACGAGTGCGGCTCCCCCGGCGTGGTGGAACACGCCACCGGCGTCGTGGAACGGCTCGCTCACCCGGGCCCCGCGGGCGGCCAGCTCGGCGCGGGCCCGCCCGAGATCGGCGACGACCAGGTGCAGGCCCTGGACCGAACCCGGGGCCGCCGACGTCACGCCGCTGCCGAAGATGATCGAGCAGGCGGATCCGGGCGGGGTCAGCTGCACCACCCGGAACTCCGGATCGGTGGACACGTCCGCGTCGAGCCGCCATCCGAGGCCGCGGTAGAAGGCCAGGGCCCGGTCGACGTCGGAGACCGGGAGGACGACGACCTCCAGGGCCATCGTCAGGCTCTGGCCCTCCGCCGGGTCGACGGCGCTGTCCGGGCTGGTCTGCAGGTCGCTCATGGTCGTCCCTCCGAGGTGCGCTGACGGGTCGGGTGAGCCCTCCAATAAGTCGTCGCCGCGGGGAAACCAAGAACCGGATCGCGACCGGTCCGGCCGGCGCGGCGACGAGGCCTACCGGGAGCGCGGCGCGCGGTGGGACACTCGACCGCCTCGGGAGAGGGGGCGCCATGGCCGGAGGTCGCCGGTATCGGGGCCGGCCCGACCCATGACGGGGGCCGCGAGGCTCACCACGGACCAGGAACGCGAGCTGGTCGTCGCCACCGAGGCGGGCGATCTCGACGCCTGTCACCGGCTCGTCGAGGCCTTCCTCCCGGCCATCGCGGGCCTGGCCCGCCGCTTCCCCCGCAGCCTGGGCGTCCATCGCCAGGAGCTGCTCCAGGAAGGCGTGGCCGGGCTGCTGTTCGCGACCCGGCGGTACGACCCGGCACTCGGCACCCCCTTCTGGGCGTACGCCTCCTACTGGGTGCGCAAGGCGATGCAGGACCTCGTCGCCGAGCTGACGATGCCGGTGGCCCTGTCCGATCGGGCGGTGCGGGGCCTCGCCGCCGTCCGGGCCGCCCGCAACGAGCACCTCCGCCGGTACGGCACCGAGCCGACGGCGCAGCAGCTGGCGGAGGCGACCGGGCTCGGCCGGAGCCAGGTCGAGAGGCTGCAGACCGCGGCCCGTGTCCCGCGCAGCTTCGAGGAACCGACCGGTGACGACCGGGACGGCGCCGTCGCCGACCAGGTCCGGGACGGCCCGGCCGAGGAGGCGTTCGAGCAGGTGCTCGACGCCATCGAGGTCCGGGAGATACGGGCGCTGACCGACGGTCTCGCGGAGCGCGAGCGGGCCGTCATCCGCGCCCACTACGGGCTCGGCGCGCCCGCGCAGACGCTCAAGCAGATCGGCGAGAGCCTCGGGCTGACCGCCGAACGCGCCCGCCAGATCGAGTCCGGTGCGCTCGGGAAGCTGCGGGAGGCACTCGCCCGGCCGGCTCCGGTCCGGCGAAGCCTTGATTCCCGGACCTGAGCGACTTATGGGAGGAGGTGCCGGCTCTGGGCAGGGTGCGGTAGAACGGCGAACGATGAGCTCCGAGATCACCGAACTGCGGCACGACGCGTTCGTCTACGGCTCGCAGGACGAGTACGTGGCGAAGGCGGTCGCGTTCCTCCGGGAGGGACTGCGCCGCGGCGAGGGCGCGGTCGTCGCGAACACCCGCCCCGGTCTCGCCGTCGTGCGCGAGGAGCTCGGACCGGACGCGGACGCGGTCACCTTCGTCGACGTCGGCTCCGCGTACACCAGACCCGCCCGCACCCTGGCGGCCTACCACGCCGTCTACGCCGCGCAGCTGCAGCGGACGCCGTCGTTGCGCGCGGTGGCGGACGTCCAGTTCGGCCCGGAGCCAAGCGAGTGGGACCTGTGGACGTCCTACGAGGCGGTGTTCACCGAGTCCTTCGCCCACCTCCCGGCCTGGGTGCTGTGCAGCTACGACGGCAACGGGCTCCCCGACCGGATCCTGGACTCGGTCTGGTGGACCCACTCCTCCGTCCTCGCCCACGACGAGTGGAACGCCAGCGATCGCTACCGCGACCCCGGGCCGCTCCTCCGGCAGATCGCGGCGCGGCCCGCCCCGCTGCTCGGGGCCCGGTCGATCGGGTTCGGACGCGACGTCGAGGAGTTCCGCGAACGGCTGGCCGCGGAGCTGGTGTCGGCCGGCGTCGCCGAGGACCGGGCGCTCGACATGCTCCTCGCCGCCGGCGAGATCGCGGACAACGCCCTGCGCCACGGCGGTGGCGTGCGCGCGGTCCGCGTCGGACGGGTCTCCGGCCGCTTCGCGTGCGAGATCGTCGACGCCGGCCGCGGCTTCGACGATCCCGCCGCGGGGTACCGGGCCCCACGGGCCGGATCGGGCAGCGGGTTGTGGATCGCCCGCCGGCTCACCTGGCAGGTCGACTTCCTGCGCTGCCCGGACGGCTTCGCGGCCCGGATCGTGCTCTGAGTGGCAGGAGTCCGCCGGTCCGATCTCACGAATCCGTGACGCCGGGCGTCTACCTCCCGTGACGAGCACTCAGCCCTTCGAGACCGTCGTCGAGCAGCACGGGGCCACCGTGCTGCGCGTGTGCCGCGCCGTGCTCGGCCCGGCCGACGCGGACGACGCCTGGTCCGAGACGTTCCTGGCGGCGATGCGGGCCTACCCGGACCTGGCGGCGGGGGCGAACGTCGAGGCCTGGCTGGTCACGATCGCGCACCGCAAGGCCATCGACGTCGTCCGCGCCGCGGGCCGCCGGGCGGTCCCCACGGACCGGCTGCCCGACACGCCTGCCCCGCCCGCGCCCGACGGACCCGACCCGGATCTCGCCGCCGCGGTGACGCGGCTCCCGCACCGGCAACGGCAGGCCGTCGCCTACCACTACCTGGCCGGGCTGCCCCACGGCGAGGTCGCCGCGATCCTCGGCGGCAGCACCGACGCCGCCCGCCGGGCCGCCGCCGACGGCATCGCCGCCCTGCGACGCACCTACCCACCCGCCACCACCAGGAAAGGGGACCTCCGATGAGCATCCACGACGACCTGCCCCGCCACCTGACGGCCGCCTACCCCGACACCCCCGACCACCTGCACCGGCTGCGGGAGCGCCTCGCGGCCGCCGCCCGGGCCGACGGCATCCTCGACATCGCCTACCGCACCGTCGACAGCCCGGTCGGGCCGCTGCTGCTCGCCGCCACGGACATCGGCCTGGTCCGGGTCGCCTACCAGCGCGAGGGCCACGACACCGTCCTGCAGACCCTGGCCGAGCGGATCAGCCCCCGCATCCTGCTCGCGCCGGCCCGGCTGGACACGACCGTCCGGGAGCTGGAGGAGTACTTCGCCGGCACCCGCACGGCCTTCGACCTGCCGCTGGACTGGCGCCTGTCGGCCGGGTTCCGCGCCAGCGTGCTCCACCGCCTTCCCGACATCGGCTACGGGCACACCGCCAGCTACGCCGCCGTCGCCGCGCTGGCCGGCAACCCCAGGGCCGTCCGCGCGGTGGGCACCGCCTGCGCCACCAACCCGCTCCCGGTCGTCGTCCCGTGCCACCGCGTGGTCCGCTCCGACGGGTCCCTCGGCGGCTACCTGGGCGGGGTCGAGGCCAAACGCGCCCTGCTCACCCTGGAGGACGCGGCATGACCGGGCCCTGGAGCGGCCGCGTCGACGCCGTGGACTGGGACCGCGTCCGCGGCGAGCTCGACGACCTCGGCGCCGCGCTGACGGGCCCGTTGCTCAGCCCCGCGGAGGCCGCCGAGATCGCCGGGCTCTACCCGGACGTCTCCCGGTTCCGCTCGACGGTCGACATGCGTCGCCACCGCTTCGGTGAGGGCGAGTACCGGTACTTCGCCGAGCCGTTCCCCGACGCCGTCGTCGCCCTGAAGCAGGCGCTGTACCCGAGGCTGCTGCCGATCGCGCGGGACTGGTGGACCCGGCTCGGCCGGGAGACCCCCTGGCCGGACACCCTCGACGAGTGGCTCGACCTGTGCCACGCCGCCGGGCAGACCAGGTCGACCCCGATCCTGCTCAGGTACGGGCCCGGGGACTGGAACGCCCTGCACCGCGACCTCTACGGCGAGCTGGTCTTCCCCCTGCAGATCGTGATCAACCTCAACGACCCCGGCGCCGACCACACCGGCGGGGAGTTCCTGCTCGTCGAGCAACGGCCCCGCGCCCAGTCCCGCGGCACCTCCACGCTCGTCCCCCACGGCCACGGCCTGGTGTTCACCACCCGCGACCGGCCCGTCCGGTCCGTGCGCGGCTGGTCCGCCTCGCCCGTCCGGCACGGGGTCTCGGTGATCCGCTCCGGGCACCGGTTCACCCTCGGGCTGGTGTTCCACGACGCCGGCTGACGGACCGGACGCCCGCCGATCGGGTGGCGCCGGGCGGCAACGCCATGCGGCAAATTGGGACACGGGCGGCTCCCGATTCCGCGGTTCGATCGTTCCGTCAGCAAGTTCTGCGTCCTCGGATTCGGCACTGCCGGTCCGTGCACAGCAAGGGAGCCCCGCGGTGAAGTTCCAGCTGTTCATGCTGCCGACGATCCCGGCGACGTTGGAGGAGCGCGAGGCCAAGCGCCCCATCGGCCGTGACAACGACTCCTTCCAGGCGATGATCGCCGAGGTCCGCGAGCTCGCGGTCCTCGCCGACGAGATGGGTTTCGACGTCTTCTCCACCACCGAGCACCACTTCCACTCCGAGGGCTTCGAGGCGTCGGTGCAGCCGATGATGCTCTACGCCGACCTGGCCGCGCGGACGAAGAACATCTCCTTCGCGCCGCTGTCGCTGGTGCTCCCTGCCAACGACCCGCTGCGGGTGGCCGAGCAGGTCGCCTACCTGGACCACCTGACCGCCGGCCGGGTCTACGGCGGCTACGCGCGCGGCTACCAGGACCGCTGGGTGAACGTCTTCGGCCAGCACATCCCCGTCAAGGGCACCCCGATGGACGGCGGCCCCGACGACAAGCACAACCGTGCGGTGCACGAGGAGTACCTCGAGCTGATCTACAAGGCGTGGACGGACGACCTGTTGACCTTCGACGGCGAGTTCTACAAGGTGCCGCCCAAGGAGGGCATCACCCGCTGGCCCGCCGCGGAGTGGACCCGTCGCTACGGCCACCCGGACGAGATCGACGAGCACGGCAACATCCGCGGCATCTCGGTGATCCCGAAGCCGTACCAGCAGCCGTACCCGCCGGCGTTCCAACCGTTCTCGGTGTCCGAGTCGACCATGGTCCACACGGCGCAGCACGGGGTCATGCCGATCATCCTCGTGGCGGAGCCGGCGCAGTTCACCCACCTGGCGAAGCTGTACCAGTCCTCCGCCGCGGAGGCCGGCCGCGAGATCAAGCTCGGCGAGAACATCGGCGCGTTCCGCGCGGTGGCCTTCGGCGAGGACCGCCAGCAGGCGTGGTCGCTGATGGAGCGCACGAACTACTACGGCTTCCAGATCTACTTCTCCGGCTTCGGGTTCTGGGAGGCGCTGCGGCTGCCCGAGGACGAGCAGACCTACCCGAAGGGGTCGGCGATGCTGCCGCCGGAGGAATGGACGATGGATCGGTTCACCAAGAGCAAGTACGGGCTGGTGGGCACGGTCGACGACATCAAGCGGGACATCGAGGACCTGGCGACGATCCACGGCAACGGCGGCGAGCTGGAGTGGTTCTCCTGGTTCTTCGACCAGGGCCTGATGCCGATCGACGACGCGAAGCGGCAGCTCGAGATCTTCGCCGAGCACATCATCCCCGAGTTCCGCTAGGAGCCCACGCGGAGCCGCTTCCCGGCCACGCGCGCGACGTGGCGCCGCGCGCGGTGCCGACCACGCGCGTCGCGACACGCGGCGCGCGTGGTCGGCCGAACGTGGTTCCGCAGAGGTGCTCAGAAGGTGGTGTTGTCCAGGTCGATGCCCGCCGCCTGCAGCTTGCGGTAGAGCGTGGAACGCGAGATGCCGAGGAGCGCGGCGGCGTCCTTCTTGTTGCCGTCTGTCTCGGCCATCGCGTCGAGGATCGCGTGGATCTCGGCCCGCTCGAACCGGGTGAGGGTCAGGCGCGGGGCGGCGTGGCGCACCTGCGGGGGCAGGTCGGTGAGCCCGGGGACCGCTCCGGGCGGCGTCGCCTCGACCACGCGCGCGACCAGTCCCCGCAGCTCCCGGACGTTGCCCGGCCAGAACAGGCGCATGAGCAGCTGCACGGCCTCGGGTGCGAGCCGCCGCGGCGCGGCGAAGGCGGCGACCAGCGCCGGGATGTCGCGCAGCCGGTTGCGCAGCGGCGGCAGCCGGAGCTGGTCGGCGTCGAGACCGGGCAGCACCAGGTCGTCCCAGGAGGACGCACACGTGAAGGTCGCGACGCAGCGCCACCCGTCGGCGCGCGCCTCGCCGAGCATCGCGGACAGCCGGCGGCGGGCGACGGGGTCGAGCAGCTCCAGATGGCGCAGCAGGAGCGCCCCGGGCGGCCCGGCGAGCACCCCGTGCAGGTCGTCGAACCAGCCGTCGAGCCCGGACACCTCGGCCCGTGCGGCGTCGCGGACCACCGGGTCGTCGCCGAGCTCGCGCAGGAGTGCGGTTCCCACCACGGCCTTGCCGACCCCCGGTTCGCCGCACAGCACCACGGTCCGTGCGGCGAGGGCCGCCCGGGCCGCCCGGCACGCCCAGAGGAACGCCCGGTCCGTCCCCGCCAGTCCGGCGGGCGCGGTGAGCGGGGCACCGGGGCGGGCAGGAGCCGCGGGCTCGACCGCGGGCCGGATCTCGACCAGCACACCGATCACCTCACCGCCGTCGCGCAGGGGCATCGTCCGGGTGCGAGCGCTGCGCCCGTCCGGCAGCGGGAGGTCGCCGTCGACGGTGCCGGCCGCGCACGACCCGGCGAGCACGCGGCCCACGTGGTCCCACAGCAGCGGCTGCTCCACGCCGTCGAGCAGGCGCGCGGCCTGCGGGTTGGCCATCTGCACGCGGTCGTTGAGGACGAGGATCCCCGCGTGGGAGCGCCTGCTGCCGGACAGGAAGTGGGCCAGCAACGCGCGCTCCTGCACCGTCTGCTGCTCGAACAGGCGGTTCTCGATCGCCTTCGCGGTCTGCTCGGCCAGCACCGTCACCAGACCGTTGTCCCGGTTCGCGTCGCAGGTGATGTCCAGGATGCCCAGCGGGCGCCGCGTCACGGGGTCGTTAATCGGGACACCGACGCAGGTGAACCGGACGAGCTCGTCGACGTAGTGCTCGTGGCCGTCGATGCGGGTGGTCCGGCCGAGCTCGACGGCCGTACCGACCCCGTTGGTACCGACGGCGTCCTCGGCGAAGACGAAACCGGGGGTGATGTTGAGGCCGTCGAGCACGTGGAGGAGCGTGCTGTTCTGCACACGCCGGTCCAGGATGCGCGCGCTGGTGTCGGTGACGAGGAAGCTGATGCCGAGCTCGCCGAGCCGGGCGTTCATCGCGTCGAGGACCGGGCCCGCGGCCCGCAGCAGCCGGGACTCGGGATCGACACCACCCGGTTGGTACGGCGGGGCGAACCGATCGGCGGCCACCGCCCAGCTGGAGCACCGCTGCCACGACGACCGGACCTCGGCGCGGACCCGCCCGGGCGCGTTCCCCGAGGACAGGAAGGACTCCCGGTCACGCGCGAGCACGTCGTCGGCCATGTGCGCTCCCTCTTCAGAACCACGCTGTTCCGCAGGGCGGGGTCGAGCAGCCTCAAGGCCCCCCGCAGGAACGATAGTTGAGGAGACAGGGGTCACAACTGTCGCAATCTGGGACACGGCCCGGTCCGACGCGCCGCCGTGCCCCAAGTTCGGACACCGGTCGCCCCGCCCGACGCGGTCGAATCGACCGGGACGTGCCCGCGGGCGGCACGTCACGACCACCTCGGGAGGAAGCGATGGGTGTCACGCTCCGCGGCGTCAACCTGGGTTACATGGGGCTCGACAAGTCGCTCCTGGTCAACAAGGCCGAACACGTCGGATCGCCCTACAACTGTCCGGCGATCGCCTACATCATCGAGACCCCGCAGGGCCGGATCCTCTGGGAGACGGGCCTGTCCGCACAGTGCCCGGACGAGTGGCTCCCGGAGTGGAAGCAGGTCGTCGACCTCGGCGCCGTGACCCCCGAGGCCTGCCTCGAGATGCGGCTCGGCCAGCTGGGTCTCGGGCCGGACGACTTCCGCTACGTCATCCAGGGACATCTGCACACCGACCACGCGGGCGGGCTCCGGTTGTTCGAGGACGCCGGCGCCGAGGTCCTCGTGCACGAGGACGAGTACGCGCACGTCATGGGACTCGAGGAGGACAAGGACTTCTTCGCCCGCGTGGACTGGGCCTTCCTCGGCGAGAAGAAGCCCACCCTCGTGCCGGGGGGCTCGATGGAGATCGCGGACGGCGTGCGCCTGCTCCACCTGCCCGGCCACACGCCGGGCCAGATGGCCCTGCAGCTGCAGCTCGAGAACACCGGCACCGTCCTGCTCACCTCCGACGCCCTCTACCACCACGAGAACTACGTCGAGCCCACCGGCGAACCGCAGATCTACTGGGACATCGACGCGTGGCGCACCTCGCTGCAGACGCTCGGGCGGGTCGCCCGCGAGAACGACGCCTGGCTGTTCCCGGGCCACGACGAGACGGGCATCCAGCACTTCGACGGGCGCAGGGAGCTGAAGGCGATCCGGTTCGACGAGGGCCACACCTACGCGTAGGGGTGGACCTGGAGGAGGTGGGGATGGGGACCGGGACCGCGGGGACCGCCGTCGTCGACTGCGACGTGCACAACGCCGTCCCCCGGCTCTCGGCGCTGTTCCCCTTCCTGCCGGACAGCTGGGTCGACTACTGCCGGGAGACGGGTGTGGAGGGCTTCGACCCGGCCTTCTACCCGCCGGGCGCGCCGCTGTCCGCACGGCCGGGGAGCCGGGTCGGCGACGGGCCGCCCGGCTCGGACCCGGACGTGGTGCGCGCCCACGTCCTCGACGCCACGGGCGCGCGGTGGGCCGTGCTGAACTGTCTCTACGCCGTGCACGCGCTGCACAACCCGGACTGGGCGGCGAGCATGGCCGGCGCGCTCAACGAGTGGCAGGCCGTGCACTGGCTCGCCGCCGACCCCCGGTTCCGGGCCTCGATCGTCGTCTCGCTGCGCGATCCGCACGCGGCCGCCGAGGAGATCGGGCGCCGGGCGGGGAACGGGTTCGTGCAGGTCCTCCTGCCGGCCTCGGCCCCCGCCCCGCTCGGGCAGCGGTCCTTCTGGCCGGTCTACGCCGCGGCCGAGGCCGCGGGGGTGCCGGTGGCGGTGCATCCGGGTGTGGGCGGGGCGAACCCGCTCTCCCCCGTCGGGTGGCCGGCGCACCACGTGGAGGACTACGCGGGTGCGGCGCTCACGCTGCAGTCCCAGCTCACCAGCCTGGTCGCCGAGGGCGTGTTCGCCGCGTACCCCGGGCTCCGGGTGGTGCTGCTGGAGAGCGGGGTCACCTGGCTGCCGTCGCTGATGTGGCGCTTCGACAAGAACTGGAAGGCCCTGCGCCGGGAGGTGCCCTGGGTGGACCGGCCGCCGTCGCAGGTCATCCGCGAGCACGTGCTGCTGAGCACCACCCCGCTCGACGCCCCGCCCGCGCTCGACCGCGCCTGGGTGGACCGGTTCCTCACCCAGCTCGGCACGGTCCGGATGCTCCTGCACGCCGGTGACTACCCGCACTGGCACCACGGGACCGCGCCGGCCGCACTGCTCGAGCAGCTCTCGCCCGCGGAGCGCGAGCTCGTGCTGGGCGGCAACGCGACCCGGCTCTACGGGCTGCCCGAGGAGGCGGGATGCAGACCGGTGGCCTGATCGACTGCGACGTGCACAACGCGGTGTCCGCCGACGCCGAGCTGCTGCCCTACCTGTCGGCGCGGTGGCGGCGGCACATGGAGCTGGTCGGCTCCCGGACCTTCTCGCCGTTCACGAAGGGCTACGCGTACCCGAAGGCGGCCCGGTTCGCGAGCAGGCGGGACGCGTGGCCCCCCGGCGGCGGTCTGCCCGGCTCCGACCTGGAGTTCATGAGGGTGCAGCTGCTCGACGCGTACCCCGTCGAGCGTGCGGTGCTCAACTGCCTCTTCCGCGCCCCGGAGCAGCGCCACGACGCCTACGGCGCCGCGCTCGCCGCGGCGGTGAACGACTGGCAGGTCGAGCACTGGCTCGAGCGCGACGACCGGTTGCGGGCGTCGGTCACCGTGCCGTTCGAGTTCCCCGACCTCGCGGCCTCGGAGATCGACCGGGCGTCCGCGCATCCCGGGTTCGTGCAGGTGCTGCTGTACCCGCGGACCATGGCTCCGCTCGGCGGGCGCCGGTACTGGCCGATCTACGAGGCGGCCTGCCGGGCCGGCCTGCCGGTCGCCGTGCACGCCGCCTCGACCACCGCGGGGCCCACCACCGCGACGGGCTGGCCGTCGTACTACATCGAGGACCACACCGGGCTCGCCGTCGCCTTCCAGGCCCAGGTGATCAGCCTGATCTTCAACGGCGTGTTCGACCGGTTCCCCGAGCTCCGCGTCGTGCTGTCCGAGGGCGGCTTCGCCTGGGTGCCCGCCCTCGCCCACCGGCTCGACGCGCTGCACGCCCGGCTCGGCGAGGAGGTACCGGACCTGCGCCACGCGCCGTCGCACTATCTGCGCACGCACATCAGGATCACCACGCAGCCGATGGAGGAGCCGGAGCGGCCCGGTGACCTCGTCCCCCTGATCCGCGAGGTGGGCGCCGACCTGCTCATGTTCTCCACCGACTACCCGCACTGGGACTTCGACGACCCCTACCGGGCCTTCCGCACCCGCGTGCCCGCGGACCTGCACCAGCGGATCATGCACGACAACGCGTGCGCGACCTACCGGTTCGCCGCATGACCGCGCCGGGCAGGGCGGTCGTCGTGGCGGTCGTCGGCGAGATCCCGGCGGGCGGACGCAAGATCGTCGACATCGACGGGCGCTCGGTCGGTGTGTTCAACCTCGGCGACGGGTTCGTCGCGTTGCGCAACACGTGCCCGCACGAGGGGGCACCGCTGTGCGAAGGGGTGCTGTCCGGCGCGCTGACGTCGCCGACTCCCGGTGTCTACCACTACGAGCGGCGCGGTGAGATCCTCCGCTGCCCGTGGCACCAGTGGGAGTTCGACCTGCGCACCGGCCGCTCGTGGGTGGACCCGGACCGGGTGCGGGTGCGTCACTACCCGGTGACCAGCGACGGCCGGCACGTCATCGTGCACGTCTGACGCAGGTCCGGTCCCGCGGGGACCTTCCCCGGCGCGGGCCGGCCTGCTTCACTCGACGACGTGCCGTCCGGCCCACGGTTCCCCATCGCCGAGCCCCGCCACGGGTCGCTGCCTGTGCTGCTGCTCGTCCTCACCATGGTCACGGGCGTGATCGACGCGATCAGCCTGCTCGCCCTCGGCCGCGTCTTCGTCGCCAACATGACCGGCAACGTCGTCGTCACCGGTTTCGCGATCGCGGGCGTCCCCGAGTTCTCCCTGCGCACCTCGCTGGCGGTGCTGGCGGCCTTCCTGGCCGGTGCCGCCGCGGCCGGCCTCCTCGTCGAGCGGATCGACGGGCGCGGGACGCTGCTGCGTACCGCGGTCCTGATCGAGGGGGTCCTGCTCGCGGCCTGCCTGGTCATGGTGCTCGTGCGACCGCCGGCGGTGGACTCGTGGCCGACGATCGCGACGGCCGTGGTCGCGGCCCTGGCCATGGGCGTGCAGAACGCCGTGGCCCGGCGGATCGCGGTGCCGGACCTCAACACCAGCGTCATCTCGATGTCCATGACCGGGCTCGCCGCCGACCACCGGCACGCGGGCCGGCCGGCGGTGCTGCGGCGCGCGGCGGCCGTGCTCAGCCTGCTGCTCGGCGCCGTCGTGGGTGCGGTGCTCGTCCGGACGACCGGGGTCGCCGCGGCGTTCGGGCTGATCCTCGTCCTGCTCGCGGGGGTGGCGCTCGCCGCGCACCGCCAGCTCCGGCGTGGGCCGGACTGGGAGGGCTGACCGCGGGGTGCGGGCCGGGGCGCACCCGAGGGCGGCACCGGGCGGGCGGCACGGGAGCGGTGTGCGGCTAGGCTCGCGTCCCCCTGGCTGGAGGTCCGATGGCCGCACGTTTCTCCGAGCTCGACTGGCGGCCCACCCCGATGGGCGAGCTGCAGCTCCGCCGCAGGTGGGACCCCGCCGCGGCGGCGGACGTCCTGGAGGTGAAGCTCGGGGACGAGTTCCTGATGTCGAGCATGTTCACCGTCGCCGAGGAGGAGATGGCACGCCTCGCCCTGGCCGGGCTCGCGGCCCGGATCCGCCGGCCCGAGGGCCCGGGTGAGACGGGGCTGGACGTGGTGGTCGGCGGCCTCGGCCTCGGCTACACCGCGCTGACGGTCCTGCAGGATGCCGGGGTGCGATCCCTCGCCGTCGTCGAGGCGCTGGACCCGGTGATCGAGTGGCACCGCGAGGGGCTGATCCCCGCCGGGCGCACCCTGACCGCGGACCCCCGCTGCACGCTGGTGCACGGGGACTTCTTCGCGATGGTCCGCTCCGGTGACGGCCTGGACCCGGCCGTACCGGGACGGCGGTTCCACGCCCTCGTCGTGGACATCGACCACTCGCCCCGGCACCTGCTCCATCCGAGCCACGCCGACCTCTACGAACCGGCCGGGCTGCGCCGGCTCTCGGACCTGCTGCACCCGGGCGGCGTGTTCGCCCTCTGGTCCAACGACCCGCCGGACGACGCCTTCACCCGCGTGCTCGGCGAGGTCTTCGCGACGGCCGAGGCGGAGATCGTCCGCTTCCCCAACCCCCTGCAGGACAGGGAGGCGACCAACACGGTGTATCTCGCCCGGACCTGAGCGGACCCGCCGCCGACCGGCGGGGGAGCCGGCCGTGCGAGAATCACGCACGGGTCTCGTTCCCTCTCGCCAGGGTCGGGATCAAGGTCTCGGCCAGGTGGTCGGTTACGCCGGCCGAGACCGCCCGGCACCGCGCTCAGGAGCGGTGCACGGCCTGCGGATGCAGGACGACGCGGACCTGGTCGGCGGCCAGGATCGCGGTGAGCTCCCGGGCCCGGGCCTCGTCGTCGAGGTCCCAGTAGCGCGCCGCGAGGCGGGAGCACAGGTCGTGGGCCCCGTCGGCCTCCACGGTGGTCCGGCCGGTCACGGAGACCCAGCGCTCCCGTTCGCCCACCGGGGCGGCGACGACGAGTGAGGCGCGGGGGTCCCGGCTCAGGCGCCGCACCTTCGGGGAGTCCGGTGCCGTGAACAACTGGACCGTCCCGTCCGCGGTGACCTCGAACCAGACCGGCCTCGGCTGCGCCGGCCGGGGTCCGTCGGCCACGGTCAGGAACCCGTGCAGGGGGCGGGCGAGGAAGTCCCGGTCGGCCGCGGTCAGCAGGGCGGTCATCGCTCCCAGACCCCCGCCGCCGCGACCCGCACGACGTAGTCCTCGAAGGTCCGGGGCGGGCGGCCCAGCAGGGCGGCGACGTCGTCGGTCGTCCCGGCGATCACGCCGCTGTCCATCAGGACGAACATCTCGGTGACGTGGCGGGCGTCGTCCTCGTCCCAGCCCTGGTCGAGCAGCGCGGCGGTGTACTCGGCCGGGGAGATCTGCGTGGAGGTGATCGGCAGCCCGGACGCCCGGGAGATCAGCTCGACGGCCTCGGCGAAGGTCAGCGCGCGCGGTCCGGTGAGCTCGTAGACCCGGCCGGCGTGCCGGCCGGGCTCGGTCAGCACCGCGGCCGCGACGTCGGCGACGTCCTCGAGGTCGATGAACGGTTCTCCGACGCCACCGGCCGGCAGCGCCAACTCGCCGGCGACCAGCGGGGCGTGGAAGAGGTCCTCGTCGAAGTTCTGGTCGAAGTTGGACGGCCGCAGCACCGTCCACTCCAGGGCCGAGCCCCGCACGGCGTCCTCGGCCGAGCGCATGTCCAGCCCGAACGTCGAGTCGCCCCAGGTGTCGGCGCCGTGCCCGGAGAGCAGGACCAGGCGCCGCACGCCGGCGGCCTCGGCGCGCGTCACGAACTCGTGCACCGGGCCGGGCACGGCCGGGGGCACGACGTAGACGGTGCCGACGCCGGCCAGGGTCGCGTCCCATCCGGCGGGATCGGACCAGTCGAACGGGGTCGCCGCGGACCGCGAGGCGGTGCGCACCGGCGTGCCGCGCAGCCGCAACCGGGCGGCGACGCGGCGGCCGGTCTTGCCGGTGGCGCCGAGAACGAGGGTGAGGGCGTTGCTCATGAGGCCAGTCAACGACGCGGGGCCCGGACGGATCCATGGGTGTGAAGCCGGAACACCTGTGTATTCGTCTAGCCTCGGGGCATGGACGCGTTCGGGGACCTGTTCCGGGGGGTGCGGGCCCAGGGGTCGTTGTTCGGCAGCACGACCCTGACCGCGCCCTGGTCGCTGCGCTTCGTGGACGGCGCCCCGCTGACGCTGTGCACCGTGCTCGAGGGATCCGGGTGGCTCGTCCCGGAGGGCCTCGCACCGGAGCATCTCGCGG
This sequence comes from Pseudonocardia sp., assembly GCA_025869365.1. GTDB lineage: Bacteria > Actinomycetota > Actinomycetes > Mycobacteriales > Pseudonocardiaceae > Pseudonocardia. The sequence goes on from JAOZVV010000115.1 coordinate 20,118, forward strand.
CCGGTGACACGCTGGTCGTGCGGGGTCCGACGACGTTCTCCTTCGTCGACGAGATCGGGACCGGGGCCGAGCCGATCGAGTGCGGCGAGGACTGCGCGACGCCCGAGCAGGGTGGCACCCTGCACCGCCTCGGCTGGCACGATCCCCGCCCCGACGACCCCGCCGGCGCGACGACGCTGGTCGTCGGCGCCTACCCGGTGCGGGGCGAGATCGGCCGGCGGCTGCTGGACGCGGTGCCCGACGTCCTGCGCGTCGCCCCCGGCGGGACGGCCGACGCGGTGCGGGACCTCCTGGCCGCCGAGGTCGCCGTCGACGCCCCGGGCCAGCAGGTCGTGCTCGACCGGCTGTTGGACTGGATGCTGGTGTGCGCGCTGCGCGAGTGGTTCGACCGGCCCGGCGGCCGCCCGCCCGCCTGGTACGCCGCGCACCGCGACCCGGTGGTCGGCCAGGCCCTGCGGCTGCTCCACGCCGAACCGGCGGCGCCGTGGACGGTCTCCTCGCTCGCCGGTCGGACCGGGGTGTCGCGCGCGACGCTGGCGAAGCGGTTCACCGACCTCGTCGACGAACCGCCCCTGACCTATCTCACCCGCTGGCGCATGACGCTCGCGGCGGACCTGCTGACCGGGCGCGAGGCGGCCACGATCGCCGAGATCGCCCGCGTCGTGGGCTACGCGGACGCCTTCGGGTTCAGCGCGGCGTTCAAGCGCGTCCGCGGCGTCAGCCCCAGCGAGTTCCGCCGCACCGCCACCGACGCTCCGGACCGGGCAGGCGTCCCGGACCTCGGCACCGCGCACGCCCGCTGACCCGGGTTCCGAACGGTCAGTGGGCCACCGGCCCGATGCGGGCCAGGTCGAGGACGCGGGCGGCGGCGGTACCGGGCCGGGCACCCAGGCCGAGCCGGACCCCGCGGTCCGCGGCGTGCCGGACGAGGTCCAGCAGCATGCCCACCCCGGCGCTGGCCAGGTAGCCCACACCGTCGAGGTCGAGGCGGACGTCCTCGCCCGGTTCCGCGGCATCGAGCAGACCGAGCAGGTCCGCACGCAGGGCGTCCGCCGAGGCGAGGTCGATCTCGCCGCGGATCCCGACCCGGAGCACCCCGCCCTCGCGGACGACCTGCAGGTCCGGGACGGCCGGTGCGGGACCGGGCCGCTCGGCGGGAGCCGCCTCGGTGGTCCTGGCGGGACCCACGAGGAACTCGACCTCGGTCCCCGCGCGGGCCGGGCGCACGTCCACCTCCCGGCCGAGTGCACGGATCATGTCCAGGCCGCGACCGCGGTGCCCCTTGTCCGCGGGGACGGGCCGCCAGGTCCCCCGGTCGGTCACCACGACGTGCACCGCGCCGTCGCCGCGCAGGGTGACACGCACGTCGTAGGTCCCGGGTACCTCCGAGCGGTCGGGCGGGTACGCGTGATCGACGACGTTCGCGGCCGCCTCACCGAGCGCGAGCTGGAGGTCCTCGACGAGCCGCGGGGCGAGGGCGGCCAGCCGCGCCCACTCCGAGACCTGCCGCCGAAGCCCGCGCAGCTCGTCCGGCACGGCCCTGAGCCGCAGGTCCAGCGGACCGGGCAGCAGGCGGACGGCGACGACGGCGATGTCGTCCGGGTGCACGTCCTGCTCGCCGAGCCGCGCGAGGAGCCCGTCGACGAACTGCTCGGGCGGGGCGTCGACGAGATCCTCGGCCGCCGTGCGCAACCGCTCCAGGCCCGTGTCGAGCAGCTCGCTGCGCCGCTCCACGAGTCCGTCGGTGTAGAGCAGCAGGGTCGCCCCGGGCCGGACGACGATCGTGCCCTCGCTGTAGGGCGGTCTCCCCCGCACGCCGAGCACGGATCCGTGCCCGCCCTCGAGGAACCCGGCACCGACGCTGTCGACCAGCAACGGCGGGAGATGCCCGGCGCGCGCCCAGCGCAGGGTCCGGGTCTCGCGGTCGAGGATCAGGCAGGCCGCGGTCGACGCCCGCGCGCCCGGGATCCACGAGACGTACTCGTCGAGGGTCTCGAGCGCCTGGGCGGGTGCGCTGCCCTGCCGCAGCGCACCGGAGAGCGCGACACGCAGCTGGCCCATCACCCCGGCGGCCGCGGCGCCCTGCCCGACGACGTCGCCGACGGCGAGGGCGATCCCCTCCCGGCCGCCCGGCAGCGCGACGGGGAACAGGTCGTACCAGTCCCCGCCCGCCTGGACCCCGGCCGCTCCCGGGCGGTACCGGGCGGCGACGGCCAGGCCGTCGAGCGGCACGACCTCGCGCGGGAGCAGGCTGCGCTGCAGGACCGCGGCGATCTCGTGCTCGACCTCGTGCAGGCGTGCGCGGTCCAGCGCCTGCGCGCACTGGGCGGTGACGGTGAGCAGCGCGGCCCGGGCCTCGTCGGACAGCGGTGGGGCGTCGGCGGGGAACCGCAGGCCGAGGGCGCCGAGCGGGGTGCCGCCGAGATCGAGCGGGACGGCGACCTGGTCCGGGAGCTCGATCTGCCCGGCCCGCAGCCGGCGGTCCCGCCAGGCCTGCTCCGAACGCTCCCCCACCCACACCGGCTGCCCGGTCCGCGACGCGTGGGCCAACGGATGCCCGGCGGCGAGCGGCACCCGCTGGACGTCGACGGACCCCGACGCGGCGAGGACCTCCAGCTGACCGTCGCGCACGAGGACGACGGCGGCCTCCTCGGCCCCGAGGTCCACCGCGTGGCCGAGCATCACCTGCCCGACCTCGGCCGAGGTCACCGCGCGGGACAGCGCCGCCACGACCCGGCTGAACTTCTCGGCCGCCAGCCGGGCGTCACTCTCCGCGGCGAGCAGCTCCGCGCGGCGGAGCGCCTCGGCGCACTGCTCGGCCAGCGACATCACCGCGGCCCGCTCGGTGGCGGTCAGCAGGCGCTCGGAGGCGAAGGCGATCGACACGACCCCGATGCACCGGCCCGCCACCAGCAGGGGCACCGAGGACACCGACGCGTAGCCGTATTCGTGCCGCACGAGCCCGTAGATCTGCGGGTAGCGCGTCCGCCAGTCCTCGTCGGTCTCGACCCACATCGGCGCGCGGCGGCGCACGGCCTCCGCGGTCGGGTCGTCGGAGTCCGTCGGCAGGGTGTTCCAGTCCCGCTCCACCCGCGGGTCCCAGCCACGCAGCGCCAGCGCCTCGAGGACCCCGTCGACGCGCAGCTCCCACACCCCGACCGCCGTGGCCTCGGTGAGCTGCCCGAACTGCTCGGCGGCGACCTGCGCCACCCGGGCGGGCGTCGGTGCCGCGGACAGCGCCGCCGTGGCCTGCTGCAGGAGCGCGAGCCGCGCGGTGGTCGCCTGCTCGCTGGCGAAGAGCTGCGCGTTGTCCAGCGCGACGGCCGCCCGGCGGCCGATCTCGTCCAGGAGGGCGAGATCGTCGTCGTCCTGCGGGGCGGCCGGGGCCGTGCGCGCCGTCGCCAGCACCCCGGCGATCCGTCCGCGCGCCGCCAGCGGGACCAGCGCGATGCTGCGCAGGACGATCCGGTGCCGCTCCTCCTGCTGCTCCGGGGGATCGTCCCCGAGCCACCCGCCGTCGCCCGGCAGGACCACCGGCAGCCCCTTCGCCGCGACGTCGGTGAACCAGCCCGAGCCCACCTCGATCCGGCCCAGGAGCCCGCGGGTCTCCTCGTCCCGCGCGGCGACGGCGACCACGGTGTGGCCGTTCGTGCCGGACCCGTCGGTGACGACGAGCCCGGCGAGATCGGCCACGCCCTCGTCGACCAGGGTGCGGACCAGCACGTCGCGACGCTCGTCCACGGCCGCTGCCCGGTCCATGGCCGCCCCGACCTGCCCGACCACCCGCTGCCGCTCCTCCTCGCGGACCCGGGCGTCGATGTCGAGGCATCCGCCGACGTACCCGCCGACACCCGACGCGGGCCCCGCCACCGGGACACCCCGGTCGAGCACCCAGCGGTACCGCCCGTCGGCACCGAGGAGCCGGTACTCGACCTCGAAGCCCACCCCGTCGCGGGTGGCGGCGGACCGCCGCGCCTCGTACCGCTCGACGTCGTCGGGGTGGACGAGGGCGCGCCAGTCCGCCGGGTCGCCCGGTCCGGTGTAGTCGCGCCAGGCCTGGTTGACGAAGGTGCGGTCGCCGTCCGGCCCGTCGACCCAGATCAGCGCCGGGGTCGCGTCGGCGAGCAGGCGGAAGCGCCGCTCGGCCTCGGTCCGGGCCCGGCTCAGCCGCAGTGTCCCCTCGACCCGCGCGAGCAGCTCGGGGGCGGCGAACGGTTTGACGAGGTAGTCGTCGGCCCCCGCGGCGAGGCCCTCGACCGCCGCCTCCTGGCCGGCCCGCGCGGAGAGCAGCAGCACCGGCACGCGGGCCGTCCGCGGATCGGCCCGCAACCGCGCCAGCAGCTCCAGGCCGCCGAGGCCCGGCATCATCACGTCGGACACGACGATGTCCGGCGGATCGGCCAGGGCGGAGGCGAGCGCGGTCCGGCCGTCCGACGCCACCTCGACGGTGTGCCGGTCGGACAACAGCCTGCGCAGGTAGTCCCGCATGTCGGCGTTGTCGTCGGCGACGAGTACCCGGGCGGCCCCGGCCGGCAGCCCCGGGGCGGCGGTCGGGGCGGCAGGTCCGGTCGGGTCCGGCAGCCAGCGCAGGGACTCCGCGACGAACGGCTCGGCCGACCGGGGCTCGGTCGTGGCCTCCCCGGGGTCCGGCGCGGCCACGATCCGGTCCGCGGGCAGGTGGGCGGTGCCGTGCGGCACCTCCACCGTGAAGACCGTGCCGGCCCCGGGCTCGCTCTGCGCGGTGATCGTCCCGCCGTGCAGGCCCACGAGCTCGCGGACCATCGCCAGCCCGATCCCACTGCCCTCCGCCGACCGCGACCGCACCCCGGTCACCCGGTGGAAGCGCTCGAACAGCCGGGGCGCCTCGGCCGCGGCGACACCGACACCGGTGTCCGCCACCGTGAGTCGCGCCCCGCCCGGGGCCTCGCGCAGCTCGACCCGCACGTGCCCGTCGAAGGTGAACTTCAGCGCGTTGGACAGCAGGTTGAGGACGATCTTCTCCCAGCTGTCCCGGTCCACGTACACGGGCGCGGACAGCGGCGGGCAGTCGACCACGAACCCGAGCCCGGCGTGCTCGACGGCGGACCGGAAGGCCCCGGCCAGCTCGCCGGTCAGCCCGGCCAGGTCCACCGGCGCGAACCGCGCGTCGATCCGGCCCGCCTGCAGCCGGGAGTAGTCGAGCAGGCTGTTGACCAGCTTCCCCAGCCGCATCCCGTTGCGGTGCACGACGTCGAGCTCGGTGCGCAGCCGCGCCTGGTCCACGGGGCCCGGGTCCGCCGCGCGGCGCAGGTCCTCGACCGGGCCCATGATCAGGGTGAGCGGGGTGCGGAACTCGTGCGAGACGTTGGCGAAGAAGTCCGTCTTGGCCCGGTCCAGCTCGGCGAGCGCCTCCGCGCGGGTCCGCTCGGTCTCGTAGGCGCGGGCGCCCCGCAGGCCCGAGGCGACCTGCGCCACCAGCAGTTCGACGAAGCCGCGGTAGCCGTCGTCGAGGGCGCGGTAGGGGTTCAGCCCGGCGACGAGGAACCCGGCGACCGCCCCTTCCTGCGCGGACCCGAACGGCAGCACGATCGCCTGCTCGGGAGGCCGGTCCCAGGCCCCGGTCGGCAGTGCGGCGAGTCTCCCGGGCAGGTCGTCGACGACCACCGCGTGCCCGTCGAGGACGTCGGGGTGCGTCCAGGGGTGCCCGTCCCCGGGGGTCCGGGGCGCCGCGGCCGAGCCCGGTTCGACGCCCGCCGCGCAGGCCAGGCGCGCGGTCCCAGCGTCGTCCGAGCTGCCGTCCGAGCTGTCGTCCGAGCCGCCGTCGAGGAGATAGACGGCGGTGAACGGGAGGTCGTGGGTGCTCCGCCCGAGCTGATCCCGGACCGCGTCGAGGACCTCCTGCTCGGAGCGGGTCGAGGTCAACGCGGTCGACAGCGCACGCAGGGTGGACATCCGCCGCTCGGACAGGACGCGGTCGGTGTTCTCGGTGACCACGCAGAGGAAACCGGAGACATCACCCGCCTCGTCGGCGAGCGGGCTGTAGGAGAAGGTGTGGTAGGTCTCCTCCGGGTAGCCGCTGCGCTCGAGGAACAGCAGCAGGTCCTCGTCCCACGTGGCCTCCCCCGTCTCGAGCACCGACTCGATCCGGGGGCCGATGTCCGGCCAGATCTCGGCCCACACCTCGCGGGCGGGCCTGCCCAGCGCCCACGGGTGCTTGGCGCGCAACGTGTCGCGCCGGTAGGCGTCGTTGTAGAAGACCGTGAGGTCCGGTCCCCAGCCCAGCCACATGGAGAAGCGGGACCCGAGCAGGATCCGCACGACGCTGCGCAGCGCCGCGGGCCACGCGTCCGGCGGACCGACGGAGGTCGAGGCCCAGTCCCGTCCCGCCATGACTTCGCCCAGCTCACCACCGCGGGCGAACGGGCTGCCCGGCTCGTCGGGCGGTGCGGACATCGGGGCTCCAGTGGGTCCGTGATGCCGGGAGGACCGGAATCGGAGCGTAGCGGCGGCCGGTCGGGGCGGCCACGCTGCGGGCCCGGGACGACCGGGGAACCCGGACCGCGACGGGCTCCGGGGCTTGCCCGGTTCCTCCTGCCTTCGCACACTTGCCGGGCCCGCCCGAACCGTGCCGCGAGGCCACGGCGGCGATCACGTCACGGAGGTTCTCAGCGATGGCGAACATCCTCCTGGTGGCGCTGGCCGTGCTCTGTGGCCTGCTGCTCGTGACCGCACCGTTCGTGCTGAGCCGGCTGTTCCGCAGGTGACGGCCTTCCGCATTCGTCGTTGCGCTCGGGCGGCCACCCGGCCACAGTGCAGACGTGGGCGCGTCCGAGGTTCCGTCGGCACTGCGGTCCTGGATGAGCGTGATGGGCGAGATCGCGCGGGCCGTCAACGCCGCCGAACCGCTGGACGGGATCCTGACGACGGTCGCCGAGCAGGCCTGCGCGCTGATCGGTTTCGAGTTCTGCGCCGTCATGCTCGCCGAGCCCGATCCGGACCGCCTGCGCGTCGCCGGCTCGTGGGGCCTGTCCCGGGACTACGTGGATCTGGTCAGCGACGCCGGCTCGTTGCTCATCCACCCGGCGGGACCGCACCTGGACTCCCCCGCTGCCGAGGCCTACCGCGCGGGTCGAACCGTGGCCGTCCCGGACGTCGGGAGCGCCGAGCGCTTCGGGTGGCTGCGGCAGGTGGCCCCCATGCAGGGCTACCGGGCACTCCTCGCTGCTCCCCTGCACGCACCGGACGCGGGCACCCTCGGCGTGATCGTGGCCTACTCGGTGGCCGCCCGCGAGTTCGGCGCACCGGAACTGGAACTCATCGAGCTGCTCGCGGACCAGGCGGCGCTGGCGATCGAGACGGCCCGCCTGCGCAGCGCGCAGCAGAGCGTGATCACCGAGCTGTCCCGGGCGAACGACGAACTGCAGCGCAGCCGCGCGGTGACGGACTGGGCCGAGCAGCAGCACCGCCGGCTGATGCGGCTCGTGCTCGACGAGGTCGGGCTGGCCGGGCTGGTCACCGCGTTGGCCGAGACGCTCGGCGGTTCGGTCACGGTCGAGGACCGTCAGGGGAAGGTCCTCGCGCGAGCGCCGGAGAGCGGCTACCGCCCGCCACCGGACGACGCGGCACGTCGGCGACGGCCGGTGCGGACCGCGCTCGACATGCTGGCCCGCCGCAACGAGGTGGTGGAGGTGTCCGCGGATCTTCGGGGCAGGCCGGGCGCCTCGGCGGTCGGCCACCCGGTCGGTGTCCCGCACGGGGTCTGGGTGGCGCCGGTGGTGGTCGGCGGCGAGCTGGCCGCGCGGCTGTGGCTGACCGACCCCCGGGTGGCGCCGGAGCCCGTGGAGCGCCGGGTGATCGAGCGGTTCGCCCTCGTGGTGGCGCTCGAGGTGCTCAAGCTGCAGTACCTGGTCGAGGTCGAGGAACGGCTCTCGGGTGACCTGATCGGCGACCTGCTCCGGCCGGGGGGCCCGCTCAACCCGCGGGGGATCCTGGACCGGGCCGCCGCCCTCGGGCACGACCTGAGCGGACCGCGCGTCGTCGCCGTCCTCGCGCTCGATCCGCCCGGGCCCGCGCCCGCGCTGACCGGGATCCTGCACGCGGCCACGCGACAGGCCGGCCGGCCGCTGGTCGGGCCCCACGAGGACGTCCAGGTCATGCTGTTCCCGGACAGCACCGACCTCGACGAGACCCTGCGGGGCGTCCTGGCCCAGGTCGAGCAGGGTCTGGTGGAACGGACGGCGACGATCGCGCTCGGCCCGGCCGCGGCCGGGCTCGCCGACTACGGACCCGCCTTCCGGGTGGCCCGCGGAGCGGTCCGCCTCCGCCGTGCCGCGCACGCGGGCGGTGTCGTCGACGTCCGCAACCTCGGGCTCGCCGCACTGCTGCTGGAGCAGGGCACGCCGGACGCCCTGCACCGGTTCGCCAGAACCCTGCTGCGACCTGTCGTCGCCCACGACACGCGGCGTGGCGGAGATCTGGTCCCGACGTTGCGGGTGTGGCTCGCCGAGGGCTGCTCGGCCTCGGCCACCGCCCGCACGCTGGTCGTCCACCCCAACACGGTGGCCTACCGGCTCGCGGCCGTCGAGAAGCTCATCGGACGCAGCCTCCGCCGCAGTGACACCCGGCTGGACCTGCAGCTGGCACTGATCGTGCGCGACGTCGTCCGCCTCGACGGCCGCTAGACCTCGACCGGCCGGCGCCCGCGTCGCGGCGCCGGTCCATCTATCGGATCCCTCAGCAGATGTCCGGTTCTTCTGGGGCGTTCCACATGGTTCGCGGGCCCTCCCCGCCGACACGATCGGGTCGGCGCCGCCGGCAGGCCTTTCCCCTGTCGACGGCGTGGAGGACGACGAGGAGGTCGCCGTGAAACCACCACCCTTCGAGTACGCCGCACCGACCAGCGTTGCCGAGGCCCTCGAGCTGCTGGCCGTCCACGCCCAGGGCGAGGCGCGGGTGCTCGCCGGTGGGCAGAGCCTCGTACCCCTGATGAACTTCCGGCTGGCCCAGCCGGGGCACCTCGTCGACCTGCGGCGCATCGAGGAGCTGACCAGGATCCGCGCCGAGGGGGACACCCTCGTCCTCGGTGCGATGGTCCGCCAGTCACACGCCGAGCACGCCCCCGAGGTCGCGCTCCTCGCGCCCCTGCTGGCCGAGGCGCTCGGGTACGTCGCGCACCCTCCGATCCGCAACAGCGGCACGGTCGGCGGGAGCCTGGCACACGCCGATCCCGCCGCCGAGCTCCCCGCCGTCGCGCTGGCGCTGGGCGCGGAACTCGTCGTCGCCGGCCCGCAGGGGACGCGGACCGTCCCGGCCGCCGACTTCTTCGTCGGTGCCTTCTCCACCGCCCTGGAGCCCGGCGAGATCCTCACCGAGGTGCGGATCCCGCGGCGCGGCGGCGGGCACGCGTTCGTGGAGTTCACCCGCACCCACGGCACCTTCGCCATCGTCGGGGTCGCCTCCGTCATCGAGGTGGACGGGGGCGGCGTCACCCGCGCGTCGATCGCGCTGAGCGGGGTCGACGCGGTACCCGTGCGCGCCGCGGCGGCGGAGCGCACGCTGACCGGCACCGTCCCGGACGACGCCACGGTGCGCGCGGCCGTGGACGCCACCGTCGCCGAGCTGTCCCCCTCCGCGGACGTGCACGGCAGCACCGAGACCCGCATCGACATCGCGCGGGCCACCCTGCGCCGCGGTATCGAACTGGCGCTGACCCGCGCCCAGGACCGGAGGTGAACCGGATGGACAAGTACGACGTGACGCTGACGGTCAACGGCCGCACCAGCACCGTCTCGGTCGAGGCACGCAAGCTGCTCGTCGACGTCCTGCGCGAGGACCTCGGCCTGCCCGGCACCCACATCGGCTGCGAGCACGGCGTGTGCGGGACGTGCACCGTGCTGCGCGACGGGGCGAGCATCCGCTCGTGCACGACCTTCGCCGTCCAGGTGGACGGCTCCGAGATCCGCACGGTCGAGGGGCTCGCCGACGGCGCCACCCTGCATCCGCTGCAGGACGAGTTCTGGGACAAGCAGGGCCTGCAGTGCGGTTACTGCACGCCCGGGATGCTGATGCGGGCCTGCGAGATCATCGAGCAGAACCCCGACGTGACCCCCGAGCAGGTCCGGGAGGGCATCGCCAGCAACCTCTGCCGCTGCACCGGCTACCAGTTCATCGCCGAGGCGGTCTGCTCCGCCGCCGCCCGGATGAAGGCCGATGCCGATGCGCCGAGGGGAGCCCGGGCATGACCACCACCGACCGGCCCGCCGCCCCGCCCGTCCGCACCCACAAGCAGGACCGCACCTGGGTCGGCAAGTCGATCCGCCGGGTCGAGGACCCCAAGTTCCTGCGCGGACGCGGGGGCTACATCGGCGACATGACCGTCACCGGCATGCTGTACGCGGCCGTGCTGCGCAGCCCGCACGCCCATGCCCGGATCACCGGCATCGACATCGCGGAGGCGCTCGCCTCGCCCGGCGTGCACGACGTGATCACCGGGGCCCGGGCCGCCGAGCTGTGCGATCCGCTGCCGGACTTCGGCCCGGACCCGACCAAGCACACCTGGCGCTGCCTGGCCGTGGACAAGGTGCGCTACGTCGGCGAGGGCGTCGCGGTGGTCGTGGCCGAGAGCCGCTACCTCGCCGAGGACGCCCTCGCGCTGATCGACGTGGAGTACGAGCCGCTGCCCGCCCTCGTCGATCCCGAGCGCGCGCTGGCGGACTCCGCGACGCTCGTCCACGACGCTCTCGGCTCCAACTGCGCCTACGAGCGCACGTTCGACTTCGGCGACGTCGAGAAGGACTTCGCCGAGGCCGACGTGATCGTCACCGACCGGCTGCGCTGGCGTCGTTCGGGCGGCCAGCCGCTGGAGACCGTCGGCGCCGTCGCGGACTTCGACCACGCGACCGGCCGGCTCACCGTGCACACCAACTCGCTGAGCTTCACCAGCTACCTGTTCATGGTGGCGGGCACGATGAAGATCGCGGCCAACAAGCTGGACGTGCGGCCGGTGCCCGCGGGCGGCAGCTTCGGCTCGAAGCTGTTCGCCACGAAGCCCGCCGTGATCGCGGGCATGTGCTCGCGCGAGGTGGGCCGCCCCGTGCAGTACCTCGAGGACCGCGTCGACAACATCTCCAACTGCGACCACCACGGCTCCGACCGCGTCTACGACGTGCGCCTCGCCCTGATGCGCGACGGCACGCTGCGCGGGATCGACATCGACACGATCGAGGACTACGGCGCCTACATCCAGTTCGGCGTCGGCCATCACGGGAACGCGCTCGCCCAGGTCGTCGGCCCCTACGCGATGACGAGCGTGCGGTACCGCGTCCGCGCCGCGCTGACCAACAAGAACCAGCAGGGCGCCTACCGGGGCTTCGGCTCCGAGGTGAACAACTGGATGCTCGAACAGATCGTGGACAAGGCCGCCCGCGAGCTCGGTGTCGACCCGGTGGACATCCGCCGGCGCAACTTCATCCGCGAGTTCCCGCACTTCATCCCCACCGGCAACGTCTACGACTCGGGCGACTACGACGGGGTGCTGGACAAGGCCCTCGAGCTGTCGAACTACAAGCACTGGCGCGCGGAGCAGGCCAAGGCCCGCGAGGAGGGGCGCTGCATCGGCATCGGGCTGATCACCGCCCAGGAACGCTCGGTGTTCTCCGCGACGGAGTTCTGGTTCTGGTTCGACGAGCCCGCCGCCCCCGTGACGTCGATGCCGGAGAGCGTGACGCTCAAGGTCGACGCCACCGGCGCCATCACCGCCACGCTGTACTCCTGTGCGTTCTGGGGGAACTCGCCCGAGACCATGGTGGCCCAGCTGGTCGCGGAGGAGTTCGACTGCGACCCGCACGACGTCTCGATCGTCTACCAGGGCAGCGGGAACGGCCTGCCCGCCACGGGGCCGGGCGGGTCCCGCACCACCGTGATGCTCGCCGGCGCCGTCGAGGGGGCGACGGCGAAGATCAAGGCCAAGGCGCTGCGGGCCGCCGCGCACCTGCTCGAGGCCGACCCCGACGACCTGGAGTGGGCCGACGGCGGCTTCCAGGTCAAGGGCGTCCCCGAGCAACGCAAGACGCTCGCCGAGATCGCCGTGATGCTGCACCTGTTCAAGCACAGCTTCCCGGACGACATGGAGTCCGGGCTCGAGGACTCCACGGTCTTCGATCACCCGTACACCACGATGCCGTCGGCGGACCGCAAGGATCTCGGCGTCTTCTACCCGTTCATGGGCCATGCCTGTCACGTGCCCGTGGTCGAGGTCGACGTCGAGACCGGTGCGGTCTCGTTCCTCGCCTACGCGGCCGTGCACGACTGCGGCACGCTGGTCAACCCGCGGTCGCTGGCCGGGCACATCGTCGGCGGGACGGCACAGGGCATCGGCACGGCGCTGTTCGAGGAGTTCGTCTACGACGAGGAGGACGGCCAGCTGCTGACCTCCAGCTACCTCGACTACCTCATCCCGACGGCGATGGAGGTGCCGGAGCTCGCGATCGGCCATCACGAGACGCCGTCGCCGTACACGCTGCACGGCATCAAGGGCGGCGGCGAGGGGGGCCGGATGATGGCGCCCGCGGCGATCAACGTGGCCGTCAACGACGCGCTGGCGCACCTGGGCGTCCGGGTGACCGAGCTGCCCATCACCCCGGACCGCCTGCGCGCGGCGATCAGGGCCGCCGGGGCCGCCCGGGAGGCGAGGTGACGGCTCGCGTCGCCGTCGTCACGGGGGCGAACCGCGGGATCGGGCGTGCGATCGCGGTCGGGCTCGCCGGGGCGGGGTTCACCGTCGCGGCGACCGCCCGGGACCCGGCGACGCTGAAGGAGACCGTGGACGACGTGGCGGCCGTCGGCGGCTCCGCGACCGCGCTGGCCTGCGACGTCCGGGACGAGCACTCGGTGGCGGAGATGGCGGCCGCGGCCGCCGCGCTCGGGCCCGTGCACACCGTCGTCGCGAACGCCGGGGTGGCCGGTCCCACCGCACCCCTGCACGAGATCACCCTCGCCGACTGGCGGGACTGCGTCGCCACCGACCTCGACGGCGTGTTCCTCACCTTCCGCGCGTTCGTGCCGGCGCTGATCACGGCCGGCGGGGGCAGCCTGATCGCGATCTCCTCGATGACGGGCAAGCGCCCGCTGCACGGCCGCACCCCGTACGCCGCCGCGAAGATGGGCGTCCTCGGGCTGGTCCGGACGCTCGCCCTGGAGCTGGGGCCGCACGGGATCCGCGTCAACGCCGTCTGCCCGGGCGCGGTGGCCGGTCCCCGCATCGACGACGTGATCGCGCGCCAGGCCGCCGCGCGGGGCATCAGCGAGGCCGAGGCGCTCACCGCCTTCACCGACGCGTCGCCCCTCGGGCGGCTCGTCGAGGCGGACGAGGTGGCCGCCGCGTGCACCTACCTCGCCTCCGACGCGGCCGCCTCGATCACCGGCGAGGACATGAACGTCACCGCAGGCATCGTGATGTATTAGGAGCCGACATGCAGCTGATCGATCTCTCGCAGGACATCTACGAGGGCATGAAGGTCTACCCGGGCCACCTCAAGACCGTGCAGTTCGACCACGCCACGCACGAGGAGACCGCGCCCCGCTTCGACGGCGGGTTCTCCTTCCAGACCACCGGCTTCATGTTGAACGACAACGGGCCCACCCACGTCGACTCCTTCTCCCACCTCGACCCGGACCCCTCCGCCGAGACGATCGAGAAGATGTCGCTGGACCTCTTCTACGGCACCGCCGTCTGCCTCGACGTCACCGGGTTCACGCCGCAGACCGACATCACGGCCGAGGACCTCGACCGCGTGCTGGCCGATGCGCCCGTGGACGTGGAGCGGGGGGACATCGTGCTGTTCCACACCGCCACCTGGAACAGGTACAGCGGCGACAAGCGGTACCTGAGCGAGTTCCCCGGGCTCGGCGAGTCCGCGAGCGAGTGGATCGTGGCGCGCGGGATCAAGACCTTCGGGGTGGACAGCCCGACCCCGGACAACCCGGCGAGCACGAGCTACCCCTGCCACATGATGTGCCGCCGCGAGCACATCACGCACTACGAGAACCTGGCCAACCTGGACAAGGTGGTGAACACCCGGTTCACCTTCGTCGGGTTCCCACTCAAGCTGCAGGGCGCGCACGGCGGGCCGACCCGGGCCGTGGCGCTCGTGGGCTGACCGCGCGCCGGACACGGGCGGCGGGTCGGCCGGCCACGCCGGGTACCGCGGCGTCAGCGGCTCCCGACCAGTCCCGCGGTGACGAGTGAGGCGAGCTCGGCATAGGCCTGGTTGTCCGACAGGCCGGTCGCCGCGGCCACCTCGCGCTGCTCGGCCGGGGCGCCCTCGACGCGGACGCGCTGGAGTCCGCGGCGTCCCGCCGATCCGCGTGCCGCCCCCGACGGCGATCGCGACCAGGTCGGACATCGCGGACGCGGTCCGCCGTCACGTAACCGAGCCGGACGGGAACGGCCATCGCCCCCGGGATCGTCGCCACCCCGATGCTGGCGGGCCTGCCGCAGGACGTCCAGGCCAGCCTCGCGACCTCGGTGACCTTCCCGCAACGCCTCGCCGACCCGACCGAGTACGCCCGCCTCGTCTCGATGATCGCCGAGCACGACTACCTCAACGGCGAGACGATCCGGATGGACGGCGCCATCCGGATGGCCGCCCGCTGACGGCGGAGACTCGGGGTAACGACGCGGACGACCCACCCGAACCCCTGACAGGAACGCGTTGTCGCAGGGGATGCGGGAGGCGGGCATGACTGTCCACGAGGTGCTCGTCGTGGGGGCCGGCCCCGTCGGACTCACCGCGGCCATCGAGCTGCGGCGCCGGGGCGTGGGCTGCCGGGTGGTCGACCGGCTCGCCGCGCCGGTGCCCTACGCGAAGGCGGTCGGGATCCAGCCCCGCACGCTGGAACTGTGGGAGGCGGCCGGGGTGCTGCCCCGTGCGCTCGACGCCGGGACCCCGATGCACGGCCAGCTCGTCTTCGTCGACGGCCGGCAGGTGGCGCGCCTGGAGATGGCCCTGCCGCCCGAGCTGCCCTACGGCTTCCTCGCACTGCCCCAGTACGAGACCGAACGGCTGCTCGAGGAGCGGTTCGCCGAGCTCGGCGGGCGGATCGACCGCGAGGTCGAGCTCGTGTCCTTCGCCCAGGACGCGGACGGCGTCTCGGCCGTCCTGCGCGGCCCGACGGGAGACTCGGAGGTGCGCGCCGGCTACCTCGTCGGCTGCGACGGCGCCCACAGCGTGGTCCGCAAGGGCCTCGGGCTGAGCTTCGAGGGCGACGCCTTCCCGGAGCAGTACATGCTCGGTGACGTGGAGGTCGACTGGGCCCAGCCCGCGGGCTACGCGATCCGCTCCACGCGCACCGTCGACGGCGTCACCGACGCCCTCGTCGCCATCCCGCTGCCCGGCCGCCGCCGGTACCGGATGTCGATGCTCGTACCGGAGGAGCTGGCATCGGCGGCGTCCGACGGCGTCGAACACGGCTTCGGCTCCGGTCCCGCCCCGGAACTGCGGCACATCCAGGCCGTGCTCGACCGGCTCGCGCCGGAGCCCACCCGGGCCTCCCGCCTACGGTGGTCCTCGGTGTTCCGGATCAGCCACCGGATCGTCGACTCCTACGGGCACGGGCGGGTGTTCGTGGCGGGCGACGCCGCGCACATCCACCCCCCGACCGGGGCGCAGGGCATGAACACCGGCATCCAGGACGCGATCGCGCTGGCCTGGCGGCTCGCACTGGCCGTGCGGGGCGTGGCCGCCGACGGCCTGCTCGACAGCTACGACGCGGAACGCAGGCCGGTCGGCGAGGAGGTGGTCGGGCGAACGGTCCGGCACGCGCGCGCCGGGTTCGAGACCGGTGACCGGACCCGGATGCTCCTGCGCGAGGCCCAGCTGCTGATCGCCTACACGGACAGCCCCCTGGTCGGCGAGGGCACGGACGCGGACGAGCTCAAGGGCGGCCCCCGCCCCGGTGAGCGCGCCCCGGACTGCCGCGGCCTGCGCCGCGCCGCGGTGGCGTTCCCGCAGCGGCTGTTCGAGATCCTCGACGGGCGCCGGCACACGCTGCTGCTCTACGCCGACGACGTGGACCAGCTACCCGGGCTCGCGGCCGCGGCGGCCGGGGCGCACGAACGCGCGCGCGGCCAGCTCGCCGTCACCCTCGTCCTCGCCGGCGACGCGGTCGCCGACCACACCGCCGACGGGTTGATCGACGACGTCGCGGTGCCCGTCGTCACCGATGCGAGCAGCGGGTTCCGCAGCGCGTACGGCGCCGTCGGCGGCTGCTGCTACCTCCTGCGGCCGGACGGGCAGGTCGGCTTCCGGGCGGGCCGCGCGGACGCCGGCGAGCTGGTCCGCCACCTCGACGCGATCGTGGCCCCGGCACCCTGACCCGGCGGGTGGCTCAGCGCCGGCTCTCGTCGACGCGGCCGAGTCCGTCCAGG
Organism: Pseudonocardia sp.; assembly: GCA_025869365.1. Lineage (GTDB taxonomy): Bacteria > Actinomycetota > Actinomycetes > Mycobacteriales > Pseudonocardiaceae > Pseudonocardia. Next base: position 36,523 of record JAOZVV010000115.1, read on the forward strand.
AACACCCGTGTCATGCGCCCGTTGAAGTCCGGTCCCTCACCGGGAATCGGCTGGGAGATGAGGGCGACGGTCACGAGGACGTCCCGGGCCGTGACATCCACGCGCGCGTGACCCGCGTCCATCGCTCGGACGAGGAGCGTCTGCAGGGCCGGCTCGAGGCGGTCCAGGAGGCGTTGCGGGAGACCCTCGTAGGCAGGGTCACCGGAGTGGAGCGCCGAGGCGAGCCCGCGCTTGGTGCCGACGAAGTCCAGGAAGCGCTCGATCCACGCCACGAGGGCGTCCCACGGGCCGAGCGTGCTCCCGAGTTCCTCCGCGGCGTCGACACACTCGTCGATCTCGTGCTGCAGCACGGCGACGATGAGGTCGGATCGGCGAGGGAAATGCCGGTAGAGCGTCCCGACGCCGACCCCCGCGAGGTCCGTGATCTCCTTCGCGGGCACGTCCACACCCCCACTCGCGAACACCGTCCCGGCGGCCTCCACCAACGCGACGACATTGCGCTTCGCATCAGAACGCCGGCGCCGTGACGAGTCGTCACCACGCCCCGCCGACGGAGGCGTCGCACTGGTCGACCCGGATCCCATGACCCTCCCGTTGATAACCGGAAAGCTCTTCCGTATAGTTCCGGAAAGAGCCTCCGCTTCATTGGAGCCTACGTGGGCGGAGGGGACGGACGCACGTCGCACCCCCATCGGGAGACACCCATGCAGTACCGGAACCTCGGCAGGACCGGGATCAAGGTCAGCCCCTACGCGCTCGGCACCCTCATGGTCGCCACCCAGGTCGGCAACCCCGATCCCCAGGACTCGATCCGGGTCATCCACAGGGCGCTCGATGCCGGCATCAATCTCGTCGACACCGCGGATGCCTACGGCGACTCCGAGGAGGTCGTCGGCCGGGCGCTCAAGGGCCGGCGGGACGCCGTCGTCCTCACGACGAAGGTCGGCCGCCCGACGGGAGACGGCCCGAACCAGCAGGGCACCTCCCGGCGGTGGATCGCGACGGCGGTCGAGAACTCGCTACGCCGGTTGCAGACCGACCACATCGACGTCTACCAGATCCATCGGCCCGACCGGACACGGACATCGAGGAGACGCTGTCCGCGCTGACGGACCTCGTCCGCAGCGGCAAGGTCCGCGCCATCGGGAGCTCGGCCATGCCGCCGTCGAGCCTCGTGGAGGCGCACTGGGCGGCCGAGCGGCGCGGCCTCGAGCGTTTCCGGACCGAGCAGCCGCCGTACTCGATCCTGAACCGCGGCATCGAGCGCGAGGCACTCCCGGTCGCGCAGCGCTACGGGATGGGCGTCCTCGTCTGGGGCCCGCTCGGTCAGGGCATGCTCACCGGCCGGGTGCGTCGCGGGCAGGACACCGATGTGCGTCGCGCGAAGTTCATGACCGCGTTCACCGACGAGCGGCGCCTCGCGGCGGTGGAGAAGCTGATCCCGCTGGCCCGGGACGCGGGACTGTCGATGACCCACCTCGCCATGGCGTTCGCGATCTCGCATCCGGCGGTCACCAGCGCGCTGCTCGGTGCCCGCACCATGGCACAGCTCGACGACCTGCTCGCGGGGGTCGACGTCGCCCTCTCCGACGAGATCCTGGATCGGATCGACGAGATCGTCCCGCCGGGCACCGACATCGGCACCCTCGACCAGGCATTCGTCCCGCCGGCGATCCTGAGGACGGATCTGCGCCGCCGCCCGGCCGGCGAACGCTCCGCCGCCTGAGGCCCGCCGAGGCGGGCGGGGCCGGCACGCGGCCGGCTCCCGTCCACCTCACGCTGGGGAGCGGGGTCGAGAACCGGATCCCACCACGGGTGATCCGGTCGGTGTGCACATCCTCGTGGCCCCGGCCGGGACACGTGGTGTACCCGGAGAAGGTCGACATGCCGAGGTGCTGGGCGACCAGGGAGCCGTCGTCCAGCAGCGTCGCCCGTCACGGTGTCCCGCAGCGAGCACGATGCGACGTGCGATGTGGTTCAGGACGGCTGTGCGGGCACAGCGGCTTCCTCGATGGCTGTCACGGGATCCCCCGGGGAGCTCCGGGGCGGGCACCATCGACCGGCCTCCGGCGTCACTGCTTGTCGAACCCCATCCTCCCGGCGCCGCGTTCCGCCCACATCACCCCCAGGGGGAACTTTCGTCCTCCCCAGGGATACTCGTCGGCCCTCGGGTCGTCGCCGAGTCGTTCCGTGAGTCGGTGACCGGGGTAGCATGATTGTGTTCAGAATGTGACGTCTTCGTTGACCGACATCGAAGGAACCGTCTGACGCCGAGCCGTGCCGGTGATGCACACCGCCGGCACGGGATCTCGACCTCGCCCTCGGTTCCCTGCTCGACCGGGACGCCGTACTCGACGAGGAGACACGATGACGGCGGACGTCGCCCGGGGCCCGGACACAGCTCCGGCGACGGCTGCGTTCCGGGAGGTCGGCAGCCTGGGCGAGGAGCTCCGGCGTGCACGCGACGCACTCGAGCTCGCCGATGCGCTCACCGGGGGCGACCACGCGCCGGGCCGTGCGCGCCGCGCGAGCCGCGACACCATCGAGTCCGCCCTCGACGGGGCGCAGCTCGCGATCATCGACCGGATGGCCGACCCGACCCTCACCCCCACCGCCCGCGGTCGGCTCTCGGCCGCGCTGGTCCAGATCTGCCGCTCCCGGACCACGATCCGGGAGGCCGAGACGCACCGCCGGACCCAGGCCCTGCCCTCGGTCGCCGCGGTCATCAGCCGCCTGCGGTCGGCCGCGACCGTCACCGCCCTCCTGGAACGCGCCCCGAGCGAGGTCGCCCGGTTGGGCTACGACCGGTGCCTCGTCTCCCGGGTCGACGACGGATGGTGGATCGCCAGCTCGACCTTCGTCAGGGACGACGCCGAGTTCGCCGAGATGATCACCGCGGCGGGCAGCCGGGCGCCCAGGAGGATCGACGCCTCGCTGCTCGAGTCGGAACTGGTGCGCGATCGCAGGCCGGTGCTCGTGACGGATCCGCAACACAACCCGCGGATGCATCCAGAACTGCTCAGCGTGACGAGGACGACCGCGTATGTCGCGGCTCCCCTGGTCGTCGGCCGGAGTGTGATCGCCTTCGTCCACGCGGACGAGAGCCGGTACAGCGGTTCGGTCGACGAGTTCGATCGCGAGGTCGTCGGCGTGATCACCGAATCCCTCGGTCTCGCTGCCGAGCGGGCGGCCTACCACGAGCGGCTCCAGCGGATCCGGAGCACGCTGTCGGACACGGCCGCGGGGATCGTCGACCTGGTCGACGAGATGGTCGAGACGGACCTGGAGCCGGCACCGAGCGTCCCGGCCGCAACGGGCTCCGGAACCGTGAGGGCCACTCGGGCGATCGCACCCTCCCGCGCCGCCCCGCTCGCCGGGCTGACCGCCCGCGAGAGCGAGGTACTGGAACGGATTGCAGACGGTGACAGCAACGGCCGGATCGCCTCGTCGCTGTTCATCACCGAGGCGACGGTGAAGGCGCACGTCAAGCACATCTTCCGCAAGCTCGGGGTGGCCAACCGGGCCGAGGCCGTCAGCCGCTACCTGCGCGCCTGACGGCACTCGCGGGCTGCGCTGAGATGGGCCCACACTCCCCGCCGACCCGATCGAGCACGCCCGCCTCGTCGGGCCTCGGACCGGGTCCGCCGCGACCGACCACCGGAAGGAATCCACTCGTCGCATCTTCTCGACCGTCTGACGCCACAGATTTGCCGTCCGTCGACAACCGAACGGGTTCCGGCGCGTCCTCTTCCGATACCACCGATCGGAGGCCCGTCATGCTCAGGACCCTCTCCGTTCCACTCGCCGTCGCAGCCCTCGTCGGGGCGGCGCTGCTCGTCCCGCCCTTCGCGTCCACCGCCGGTGCAGGCACCCCCGCAACCGCGGCCTGCTCCACGCCGTGGGGGTCGACGCCCGAGTCCGCGCCCGCCCTGTCCGCGGCGCCGGTGTTCGACGTCCGGACAGGGCAGCACCCGTGCTCCGACCGGGTGGTGATCCAGGTCGTCGGCGACGTCGGCGGCTACACGGTCCGGTACGTCGACGTCCTCACCCAGGAAGGCTCCGGGAAGCCGCTGGCCGTGCCGGGCGGGGCGCGGCTGTCGGTGACGGTGAACCACCCCGCCCACGACGACGCGGGCAGGGCGACCTTCGACCGCCCGATCGGCCCGGTCGCCACCGTCGACGGCTACCCGACGCTGCGCAGCGTGGTGTACGGCGGGTCCTACGAGGGCTACACCCAGCTCGGCGTCGGGGTGCGGGCCCGGCTGCCGTTCCGGGTGTCCACCCAGGCGGGACCGGGCATCGCCGCCAACCGCATCGTGATCGACATCGCCCACCGCTGGAGCTGAGGAACTACCGGCCGAGCGTCGTCAGGGTTGCCCGGTCATCGCCTGATCGGCGGTCGCGGAGCAGTGCCGCCCAGAGTAGGGATGCCTCTACGGGGCGACCCATGCCGGGACCCGCGCGCCCGGCATCGACCGTCTCGGGGTCCACCTCCCATGGCCGTGATCGTCGTCGCGGCAGCGGATGCGGGCTGACAACCTGATCCGCCTCCCCGGTGTCGTCCCGACAGCCAGCCGGGACGGGCCGTCGAGGCGGGTCTCGCCCATCACTGTGTGGACTCCCCACGGGGTGACCGGCGCCGCGGCCGCGCGGTGTGCACGCCGCGGTCCGGTTCCCTCCTCGTGCCGTGTCCCGCGGTGGACGTCATCAGGTGAGGAGTTGCCGTGAGTCGGCAGAGCTTGGCGAAGGCTCACCAGAAGATCCAGGAACTTGCCTGGGAGCCGCAGTACCACGA
>JAOZVV010000116.1 GCA_025869365.1 Pseudonocardia sp.
GAGCACTTGCCTCCTAAGTCCGAGCTGGAGGGGGCGGATATGGGCTGAGCCCCCCGGTGGCGCGGCGGGTCCCGGCGGCCCCGCGGGACCCGCCGCCGCACCCACCTACAGCGCCGCGAGCCAGGCCGGCCACCGCGGGTCGCCCAGCAGGAGTCGCACGCGCATCAGCCTCCACACCCCGTACTTGTGGTAGTCGAAGTCCCAGGCCGTGCCGAGCCGGTGGTTCACCAGGCCCCACAGGCCCCAGCGCACGTCCGCCAGCGCCCGGAAGACCTGGACCCGCGCGACGAGCGGCCGGGGTGTCGACCCGTAGTAGGCCTCCACCAGCTCGAGCGTCCGCGGTTCGGGGCAGGACATCTCGGCGATCAGCTCGGCCAGGTCGCCGGCGCGGTCGTTGTTCGAGGCGAACTCGTGGTCGATCAGGCGCATCGGCAGGTCCCGGGAGGGTTCCGGGCCGTCGCCGATCAGGAGGTTGCCGGGGGTCGGGTCGTTGTGACAGGCCACGAGGTCCAGCCCGGACGCGAGCACCGCGCGCCGGATGTCCGCGTACCCGGCGAGCACGGCAGCGGTGGCGGGCGGCGGCCGCACGCCGAGCTCGCGGGCCTGCTCGCGGAGCGCGTCCGTCCGGTCCAGGACGGTCCTGGTCAGGCCCAGCGGCCCGGCGGCGTGCAGCGTCCGGAACAGCGCGACGGCCTGCTCGGCCCGGCCCGGGCCGGCCAGGTCGCCCGTGGTGCACGCCCGGTACCCCTCCAGGAACTCGGTCACCTCGATCCCGGTGGCCGGGTCGAAGAACACCGTCTCCGGGCCGATGCCCAGCCCGGCGGCGCGCACCGCGGCCTCGTTCGCGGCGCGGCGGTCCACGAACGCCTCGCTGCCGGGGCCGGGGACCTTCAGGACATAGCGCCGCCGCTCGCCGTCGACGGTCAGCCGCCACGTGCTGTTCTGCAGCCCGCCCGCGACGGGCGCGTAGCGGATCTCCCGGCCGGCCCATCGGTCGATGCACCCGAGCGCCTTCTCCGCCGCCCGCTCCGCGTCGGTCCGGGCGGTGCCGACGAGCCTGTCCCGCACGTCCGGGGGCCTCACAGGGCGCGGACGAGCTCGGGGAGACGGACGTCCCGCAAGCCGGCTCGGGCGTGGACCAGCTGCCAGTTCGCGAACTTCACGTAGTCCAGCGTGCCCGGCCGGACGGCGTCCGCGTACAGCCCGATCACCGCCCGGCGGAGCTGGTCCGCGATGCCGTAGACGCGGGCGCGGGCGAACGACGACGCGTCCAGCGAGCCGTGGGCCAGCTCGAACACCTCCTCGGTGTCCCGGGACCCCGCTCCGGAGGGCCGCAGCTCGGCGAGCAGCACCCCGAGGTCCTGCAGCGGGTCCATCAGCCCCGCGGAGTCCCAGTCCACGAGCAGCAGGCCGTCCGCCGTGACCAGCACGTTGGACACGTTGCCGTCCCCGTGGCACGGGACGAGATCGACGCCGGCCGCGGCGATGCGTCCCTCGGCGGGCGCGAGCCGGCGGCACATCGGGCCGAGGTCCGCGGGCAGGGCCGCGCCGGCGGCGCGGGCCAGCCGGACGACCGCGCGGAGGTCGTCGAACACCGAGGCGCGCCGGGTGATGCCGGGCAGGTCGTGCACCCTGCGACGGAGGGCGACGAGGCGCTCCACCTCGGCGAGGTCGTCGAACCGGTCGAGGGTCGCGGTGGCGGCGATGCCGGTGAGGTCCTCCATGACCAGCAGCCCCAGCGCGGGGTCCGAGACCGATACCCGAGGCCCGATCCCGGCGTCCCCGGCGGCCCGGGCCGCGGCGAACGCGGCGGGGACGTCGACGTAGCCGCGGGCGTGCGGCAGGGTGACCTTGACGAACGCCGCCGTTCCGGCCCGCGCGTCGGGCTCGGCGGAGCGCACCGACCACCGTCGCGAGTCCGCGCCCCACCAGCTGGGGCTGGCCACGGCGGGTCCGGGTTCGAGGTCAGGGTCCGCGCCGGTCCACAAGCCGGCTTCCCGCAGGATCTCCGAGACCGGGTGCTCCGGCGTCATCCCGTGCCCAGCAACCCGTTGAGCATGCGCGGGAGCACATGGTCGATCAGGTCGCCGGACGGCGGTGAGGCGGGCGCCGCGGACAGTGCGGCCGTCAGGTTCGGGTGGTTTCCGGCGGCCGCGACGGCGGAGATGTACTCGACCTGGGCCCGCTGCCACACGTCCCCGCGGCCCGCGAGGGCGGTCCGCACGGCGAGGGTGACGAACCCGTTGAGCAGCGCGATCGCCTCGAGCTTCGTGTGGGCCGGCGCGTCGACGTCCCGGAGCAGGCCGAGCGTGTGTTCGAGATGGTCGACGGCGTTCGGGCCCACCGCCGTCCGGCCCGCGGCGGAGAGGTCCAGCAGCCACGGGTGCCGCTGGTGGAGGCGCTCGAGATCCCGGGCGACGGCCACGAGGTCCGCGCGCCAGTCCCCGGTCCCGGTGCGGTCGGTGTCGAGCTCACCGGCGACGGCGTCCGCCATGAGCTCCAGCAGCTCGTCGCGGTTGTCGACGTACCGGTAGAGCGACGCGGCGCCCGCTCCGACGGCGGAGGCGACCTTGCGCATCGACACCGCCGCGAGCCCGCCCGCGTCCGCCAGCGTCACGGCGGCCACCGCGATCCGCGCCCGGTCGTGCTCGGGTACGGGTCCCCGGCCGCTGCGCTCCTCGCGCAGCCAGATGCTCGCCGGTCGTGCGGAACCACCCATGGACGCCTCCTGGAGCGACCACCGTATCCGGTGGTGTCGCGGAGGGAGGCGTCCGGTGGTGGGCGCCGGCTAGGGCCGGCAGACGCAGCCGCGGGTGAGCGACATCCGGATCGTGGCCGTGCAGAACCGCACGTCGATGGCGTTGTGCGCCGCCCACGGGTGGACGCACGCGTGGCAGATCTCGGCGTCCGGGTCCGACTCGGTGCTGTGGATCGGCCGGCTGGCCGCGGCGGTGTCCACTGCATCCACCGCCGTCATCGGACGACCTCCGGGATGTGGTCCAGGGCGCTCAGCGCGTGCACGGCGAGCGCGCGGGCGTCGGCCTCGGAGAGCGCGGAGTTCGTCCGCAACGCCTCCGCGACGAGGGCGACCCGGCGCTCGTAGGGAGAGACGAAGGAGATCGTGGCCGTGGTCATCGTGGATCCGTCCCCCGGCACGCAGTGTCCGGCGGTGTCCGATAGACGGGGGTGACGCGGACTCGAACGCCCGCGTGCAGGAACGCCCGTCGCCCCGACTCTACGCTGTGCGGGTGACCGGCGGACGGCGCGTCCGTCCGGTCCCGCGCCGCCGACGTCGTGGACCATCGGGCCGGTGCGGCGCCGAGGCCGTCCGCCGAGAAGGGAACGCGGTGCCGGACAAGCTGACAGTGGACCTCCACCCGGTCTTCCGCAGCGAGCGGGACATCACCAACGCGGTGCGCACCGCCCTCTTCCGGGCGGCCGGGGAGAAGGTGGCCCTCCTCGAGATCATCCCCGGCAAGGGGTCCGGGACGCTCCGGAGCAAGGTCCTGGCGATCCTCGCGCAGCCCCACCTGCGGAGGCTGTACCGGCGGGTGGAGCAGGCACCGGGGAACGAGGGGAAGGTGCTCGTCCACCTCCGCTGAGGCACCCACCCGACCGATCCCCGGTCCGCGACGGCGATCCTTCGTAGACTCCTCGGCATGGCCCGACCCTCGCGCGCGGACACGGGCACGGGGGCCTGGCGGCGTGAGCCCAGCACGGTGGTGCGCCGGACCGGGGTCGTGCCGGAGCGGGCGTCGGGAGAGCAGGTCATCCGGGCCGAGTCCGAGGTGTCCGGGGTCCCGTTGGAGTGGGAGCGGCACTCGCACCCGATGCACGAGCTGGTGTGGGTGCGCGGCGGGACGCTCACGTCGCGCGTCGGGGACCGGCTGTTCACCGTGTCGGACGGGTCCGGTCTGTGGATCCCGGCCGGGGCGGGCCACGCCGGCCGGCTGACGGCGAACATCGCGTTCCACGACGCCTTCTTCGCACCCGAGCACACCCGGGTCGTCTTCGACGGGCCCACGGCGATCGCGATGACCCCGGTGCTGGAGTCGCTGCTGATGCACCTCGCCCGCACGGATCTCCCGGAGGCGGCCAGGGTGCGGGCGGAGGCGGTGGTCTTCGACGTGCTGGAGCCGTCGGAGCGTCAGCTCGCCCTGCAGGTGCCCGGCGACGCGAGGATCGACGTCATCGCCACCGCGCTGCTGGCCGATCCGGCGGACGACCGGGCGCTGGACGGGTGGGCGCGGACCCTGGGGATCAGCGAACGCACGATCACCCGCGCGTTCCGCCGCACCACGGGGCTGTCGTTCGTGCAGTGGCGGCAGGCCCTGCGCGTCCACACCGCGCTGACGCTGCTGGCCGAGGGGCACGACGTGCAGGCGACGTCCGACCGCCTCGGGTACGCGCAGCCCAGCACCTTCATCGAGGCCTTCCGGCGCGTCATGGGCGCCACGCCCGGTGCGTATTCCGGCGTTCCGGAGTGATGTCCGGAAACCCGTATTTGCTGTCCTGAAGTCCGGATTGCCGACAGTAGCGGGCGACCGTAGGCTCCGCCGTGCAAGTAAGCCTTACCTGTCTGTTGGTAAGGACTCCCGCCTCTCCCCGGACCTCATCCCCTCATGCCCACACCGCATCCCGCGCGCACGACCGCCCCCTCCTGCGAGCGGCCGTGAGGCCCGCGACCGCACTGACCGGCGAACAGCTGGTGCTGCGGTTCGGGAAGACCGCCGTCGTCCACGGCGTCTCGCTCTCGTTGCGGCCCGGCCGCGTCACCGCGCTGGTGGGCCCGAACGGCAGCGGCAAGTCCACGGTCCTGCGGTCACTCGCCCGCCTCCACCGCGTCGACGGGGGCCGGGTGACGATCGGCGGCCGGGACACCGGGGACGAGCGCCCGGTGTCCCTGCTCAGCGCGCGCCGGTTCGCCCGCGAGGTCACCCTCTTCGCCCAGTCCCGGCCCGCACCGCAGGGGCTGACCGTGCGCGAGGTCGTGGCGTTCGGGCGCCACCCGTACCGCCGCGGCTTCGCCGGACTGTCCACCGAGGACCATCGCGCGATCGACCACGCGATGGGCGCCACCGGTGTGCAGGGCATGGCCGACCGCGCCGTCGGCGAGATGTCCGGCGGCGAGGTGCAGCGCGTCTGGCTCGCCGCGTGCCTGGCCCAGGACACCGGCGTCGTACTGCTGGACGAACCCACGAACCACCTGGACCTGCGCTACCAGATCGAGACGCTCGACCTGGTCCGCGATCTCGCCGACGACCACGGCGTGGCGGTCGGCATCGTCCTGCACGATCTCGATCACGCCGCGCGCGTCGCGGACACGCTGCTGCTCATGGCCGCCGGCCACGTCCACGCGGCCGGTGACCCGCTCGACGTCCTCACCGAGGAGAACATCGGCGCGGTCTACGACCTCCGCGTCGAGGTCACCGTGGACCCGCGAACGGGCCGTCTCCGCATCGACCCCGTCGGGCGGCACCCCGCGCCGTCCGCGTCATCCCCCCGAAAGGCCCTCCCATGATCCGTGCCCGTCGCCTCGCGACCGTGGCGGCGACCGCCGCCGCCGTCGCCCTCACCTCCACCGCCTGCGGCACCACGGACGTCGGCGCGGCCGGGGCCGGCAGCACGGCGGCCCCGGCCTCGCAGTCCTGCGCCGACGACACGACGGCCACCGCCACCGGTCCGGTCTCGCTGACCGACGGCGTCGGCCGGAAGGTGGAGCTCGCCGGGCCGGCCACCCGCGTCGCGGTCCTGGAGTGGCAGCAGGTGGAGGACGCCCTCACGCTGTGCGTCACCCCCGTCGCGGTCGCCGACGCGGCGGGCTACAGCACCTACGTGACCGCGGAGAAGCTGCCCGCCGGCGTCGCGGACGTCGGTACGCGCGGGGAGCCCGACCTCGACACGCTCTACGCCCAGAACCCCGATCTGATCGTCGTGGAGGCCTTCGGCGCGGACGACGAGATCATCGCGAAACTGGAGAGCCGCGGCGTGCCCGTGCTCGCCACGCTCGGGGCGAACGCCGCCGATCCCATCGGCAACATGAAGAACGTCTTCACCACGATCGCCCGGGCCACGGGGCGCACCGAGCGGGCGGACCAGGTGCTGACGCGGTTCGACGAGCACCTCGCCCGGGCGAAGGAGAACGTCTCGGCCGTCGCGCTGCCGACGAAGGACTTCCTGTTCTTCGACGGCTGGATCGAGGGCGGCAACGTCGCCGTCCGCCCGTACGGCAAGGGCGCCCTGTTCACCGCGCTCGGCGAGCAGCTCGGGATGACCGCGGCCTGGACGAACGAGATCGACGCGCGGTACGGCAGCGGAGGGGTGGACCCCGCGTACGGCCTCGCCCAGACCGACATCGAGGGACTCACGGCCGTCGGCGACGCGAACCTGTTCTACTCGAACGACGACACCGCGGAGAGCTACGTCCCGGAGCTGCGGAAGAGCCCGATCTGGACCTCCCTGCCCGCGGTCGTCCAGGGCCGGGCGCACGCGTTCCCGTCCGGCGTCTGGGGCGCCGGCGGGCCGCTGTCGAACCAGCAGGCGATCGACGCCTACGTCGCCGCCATGACGAAGGGGTGAGCACACCGCGTCTCGCGGAAGCCCGGACGACCGATGCCGGTGCCCGGGGCGGGGCCGGCGGGGTGGCGGCGCTGGCCGCCCTGCTCGCCGCGGTCGTCCTGGTGGGGATGTGGCACCTGACGCAGGGCACCTCCGGCGTCGGGATGGCGGACCTGCTGCGTGCGCTGGCCGGTGCGCGCGAGAGCGTCGGCGGCGTGGCGGTCGGGGACGTGGTGACCGGCTCGCGCCTGCCGCGCCTGTTCGCCGGCGTGGCGGTGGGCTTCGCGCTCGGCGCCGCCGGCGCGCTGCTGCAGTCCGTCACGCGGAACGCCCTGGCCTCGCCGGACACCCTGGCGGTCACCGCCGGGGCCTACTTCGCGCTCTGCGTGGTCGCCGCCCTCGGCCTCGCCGTTCCGCTGTGGGCGTCCGGTGCCGTCGCGTTCGTCGGCGGCCTCGCCGCGGCGGCGGTGGTGCTCGGCCTGGCCGGCCGGGCGGCGGGGACGGCGACGACGCGGCTCGTCCTGGCCGGCTCGGCGATCGCGATGGCCCTGGACGCGGCCACGGCGATGCTGCTGATCCTCTTCCGGGAGAACACCACCGGCCTGTACGCGTGGGGCAGCGGCTCGCTCGCGCAGCTGAACCTCGACGCCTCGATGCGCGCGATGCCCGTGGTCGTCGTGGTGCTGTGCGGGGCGCTGCTGCTGTCCCGGAGGCTCGACGTGCTCGGCCTGGGGGACGACGCCGCGTCCTCCCTCGGCGTGCCGATCCGCTCGACCCGGGTGCTGGCGGTGGTCGGCGCCGTGCTGCTGACCAGCGTCTCGGTGACCCTCGCCGGTCCGATCGCCTTCGTCGGGCTCGGCGCACCCGTGCTGGCCCGGCTGGTCGCCGGCAGGATCCGGGCAGTGCACCGGCACGTCCTGCTCGTGCCCGTCGCCGGGCTCCTCGGCGCCCTGCTCGTGCTGCTGGCCGACGCCGTGCTGCGCGCGATCCTCGGCGCCGAGGGGGCCGCGTCGATCCCCACCGGGGTGCCGACCGCGGTGCTGGGCGGCGTCCTGATCGTGATCCTGGCGCTGCGGCTGCGGGACGCCGGCTCGGCCGGGCGGCTTCCTCGCATCGCGCTGCGCTCGCGTCGGCGGTTCCTGGTCGTCCTGGTCGCCGCCGCCGCGCTGCTCGCCGGGGCCGTCGTGGTCGGCGTGCTCGGCGGGAGCCTGTGGCTGCGCACCGGGGACATCGCCCTCTGGCTGCGGGGCACCGCACCGGATCTCGTGGGCCGCGCACTCGACGACCGGGTGCCCCGCGTGGTCGCCGCAGTCCTCGCCGGTGCGGCACTCGCCCTGGCCGGCTGCGTCGTGCAGAGCACCGTGCGCAACCCGCTGGCGGAACCGGGGGTGCTCGGCATCACGGCGGGCGCCGGGCTGGGGGCGGTGGTCGTCGTGACCTCGGGCCTGTCCGGCGGGCTGCTGGTCGTCGCCGCGGTCCTGACCGGGCTGGCGACCTTCGCGCTGATCGCCGTGCTCGCGTGGCGCGGCGGGCTGCTTCCCGACCGGTTCGTGCTGGTCGGCATCGGATGCGGCTACGGGCTCAGCGCCGTCACGAGCTTCCTGCTGCTGCGCTCGAACCCGTGGGACACCCCGCGCATCCTCACCTGGCTCTCCGGCACGACCTACGGGCGCACGTTCCCCGACGTGGTCCCGGTCGCGGTGGGGTTGGCCGTCGGGGTCCCGCTGCTGCTCGCGATGCGCCGGCACCTCGACCTGCTCGCCGTCGACGAGGACACCCCGCGCATCCTCGGCCTCCGGCTGGAACGGACCCGTCTCACGGTGCTGGCGGTCGGGGCGGTGCTCGCCGCGGTGAGCGTGGTCGCGGTCGGCGTCGTCGGGTTCGTGGGGCTCGTCGCCCCGCACCTCGCCCGCGCCGTGGTCGGCACCCGGCACGGCCGCGTCATCCCCGTCTCGATGCTGCTCGGCGGGCTGCTCGTGTGCGTCGCGGACACGCTCGGACGCACGCTGATCGCCCCGACCCAGCTCCCCGCCGGGCTCATGATCGCCCTGGTCGGTGCCCCGTACTTCGTGTGGTTGATCCGCCGGTCACGGGTGTAGGAACTCCCGGACCAGCGTGCTGATCAGCGCGGGGCGTTCGGCGAGCAGGTCGTGCGTCGTCCCCGGCACGATGCACAGCTGCGCGCCCGGGACGGACGCGGCGATCAGGAGGCTGTGGTCGGGCCTGATCGTGTCCCGGTCCCCGGACATCACGAGCGTGCGCGCGGTGATCACGGCGAGCTCCGCCGGGTCGATCCCCGGCTCCTCGGTCCACAGGCGGAACAGCTTGCGGAGCACGACGTCCGCGTGCCCGGGGCCGTCGGGCGAGAGCCGGTCGTAGTGCATCCGCTCGACGTCCGGCCTGTCCCCGCGGGGCTGCCGCGCGTCGAGCACGGGGACGCCGGCGGCCTCCGCCGAGTGCGTGAAACCGGACGGGTCCAGGTTCGCGCTGATGGCGACCAGCGCGCGCACCCGGGCCGGATGACGCAGCGCGAGCAGCAGTCCGATGATCGCGCCGTCGCTGTACCCGACGACGTCCACGGTCTGCAGGCCGTGCGCGTCGAGATAGGCGAGGGTGTCCGCGAGGCCGCGCTCGTAGCCGTACTCCCCGTCGACGTCGGCCGACCGCCCGTGCCCGGGCCGCTCGAAGGCGAACACCCGGTGGTCCGCCACGAGGGCGTCGGACTGCGCGCGCAGGGACTCGAGCGAGCAGAAGCCGCCGTGCAGCAGCAGGACGGGATCCCCCGCGCCGTCCACCTGCGAGTACAGGTCGGCGCCGTTGATGCGAAGGTGGGCCACCCGCTCCGTCCTCGGTCCTACGACGTCCGTGATCGAGAAGTACCGCCGTCCGGGCTGACCGGGTAGGCTTTACCTGTCGGTAATCTTGCCGACCCTCAGGGCAGACTACTCGTTGAACGCAGGCTCCCTGCCTCGCCGCGATCCTGTCGCCTTCTCTGAGACTGCTCAGAGGATCCTATGTCTCCGCTCGTCAGTGGTACCTCTTTTCTTGCTGCGCCCGAACAGAGCGAGTGGGCCGTCCCGGCGGCGCCCTTCGCTCTGCCCGCCGGTTCCACCGCCGTCGTCTACTGCGAGGGGCAGTTCGGCGAGCAGGACGGCAAGACCGCGAACGGCCTGGTCCGGCACTCGGAGAGGTACGAGGTCCTCAGCGTCATCGACAGCCGCCGGTGCGGGGTCGATGCCGGGATGTTCCTGGACGGCACCTCCAACGGCATCCCGGTGCTGGCGTCGCTCGACGAGTCCGTCTCGCACGCCGGTCGGGTTCCGGACTACCTGATCTGCGGCCTGGCGCCGGCCGACGGCCTGCTCTCGGACGACCAGCGGATCGTGCTGCTCGACGGCATCGCCCGGGGGATGCACATCGTCAACGGGCTGCACGAGTTCCTCAACGACGACGCGGAGTTCGTCGCGGCTGCCGTGCGCGCCGGCGTCACCATCACCGATGTACGACGCCCGAAGGCCAAGCGCGACCTGCACCTGTTCTCCGGCCGGATCCTCGACGTGACCTGCCCCAGGATCGCGATCCTGGGCACGGACGGGGCGATCGGCAAGCGCACCACCGCCACGCTGCTGGTGCAGGCGCTGAACGCGCGCGGCATCAAGGCGGTCATGGTCGGCACCGGTCAGACCACCCTGATCCAGGGCGGGAAGTACGGCGTCGCGCTGGATGCGCTCGTTCCCCAGTTCTGCTCGGGCGAGGTCGAGAACCAGGTCGTCGCCGCGTTCGAGGGCGAGGACCCCGATGTCATCGTGGTCGAGGGCCAGGGCGCGCTCAGCCACCCCGCGTACCTGACCTCCGCCCACATCCTGCGGGGCAGCCGCCCGGCCGGGGTGATCGTGCAGCACGCGCCGAAACGCACCAGGCTCGGGGACTTCCCGATGATGCCGATGCCCACCGCGGCCAGCGAGATCGCCCTGATCGAGGCGTTCGCCGACACCCGCGTCATCGGGGTCACGATCAACCACGAGGAGATGACCGAGGACGAGCTCGGCACCGCGATCGAGGAGCATCGCTCGCAGCTCGGCCTCCCCGTCACCGACCCCCTGACGCGCCCCGCGTCGGAGCTGGTCGACATGGTGCTCGCGGCCTTCCCCGTGCTCGCGGCGGTGGCCGACACCGCCGCGGCTGTGTGACCGCGCCCCGTATCGACACCGATCTCGGCAAGATCGAACAGAACACGCGGGTCCTGGTCGACCGGCTCGCCGCGAAGGGCATCCGGGTCACCGGGGTCACGAAGTCCGCGCTGGGCTCGCCCGGAGTCGGCGCGGCGATGCTCCGGGGCGGTGCGTACGGCCTCGGTGACTCCCGGGTGCCGAACCTCACCCGGCTGGCCGGGCTCGACAGAAGACCGCTGCGCACGTTGATCCGCTCACCGATGCTGAGCCAGGTGGGGCGGGTCGTCGGGGTCGCCGACGTCAGTCTGAACACCGGGGCCGCGGTGGTGGCGGCGCTCGCCGGCGCGGCGACCGAGGCCGGGCGGCCGCACGGCGTCGTGCTGATGGTCGAGCTGGGTGACCTCCGCGAGGGCATCGCGGCCGACGACGTCCCCGAAGCCGTGCGCGCCGTCCTCGGTCACCCGTCCCTGCGGCTCGTCGGGCTCGGCGCCAATCTCGCCTGCCAGAACGGCGTGGTGCCCGACGACCGGAACATGGGTGTGCTCACCGGGCTCGTGGAGAAGGTCGAGGCACTGCACGGGATCTCGCTCGACGTCGTCTCGGGCGGCAACTCGGCGACCCTGAACTGGGCGCTGAGCACCGACGACGTCGGCCGGATCGACGAGCTCCGGCTCGGCGAAGCCATCCTCCTCGGCGTCGATCCGCTGTACCGGACACCGATCCCCGGCCTGCACACGGACGCCTCCACGGTGACCGCGGAGGTCATCGAGGTCGCGGTGAAACCGGCTCAGCCCTGGGGTGATCGTGCTCAGGCCGCGTTCGGTGAGCCGCCGGCCCGCACCGGCAGCGGCTCGGTACGGCAGGCGATCCTCGCCCTCGGCCGTCAGGACGTGGACCCCGCGGGCCTGCAGCCACCCGAGGGCATCACGATCCTCGGGATGAGCAGCGACCACCTGGTCGTCGACCTGGGCGACCACGCCGTGGCGGTCGGCGACGAGATCGACTTCGGCGTCGCCTACGGCGCCTTCATGCAGGCGATGACGTCGCCCTTCGTCACGAAGATCGAGCATCGCGGCCGTCCCACCGCACCCCCGGTGCCGGTGTGCCCCACCACGACGAACGGCCAGGTCCGGGAGCATCTCTCGATGCCCTGACCTGGCCGTCTGTGGTCGGGGTGACAGGATTTGAACCTGCGACCTCTTCGTCCCGAACGAAGCGCGCTACCAAGCTGCGCCACACCCCGAAGGCTCAGCATTCGTTTCCCTGAGCCGTGGAGAACTCTACCTGACGTCCGCGGAGGCCGTTGCAGGGGCCTCCTTCCGCGCTGCGACCTCGATCGGACGGGGCACCAGGGTCAGGAGGCTGGCCTCCGGAGGGCAGGCGAAGCGCACCGGCGCGAACGGCGAGGTGCCCAGGCCCGCGGAGACGTGCAGGTGCATCCGGGCTCCCCAGCGGGACGCGCCGCGGGCCCGTGAGCGGTCCAACCCGCAGTTGGTGACGAGCGCCCCGTACCCGGGCAGGCGCAGCTGGCCGCCGTGCGTGTGGCCGGCCAGGACGAGGTCGTACCCGTCCGCGGCGAAGCAGTCCAGCACGCGCGGCTCGGGGGAGTGGGTGAGCCCGAGCCGCAGGTCCGCGGTGATCGGGCCGGAGATGCTCTCGTAGCGGTCCAGCGCGAGATGGGGGTCGTCGACGCCGGAGACGCCGACCCGCACGTCGTCGAGGTCCAGGAAGATGCGCTGGTGGGTGGCGTCGTGCCAGCCGTGCTCGACGAACGCGGCGCGCAGGTCCCGCCACGGCAGCGGCTCACCGTGGCTGCGGCGCTGGCTCTTGCGCAGGTAGCGGGCCGGGTTCTTCGGGGTGGGCCCGAAGTAGTCGTTGCTGCCGAAGACGAACAGGCCGGGCAGGTCCAGCAACGGGCCCAACGCCGCGAGGACCCCCGGGACGGCCTTCGGATGGGCCAGGTTGTCCCCGGTGTTCACGACGAGGTCCGGTTCGAGCGAGGCGAGCTCGGACACCCAGCGCTTCTTGCTCTCCTGGCCGGGTGTGAGGTGCAGGTCCGAGACGTGCAGGATCCGCAGCGGGCGGGTCCCCTCCGGCAGGACCGCCATGGTGGCCTCGCGCAGGGTCCACCGTCGACGCTCGTATCCGGCCGCGTACGCGACGGTCGCCGCTCCCGTGGTGGTGGCCCCGATCGCCACCCGTCCCCAGCTCTTCACGGACGTCAGGGTACGTCCCGGCGTCCTGCGCTACCGTTCCCCTCCGTGAGCCCCTTGAAGGACCAGCTGCGGACCGACCTGACGGCCGCGATGAAGAGCCGCGACGAGCTGGTGAAATCCACCCTGCGGATGACCCTGACCGCGATCGGCAACGCCGAGGTCGCCGGCACCGAGGCCCGCCAGCTCGACGACGACGAGGTGCTGAAGGTCATCACCAAGGAGGCCAAGAAGCGGGCGGAGTCCGCGGAGGCCTTCGCCGCCGCGGGGCGGGACGAGCTGGCGGCGCAGGAGCGGGCCGAGGGCGAGATCCTGGCGCGCTACCTGCCCACCCAGCTCACGGACGACGAGCTCGCCGCGATCGCCGAGCAGGCCGTCGCCGAGGTCACCGCGGAGACCGGCGAGAAGCCCGGCCCGCGGCAGATGGGCCTGGTCATGAAGAAGGCCACCCCCGCCGCGGCGGGCCGCGCCGAGGGTGGCCGGGTGGCCGCGGCGGTGAAGAAGCTGCTCGTCGGCTGAGCCGCTACTTCGTGGTCCTGCGCTTGGCGGCCACCGTGCGGGTGGTGGTCTTCGGCGGGGTCTTGCGGGCGGCCGCGGTCTTCTTGGCCGGGGCCGCCTTCTTCTTCGGCGGGGCCTTGAGCCGGCGTTCCGCCAGCAGCTCGGACGCCCGCTCGTCGGTGATCTCCTCGACGGAGTCCCCCTTGCGCAGGCTCGCGTTGGACTCGCCGTCGGTGACGTACGGCCCGAAGCGTCCGTCCTTGATCACCATCGGCCGGTCCGTGGCGGAGTCCTTGCCCAGCTCGCGCAGCGGCGGGGTGGCCGAGGCCGAGCGGCCGCGCTGCTTCGGCTGCTTGTAGATCTCCAGCGCCTCGTCCAGCGTCACCGAGAACAGCTGGTCCTCTCCTGTGAGCGACCGCGAGTCCGTGCCCTTCTTCAGGTACGGGCCGTAGCGGCCGTTCTGCGCGGTGATCTCGTCCCCGCTGTCCGGGTCCTTGCCGACGAGCCTGGGCAGCGAGAGGAGCCTGAGCGCGTCCTCCAGCGTCACCGAGTCCACGGCCATGCTCTTGAACAGCGAGCTCGTGCGCGGCTTGGTCTTGGCCTTCTTGGAGGACTTGGTCGCTGCCTCCGCTGTGTCGTTCTCGGGCAGCAGCTCGGTGACGTAGGGCCCGAAGCGGCCCTCCTTGGCGACGATCTCGTGCCCCGTCACCGGGTCCGTGCCCAGCGTGCGACCCTCCTGCGGCACCGCGAACAGCTGCTCGGCGATCTCGGGGGTGAGCTCGTCCGGCGGCAGGTCCTCGGGCAGGTTGGCGCGCTGCGTCTTGGGCTTGCCCTCGTCGTCCGTCTCGCCGGTGCTCTTCTCCAGGTACGGGCCGTAGCGCCCGACCCGGACCACCACGTCGTGCCCGTCCGCGCCGGTGAACAGCGGGATCGAGTTGACCGTGCGGGCGTCGATCTCCTCGAGGTTCACCCCGACCAGCTTCTTCAGGCCGCCGGCCCGCGCCACCGAGCCCTCGGTACCGGCGCCGTCGCCGAAGTAGAAGCCGTTGAGCCACGCATTGCGGGTGAAGTTGCCCGACGCGATGGCGTCCAGCTCGTCCTCCATGGCGGCGGTGAAGTCGTAGTCGACCAGCCGGCCGAAATGGAGCTCGAGCAGCCCGATCACCGAGAACGCGACCCACGACGGGACGAGCGCGGAGCCCTTCTTCCAGACGTAGCCGCGGTCCTGGATGGTCTTGATGATCGACGCGTACGTCGACGGGCGGCCGATGCCCAGCTCCTCGAGCTGCTTGACCAGGCTCGGCTCGGTGTAGCGCGCCGGGGGGTTGGTCGAGTGGCCCTCGGGGGTGAGCTCGGCGGCCGTGATCCGCTGGCCCTCGGTGAGCTCCGGGAGGCGGGACTCGGCGTCGTCCGCCTGGCCGCCGGTCTGGTCGTCGACCGTCTCGACGTAGGCCTTCAGGAAACCCGGGAACGTGATCGTGCGGCCGGAGGTGGCGAACACGACGTCCTCGCCGGTGGCCGCGGTGCCGTTGATCCGGATGCTCACGGTGGTGCCGCGCGCGTCCGCCATCTGCGAGGCGACGGTGCGCTGCCAGATCAGCTCGTAGAGGCGGAAGTCGTCCCCGTCGACCTCGCGGGCGATCTCGCCGGGGGTCCGGAACGTCTCGCCTGCGGGGCGGATGGCCTCGTGGGCCTCCTGCGCGTTCTTGACCTTCCGCGTGTACTGCCGCGGCGCCGACGGGACGTAGGAGTCCCCGTAGAGCTCACGGGCCTGGGCGCGGGCGGCCTGGATCGCGGACTCGGACAGCGTGGTCGAGTCCGTACGCATGTAGGTGATGTAGCCGTTCTCGTACAGCCGCTGCGCGCCGCGCATCGTGCGCTCGGCGGAGAACCGGAGCTTGCGGCCGGCCTCCTGCTGCAGCGTCGAGGTCATGAACGGCGCGTACGGCTTGCGGGAGTACGGCTTGGACTCCACCGACGCGACGGTCAGGTCCCGGCCCTCGAGGGACTCCGAGAGCCTGCGGGCGCTCGCCTCGTCGAGGACCTTCACCTCGTCGTTCTTGAGCCGCCCGTCGGAGGAGAAGTCCCGTCCGGTGGCGACGCGGCTGCCGTCCACGCTGATCAGGCGCGACCCGAACTGCCGCGGCGTGGCCTCGGCGCCGGCGTCCATCGTCGCGGCGATGTCCCAGTAGCCGGCGGAGACGAACGCCATCCGCTCGCGCTCGCGCTGCACGATCAGCCGGGTGGCCACGGACTGCACGCGGCCCGCCGACAGCTTCGGCATGACCTTCTTCCACAGCACGGGGGAGACCTCGTAGCCGTAGAGCCGGTCCAGGATCCGCCGCGTCTCCTGCGCGTCGACGAGGTCCTGGTCCAGGTCGCGGAGGTTCTCCGCCGCGGCGCGGATGGCCGTCTCGGTGATCTCGTGGAAGACCATCCGGCGGACCGGGACGGTGGGGCGCAGCGTGTCCAGCAGGTGCCAGGCGATGGCCTCGCCCTCGCGGTCCGGGTCCGTCGCGAGGAGGAGCTCGTCGACGCCCTTGAGCAGGTCCTTGAGCTCGGCGACCTTGCCCTTCTTCTCCGGCGTCACGATGTAGAGGGGGCTGAACTGGTTGTCGACGTCCACGCCGAGCCGGGCCCAGCTCTCGCCCTTGTACTTGGCGGGGACGTCCGCGGCGCCGCGAGGCAGGTCCCGGATGTGCCCGACGGAGGACTCGACGACGTAGTCCTTGCCCAGGTAGGGCGCGATCTTCTTGGCCTTGGTGGGCGACTCCACGATCACGAGCCTGCGCGTCGGCCGACCGGTGTCCGTGGACGCGGGCGTGCGGGTCCGGCTGCTGCCGCCGGCCGCACGGGTGCGCTTGGGGGCGCCCTCGGCATCCTCTGCCGCGCCGGTCCCTGAGCTCGTCGTTCGGGTTGCCACCTTGGTCCTACTCCATCCCTCCGGCCACGCCGCCATCTGACGCGCGCCCGCCGCTCGGACCCGTCTCGATACGGATCCGCCAGTATCCCCGAATCGGGGACCTCGGCCGCCACCGTCGCACACCGACGCTGGGTATCGCATCGGTCACACCATGAGCGGAACGTGACGAGCGGGAGCGTAACCGCTTCGTCAAGCGACGTTCCGACCCCAGTACCTGGGCCATTCGGATGCGGGCACGCATCCGGGTGGCGCTCCGACGAGCTCGACGAGCCGTTGGAGGCGACGTGCACCACCGATGCGTAACGCCGGTCCGGACACCCGGCATTCCCGCGGCGCGGGCGGTGGGACGCCGGCCCCGTCGAGGTCCGGGACGTGCGCGGACCCCGGATCGCCGCCGCCCCGCTCGGACCCGCCGGGCTCGCCGTGCGGCTCGGTGCGGGGCTCGGTGCGGGGCTCGGTGTACGGCTGGGTACCGGGCCGGGGGACGATCCCGGGCGAGGCGCCCGCGGGGGTGCGCCGGGCGGGTGAACCTCCGCCGATCACCGCGGCGGGCTCGTCCTCGTCGATCGGCCAGTCGGAGTCCGGCCAGGGGTCGTCCGGCCACTCCGACCCGGCGGGGGGCCCGGACTCCCGGCCACGGTGGGCGCGCCCGTCGGCGGGTCCGTCGCGTCCGGCGCGCCGGACGGGCACGGGCTCGTCGGGGGGACCGGAGCTCCCGGCACCGATCGCCGCGACGCCACCCGGCGCAGCCTCGATCCCGGCAGGGAGGGTGAGCCCGACCGCGGCCACCTCGGTCCCGTGCCGGCCACAGGGGCGGGTGCCGCCGCACGTCGGGTACCCCGCGCGGGCCGGGGACAGGCCGACCCGGGTGCAGGCGGCGATGAGCCGCTCGTGGGTCCAGGGCGCGTCGGGGTCGAGCAGCAGCAGGAACCCGCCCCGGCCGTCCGGCAGGCCCCCGGCGAGGGTCCACAGCCTCAGGAGCGTGCCGTCCAGCTGCAGGTCCGGCGGCACGGACTTCCGCCCGTCCGGGCCGATCCACGCCGCGGCGAGCTCCGCGAGATCCCGGCGGTAGGTCGTGCGCAGCTCGGGGCTGCCGCACGGCGCGACGCCGACCTCCAGCGGGACGGACCGGGCGGCCGCCTCGGCCCGGAGCTCGGCCACGCGGGACTCGTCCGGCACGACCACGCTCAGCCGGGCCGTGTCACCCGCCCCGAACCGGCTGATCCGGCCCGGGCCGCACAACAGCCCGGCCAGGTCCCCGAGCCCGGCCGGGCGGGCGTCGGAGGAGAAGAGGGACAGCTGCGCCACACCGGCGACGATAGAACATGCGTTCGATGGCCGGGAGTGCGGCGCGCCGGGCGGTGGGAAGGATCAGCCGGGCGGGGCGAGCGCCTGGAGCTTCTGGCAGTTCGCCGCCTTGGCGGCGGCCGCGTCGAGCCGCGGTGACGCCTTGATGTTCGCGATGGCGTCCGGGGCGCTCACCTCCTTCAAGCTGGTCTCCGCCTCGGCGAGGGCGCCCTGGAAGGAGGTGATGTTGTTCGGGTCCGCGGCGTCCACCTTGGCCCTGGCGGCCGCGACGTCCGTCTCCAGCTTCTCGAGGCCGTCCCCGATCGCGGTGACCGTCTCGTTCCCGCCGCTCACCGGGGACTGCCCGACCGCGCCGAGCTGCGCCTGGCTCTGCTGCAGCCCGGTGACCGTGGAGCCCAGGTAGTCCGAGAGCCGCTGCTTGATCGTCGGCAGGTCAAGGTTGCCCCCGAAGTCCGGGGCGCTCAGTGCGGGGGTGGTGTAGGTGAGGACGGCGCCGCAGACCTTGTCGACCCAGGCGACGGGGTCGCTGCCCGGGCCCTCGGTGGGTTGCGGGGCGGGGTCCGCGGCGGGGCTCCCGGCGACGACGGTGGAACATCCGCCGCCGAACAGGAGCGCGCCCACGACGGCGGCCACGGCGACCCGGGACGGGCGCGGTGTCAGCGGCACGGACGTCTCCTCGTCTCCTCGCGGCGCCCGGTCATGACGGGCGCACGGTCATCACGACGGCACGACCCTATACGCGCCTGCCCGAGTGGTCCTGTTCGTCAGCTCCCGGTGGTGGCCGCGGTGGCCCCCCGGAGCTGGTCACAGGCGGGGGCGAGGGCGGCCGCGGAGTCCAGTTCGGGGGTGGTGCGCAGGCCGTCGTCGTTCGGGACGCGGAGCCGGCCCAGCGGCGCGAGCGCGGCCGGCAGGCCTGCGCGGACCGCCTCCGCGTCCCTGGTCCGAAGGGCGTCGACGGCGGCCCGGGCGCTGCCGTACGCCTCGCGGTACCGACGGATCCGGTCGCCGAGCCCGGTGGCGGCCTCGTCCCCGCCGTGCACCGGGGAGGGGCCGAGCCGGGCGAGGTCCGCGGCGGCGCGGTCGAGGGCCGACAGCGAGCTCTCCAGATGATCGTCGAGCGCCCGGGCCTGGGCCGGGGGATCGGGCTGCGGGAGGGGCGTCGCGCGGGTGGTCTCGACGAACGTGAGGGCGACCCCGCAGTAGCCACCGGCCCAGGCCACCTCCGCACCCCCGGGCGTGCCCGGCCCGCAGGCGGCCGTGCCGAGCGCGAGCACGGTCGCGACGACGGCCGGCAGCCCGCGGGACCCCGCTCGGCGTCGCCCGGCCCGGCCCCCGCTCGTCACCCCGCGGACGGTAGCGACCCCGCGACGCCGGGAGGCCGCCCGCCCCGGATCGGGACGGACGGCCTCCTGGTGACACCTCGTCGTGAGTGGACCTGCGGCTACGCGACGGTGCTGTCCGCCGGCGTGTCCGCGATCTGCGACGAGCGCCGCTTGGACACGACGACCGCCGCCACGATGATCGCGAACGCGACGAGCGCGATCGAGAGGCGGATCGGGGTGGAGGCCGAGTCCCCGACCGAGAACGCCACGATGGCCGGTGCGATCAGCACCGAGACCAGGTTCATGACCTTCAGCAGCGGGTTGATCGACGGGCCCGCGGTGTCCTTGAACGGGTCCCCGACGGTGTCACCGATGACGGTGGCCTCGTGCGCGGGCGAGCCCTTGCCGCCGTGGTTGCCGTCCTCGACGAGCTTCTTCGCGTTGTCCCACGCCCCACCGGAGTTGGCCAGGAAGATGGCCATCAGGGTGCCGCTGGCGATGGCGCCGGCGAGGTAGCCGGCCAGCGGGCCGACGCCGAGGCCGAAGCCGACCGCGATCGGCGCGAAGATCGCCAGCAGGCCGGGGGTGGCCAGCTCGCGCAGCGAGTCCCGGGTGCAGATGTCCACCACGCGGCCGTACTCCGGCCGGACGGTGCCCTCCATGATCCCGGGGTTCTCCTTGAACTGGCGGCGCACCTCGTACACGATTGCGCCCGCGGCACGGGTCACGGCGTTGATCGCGAGGCCGGAGAACATGAACACCACCGCGGCGCCGATGATCACACCGACGAGCGTGTTCGGGGCGAACACCTCGAAGGCGAAGGCCGTGCCGAGGTCCGCCACACCGGAATTTGCCTTCGCGATCGCCGTGGTGATGGCGTCCCGGTAGGAGCCGAACAGCGCGGTGGCCGCGAGCACCGCCGTGGCGATCGCGATGCCCTTGGTGATCGCCTTGGTCGTGTTCCCGACGGCGTCGAGCTCGGTGAGGATGTCCACGCCCGCGCCCTTGACGTCCCCGGACATCTCCGCGATGCCCTGTGCGTTGTCCGCGACCGGGCCGAAGGTGTCCATCGCGACGATGACGCCGACCGTGGTGAGCAGGCCGGTACCGGCCAGTGCCACCGCGAACAGCGCGACCGTGATCGAGCCCGTGGCCAGCGCGAACGCGCCGAACACGGCGGCGCCGATGACCAGTGCGGTGTAGACGGCGGACTCGAAGCCGATCGAGATGCCGGACAGGATGACCGTCGCGGCACCGGTGAGGGAGGACTTGCCGACGTCCTGGACGGGCTTGTCCTCGGTGCCGGTGAAGTACCCGGTCAGCTTCAGGATGACCGCCGCCAGCACGATGCCGATGATCACCGCGACGGTGGCGATGATCCGCGGGTCGCTGCCCGCCATCTGCGCGACCACCAGCGGATCGGTCGGCCCGTTGTTGCCCTCGGCGTTGGCGAATGCGTCGAAGCTGCCGGGGAGGTAGACGAACGCGGCCACGGCACAGAGCACCGCCGAGACGATCGCGGAGATGTAGAAGCTGCGGTTGATCGACTTGAGGCTGCCCTCGTTCGGCCGCGTCTTGGTGATGTAGACGCCGAGCACGGCCGTCAGCACGCCGATCGCGGGGATGATCAACGGGAAGAGGAGGCCCTGCAGGCCGAACGCGGCGGTGCCGAGGATCAGTGCGGCGACGAGCGTCACCGCGTAGGACTCGAAGAGGTCCGCGGCCATGCCGGCGCAGTCCCCGACGTTGTCACCGACGTTGTCCGCGATGGTCGCGGCGTTGCGGGGGTCGTCCTCGGGGATGCCCTGCTCGACCTTGCCGACGAGGTCCGCACCGACGTCCGCGGCCTTGGTGAAGATGCCGCCGCCGACACGCATGAACATCGCGAGCAGCGCGGCGCCGAAGCCGAAGCCCTCCAGCACCTTGGGCGCCTGCCCGGCGTAGACGAGCACGACCAGGGCCGCGCCCAGCAGGCCGAGGCCGACGGTGAACATGCCGACGACGCCACCGGTGCGGAACGCGATCCGGGTCGCCTTCTCCCGGCCGCCGGGCTCGTTCGACGCCGCGGCCACCCGGATGTTCGCCCGCGTCGCGAGCCACATGCCGAGGTATCCGATCGAGGCCGAGAACAGCGCGCCGATGATGAAGAAGATCGAACGCCCTATTCGTTCGCCGAGGTCGTCCGCCGGTAGGGCGAAGAGCAGGACGAAGACCACCACGACGAAGCCGCCGAGTGTCTTGAACTGCCTGTTGAGATACGCCGCAGCGCCTTCCTGGACCGCTCGGCCGATCTCCTGCATCTTCGGGGTGCCCTCGCCGTTGGCGAGGACCTCCCGCAGGAGCGTGTAGCCGATGGCCAGGGCAGCGAGCGCGACCACCGCGACCACGCCGACGATGACGCGGTCACCCCCACCGAGCTCGAGGCCCGCAGCGAGAGTGGTCGTGGCGGACTGGGACATCCGTCCTCCTGGGTTCCTGTGAAAAACTCACGCCAGGGCAGGCCGGTGCCGTGCAGATGGTGCGTGACGGCTTCCCTGACGTCGATCGCACTCGTCGGCGCTGTGGCCGCCGCGAGTGTGTGCAGTGTAAGAGTGTGTGCTTTCTCGCACGTGAGAGGGAGGTCACACGAAGATCGAATCGTTGTCGTGATGAAACACACAGGCCTTCGCCCGGGCGGCCGACGCCGCGCCCCGACATCGTTGATCTCGACATGATCAGAGGCCGCAACGTCCGCGGGATCCGGGGGCTCGGCCTCCTGCTGGCGGCGGCAGGGCCCCTCGCGATCCCGAGCGCCGCGTCCGCCGACACCCCGGCCGACGCGCGGGTCGGCATGGTCGTACGCGCCTCCGCGCCGGCTCCCGCGGCCTTCTCGCCACCCCGCCCGGGAGAGACGATGCGGCTCTCCGCGCCGGTCCCGTCCGGGAACCCGACCGCGGTGCCGACCGTCGGGCCCGCCGGGCTGTTCCCCGGACCTGCCGCGCCGGCGCCCGAGTACGAGACCGGCGTCGCCGAGGCCGCCGTCGCCGCCGCGGTCGCCGCCGTCTCGGCCGGGACCGAGCTGGCGGTGGCCGTCCTGGACCGCGCGACGGGCGAGACCACGCTCGGGCCCCGCGCGGACGAACCGATCTACACCGCGTCGTTGTCCAAGGTCGTCGTCGCGGTCGACATCCTGGAACGGCGCCGCATCGAGGGGCTCGTGCTGGACCCGCCGGCCCTGGACCAGCTCCGGCGGGCGCTGAGCGTCAGCGACGACTCGGCGATGAGCGCGCTCTGGTCCCGGTTCGACGGGGCGGGCGCGCCCGCCCGGCTCGCAGCGCTCCTCGGGCTGCAGGACACCCGCACCCCCGCCGACGCCTCCCAGTGGGGCGAGGTGCGTGTCTCCGCGCGGGACTACCTGCGGATCTACGACCACATCGCCGGGGAGATGTCGGAGGCGGACCGTGCGCTCCTGCTCGACGACCTCGGCGCCGCCCCCGCCTTCGCCCGGGACGGTTTCGCCCAGGACTTCGGGCTCCTCGCCCCCGCGGTCGCCGGGCCGGGTGGCCTCGGCGCGACGGCCAAGCAGGGCTGGATGTGCTGCTTCTCCGGCGAGTACTACCTGCACAGCGCGGGCCTCGTGGGCCCGGACCAGCGCTTCGTCGTCGCGCTGCTGAGCGTCCAGCCGCGCAGCCGCGGCTGGGCCGACGCCCGGGAGGAGCTGACGACCGTCGCCACCGCCCTGGCCGGAGCGCTGACCTGAACCCTCCCGGTCCGCCGGGGGCCCACGGCCCGCCTCGCCGCGGGAACTGTCGGTGAGGTGTGCCAGTGTCGTCGTCCGTGACCTGGTGCCGGATGTGTCGTGGGTGAGTCGGTGATGCGGTCCGCGCGCGGGGTCGAGCTGCTGCACCGGGTCCTCGCCGGTTCGGGGCAGGACCTGGACGTCACGATCGTCGACGCGGGCGAGTCCGGGCTCCCCGCCCCGGCGGAGCCCGACCCGCAGGACCTCCATCCCCTCCGGCACGCCATCCGCCTCCCGCCGCGCGCCGGTCGAGCGGTGCCGTGGCCGCAGTGGGCACCCGAGAACGTCGTGCGGGCCCTGCGGGACAGCGGGGTCGAGGCCCCGTGGAACCACCAGGCCGAGGGCGCGGAACTCGCGCACGCGGGTCGGGACGTGGTCGTCGCGACGGGCACGGCGTCCGGGAAGTCCCTGGTCTACCAGCTGCCGGTGCTCACCCGCTTCGCCGAGGACCCGCGCGCGACCGCGCTCTACCTCTCGCCCACCAAGGCTCTCGCCGCGGACCAGCTCCGGGCCCTGGGCGCGCTCGGCGTCCCGGACGTGCGGCTCTCGCCCTTCGACGGCGACACGCCCATGGACGAGCGGGACTGGGCCCGCCGGCACGCGCGCTGGATCTTCAGCAACCCGGACATGCTGCACCGGTCGATGCTGCCGATGCACGGCCGCTGGTCCACGTTCCTGCGCCGGCTCAGCTACGTCGTGGTGGACGAGTGCCACACCTACCGCGGCGTCTTCGGCTCGCACGTCGCGCTGCTGCTGCGCCGCCTCCTGCGGGTCGCCCGCCGCTACGGCGCCTCGCCGACGATCGTGCTCGCCTCCGCCACCGTGGCCCGCCCGGCCGAGTTCGCCGGGGTGCTGACCGGCCGGGACGTCGCCGCGGTGACCGACGACGGGTCGCCGAGCGCCGGCCGCACCGTCGCCCTGTGGGAGCCGCCGCTGCTCCCGGAGCTCACCGGGGAGAACGGGGCGCCGGTGCGCAGGCCGGCGTCCACGGAGTCCGCGCGGATGCTCGCGGACCTGGTGGTCGAGGGCGCGCGGACCCTGGCGTTCGTCCGGTCCCGGCGCGGTGCGGAGACCACCGCGTTGAGCGCCCAGCGCCTGGTCTCGGACGTGGACCCGGATCTCGTCGGCCGGATCGCGGCCTACCGGGGCGGATACCTGCCCGAGGAGCGGCGGGCGCTCGAGTCCGCCCTGGTCCGCGGCGAGCTGCTCGGGGTGGCGACCACGAACGCGCTCGAGCTGGGCGTGGACATCGCCGGGCTGGACGCCGTCGTCGTCGCCGGGTTCCCCGGGACGCGGGCATCGTTCTGGCAGCAGGCCGGCCGGGCCGGCCGCGCCCGGGACGAGGCCCTGGTGGTGCTCGTCGCGCGGGACGACCCCATGGACACCTACCTCGTGCACCATCCGCAGGCCCTGCTCGGCGCCCCCGTGGAGAGCTGCGTACTGGACCCGGCGAACCCGTACGTGCTGGCCCCGCAGCTCGCCTGCGCCGCGGCGGAGCTGCCGCTCACCGACGAGGACGTCGAGCGGGACTTCGGAGGGGAGCCCGCCCGGACCGTGCTGGACGCCCTCGTCGAGGACGGGGTCCTGCGCAGGCGCTCCGTCGGCTGGTTCTGGCCGTCGGCGCGGGAGCGGCCGGCGGCGTCGGTCGACATCCGCGGCTCGGGGCTGAGGCAGGTGGCGATGGTGGAGGCGGCCACGGGTCGGATGCTGGGCACCGTCGAGGGATCGTCGGCCCCCGCCACGGCGCACCGGGGTGCGGTGTACCTGCACCGCGGGGAGAGCTACGTCGTGGACGAGCTGGACCTGGAGGCGGGGCTCGCGCTCGTGCACGCCGAGGATCCGGACTGGCGCACCGACGCCCGTTCCACCGCGGACGTCGACGTGACCGCGGTCCGGTCGCGGACGGACCACGGTCCGGTGAGCGTCTACTTCGGGGACGTCCGGGTGACCGGACAGGTCGTGGAGTACCAGCGCCGGACCCCGGACGGGACGGTGCTGGAGACGGTGCCGCTGGACCTGCCCGCGCAGACGCTCGAGACGCGCGCCGTCTGGTACACGGTCGACGAGACGGTCCTCGCCGCCGCGGGCCTCACCCCGGCCCGGATCCCGGGCGCGCTGCACGCCGCCGAGCACGCCGCGATCGGGCTGTTGCCGCTCTTCGCGATCTGCGACCGCTGGGACATCGGCGGCCTCTCCACCGCGCTGCACCCGGACACCGGGCTGCCGTCCGTGTTCGTCCACGACGGCCATCCCGGCGGGGCGGGTCTCGCCGAGCGGGGCCACGCGGTCCTGGCGCGCTGGCTGCGGGCGACCCGTGAGGCGATCGGGAACTGCGGCTGCCGGAGCGGCTGCCCGTCCTGCGTGCAGTCCCCGAAGTGCGGCAACGGCAACGTGCCGCTGGACAAGTCCGGCGCGCTGGTGGTGCTGGACATCGTGCTCGCGGCGCTGGAAGGTCCTGGTCCGACCGGCGGGAGCACCGGGGCGGCGTGAGCCGGGCCTGCCGGAGCCGGGCCTGCCGGGCCTGCGTGGACCCGGCCTGCGGGAGCCGGGAGCCGGGCCCGTGGGAGCGGGACCGTTGTCGCCCGGGTGCACGTCCGGGTGGAGTGGGCCGCCGCCGGCGGGCCCGTCGGGGGCCGGACCGGCCGGCGGCGGCCGAGTTGCGGTGGTGCCGAATGGGGGGTCGGCCGTAAGGCGCTCCGGCGCCACCGCGGTCTGGGGAGCGAACACTCTTGTCCGGCGGCCCGGCCCGGGCCGGGCCGTCGAGACGCGTCCAGTAGGCCCGCCCATCGCGTCCGGGACCAGACGCGTTCGCCGATCGGTGCGCCTGCAACGACGAGCGCGCCGCGCGGAGCGGTCGGGCGGCGAGACATCTTTCCGATCTTGGTGATGGGCCATTCGTACCCACGTCGTTCCATTCGTCGTCCGTCTCGGACCGCTCGCCGTCACCCGGACCGTCCGGGTGAGGGTCCCTGCGTGGTATCGGACGCGACGTCCGCTCGGGTGTCCGCCGGACCCGCCGGAACCGGGCCTGCGCGGGCCCGGCCGACGGCCTCGCCGGGGGCCAGCAGCGTCCAGGAGCGGTGGACCCGCACCTGTACCACCGCCTCCCAGCCGTCCAGCTCGCAGCGGTCGAGCACCGCCCGCGCGCGTTCGGCGAGATCCCGGGCGAGAGCGCAGGCGGTGTCCGTCCCGTCGATCGACCGGCCGGCGGCCCCGAGCGCCGCGAGGTCCGCAGCGGCCTCGGCGCGGTGCCGGGCGAGCACGGCGCCGCCGACGTCCACGCCGGCCGCGAGGACCAGCAGGATCGCGAGGGAGGCGAAGGCTGCGAAGACGGTGGCCGAGCCGCGGTCGTCCCGCGGGATCACGGCCCTCCTCCGCCCTGCGTGAGGATCTCGGGTTCCTGCGCGGCGGGTTCGAGCACCGCGTGCGCAGTGCCCGCCACCCGGAAGGGCAGGACCCGGCCCGGGGCCGCGGTGACGGTCGCGGTGATCTCCTCGCCGTCGACCCGCAGCTCGGTCTGCGCCCCACCCGGGGCGAGCCGCAGCGCGATCTCCCTGGCCCGCTCGGGTTCACCCCGTGCGGCGAGCCGCGCCATCTCCCGTGCCGCGTCGACGCAGCGCACCGAGGCCGTGACGGTGGCGACCGAGCCGAGCGCCAGCGCGGTGACGACCGCGAGCGCGCCCAGGGCGATGGCGGCCTCGACCGTCACCGCGCCCCGGTCGCCGTCCTCGGTCGTGTCCCGCCGCTGTCGGCCGGCCCGGCCGTCCATCAGAACGTCACCGACAAGGCACGCTGGACCAGACCGGTGAGGGCGGACACGATGCCGTCCCCGCTGATCACGGCGTAGAGGACGGCGGCGAACGCGGCGGCGGCGATCGTGCCCACCGCGTACTCGACGGTGGACATGCCGTCGTCCTCGCGGACGGTGCCCACGATTCGGTTCCACATGGTGGTCTCCTTCAGGGGTTGGTGGAGCTGGGTCGGCTTCCGGTGGTCACCACCGGGCGAGTGCCTGCCCCGCGAGGCCGATCACGACCGGCGCGATCCCGAGGGCCAGGAACGCGGGGAGGAAACAGAGCCCGAGCGGGCCGGTGATCAGGACCGCGGCACGTTGCGCGCGGGCCTCGGCGGCGTCCACGAGCTCGGCGCGCAACCGCACGGCCTCGGCCCGGGCGGCCTGGGCCAACCCGGCGCCGGTGCCGGCGGAGCGGCGGGCCACGCGGCCGAAGTCCGCCAGTGCGGGAACGACCTCCACCGCGCGCCAGGCGCCCGCCGGATCGGCTCCGAGCTCCAGCAACCCGGCCACGCGTCGCAGCGCGACGCCGGGCTGTCCGGCGAGCCGGACCGAGGCCGCCTCCGCCGCCGCCGGGACGGGGAGCCCCACCTCGAGGCAGACGGCGAGCAGCTCCCACGCCCCCGCCAAGCCAGCAGGATCGCGGATCTGCCGGGGCCCGCGTGCGGCCACCCTCAGCGCACCCACCGCGAGGCAGGCGCCGATCAGGACGCCCGTGACGGCGCCCCCGATCCCGCCCACGACCAGCCAGGTCATCGCCGCCACGGCGAGCCCGCCGGCGACGGCCCAGCCGGGCCGCAGGACGGGCGGCGCACCGGGCGCGGCGATCACGTGGGCGAGCGCGGTCAGCCTGCCGCGGCCCGGCCGAGGACCGGCGACGAGGAGGGCCAGGGCGAGGACCGCCAGGGGAAGGGCGGCACCGGGACGCTCGATCGGGGGGAGGGCCGCCAGGGAGGGAACGGCCGACGGCCCGGTCACCGTGGCACCGCAGCGCGCAGGATCCGCGCGGTCCACAGCTGACCGGCGACGACGAAGCCGGCGCCGAGGAGCAGCAGGAGCTGGCCGAGGAACCCGGTCCGCAGGACCCCGAGGGGATCCGCGCCCATGAGGTGGCCGAGGCCCAGGCCGAGCGCCGGCAGCCCGGTGAGCACCGCGGCGGTGGCCCGGGGACCGGCGAGCTGGGCCCGCACCCGCGCCCCGAAGGCGAGGCGCCAGCGGATGTCCGACAGGGCGCCGTCGAGGAGCAGGGCGAGCGGAGCGCCGTGCCGGTCCGCCAGACCCCAGGCGGCGGCCACCCGCCGGAGGTCCTCGGAGCTCGGGCCCGCGGCGGTGCGGCGGAGTGCCGCGGGGACGTCGTCGCCGAGCCGGGCGGCGGCCGCGGCCGGGCCGAGCAGCTGCTCGGCCCACGGGCCGTCCTGGCGGACACCGTCCAGGGCGGTCGCCGGATGGGCGCCGACCCGCAGCTCGTCGGTCATCCTGGCGAGGGCGTCCGCGAGCTGCCCGGACGTCGCGGCCGAGGCCAGCTCGATCCTCCGGGCCGATCGCCGGTGCTGCCACAGCGCCGCGGCGCCGGCTCCGGTGATCCCGCCCGCCACCCCCAGGACCAGCGCTCCGCCCACCGCGCCCACCGCGACGAGCCAGAGGGCGGCCGGCAGGTGCGGAACCCGGCGCCGGCTCGCCCGGGGGAGGAGCGCACCGAGCCGGGCGGTGCCGGCACGTCCGGGGGCGCAGAGCAGGGCCGCCCCGAGCGCGGCGACGGCGACCGCGGACACCGGGCTCACCACGGCGCACCGATCCCGCGCTCGGCCAGCAGCGCACCGAAGCCGGTCCGGCCCTCGCCCCAGCCGCCCGACCTGGTCCACACCGGGAGCACCGCGACCCCGGCCGGCTCGCGACGCAGGAGCCCGACCCCGTCGAGGACGCGGCCCGCGCCCGGGAGCCTGCGCATGTGCAGCACCACCTGCACGGCCGCGGCGAGCTGGCTGTGCAGGGTCTCCCGGGTCATCCCGCCGGCCCCGGCGAGCGCCTCCAGCCGGGCGGGGACCTCGCGGACCGAGTTCGCGTGCACGGTCCCGGCGCCGCCGTCGTGACCGGTGTTGAGTGCGGCCAGGAGCTCGACGACCTCGGCCCCGCGCACCTCACCGACGACCAGCCGGTCCGGCCGCATCCGCAGGGCCTGGCGGACCAGCTCCCGCAGGCCGACGCCGCCCGCTCCCTCGATGTTCGCCGGGCGGGCGACGAGCCGCACGACGTGCGGGTGTCGGGGGCGCAGCTCCTCGGCGTCCTCCACGGTCAGGATCCGTTCGCCCGGGTCCACCGCGCTGAGCAGGGCGTTCAGCACGGTCGTCTTCCCCGAGCCGGTACCGCCGGACACGAGCAGCGCGAGCCGGGCGTCGACGACCGCCCGGAGCAGTGCCTCGCCTTCCTCGTCGACGGAGCCGAGCATCCGCAGAGCGGCGAGATCGTGTGCGGCGGGCCGCAGCACCCGTAGCGAGATGCACGTGCCGTCCGCGGCGACGGGCGCCAGCACCGCGTGCAGCCGCACGCCGGACTCGGCGAGCCAGCCGTCGACGTGCGGGCTGGCATCGTCGAGCCGGCGACCCGCGGCGAGGGCGAGCCGCTGGGCGAGCCGGCGCACCGCCGCCTCGTCCGGGAACCGGACGCCGACCGGCTCGAGGCCCGATCCACGGTCCGCCCAGACCGACGAGGGACCGGAGACCAGCACGTCCGTGGTCCGCGGGTCTCGCAGCAGCTCGTCGAGCGGGCCGGCCCCGGTGAACTCCTGGCGGATCGTCCGCAGGGCGCTGAGGACGTCCAGGTCCGAGACCACGCCCCCGGACTCGGCCCGGACGGCCTCGGCGACCGCCATCGGGGTGGGGGCACCGCCGTCCACCGCGAGCCGGGACCGGACCCGGTCCACCAGCCCGCCGGGCGTCGTCACCGCGCACCGGCCGGCTGCCGCACGGCCGCGGCGACGGCGTCGAGGATCGTCCGGGACGCGGAGGCCAGCGGCCCCTTGCGGCGGCCCGGTGGTGTCCCGCGTTCCATCGCCCGGGACAGCCCCGGCTCGGGCCGCATCGCCACGAGCAACGGCAGGTCCAGCGCCGCGGCGACGTCCCGCGCGTCCACCCCGCCCGGAGCGGGCCCCCGCACGGCCAGGGCCACCCGCGTCGTCTGCTCCGCCAGGACCGCCGCGACCCGGGAGGCGGCGGCGCACGCGCGGACGTCCGCCGGCACGACGAGCACGGTGAGATCGGCGTCCGCGAGCGCGGTGAGTGCCGCCTCCGTGGGATAGCGCGGGACGTCGCAGACGACCGTCTCACCCGCGCGCCGCCCGGCGTCGAGGACGGCGGCCACCGCGGCCGGGGACGGACCTCTGGCCGCCCGCGCGCAGGACAGCACCCCCAGCTCGCCGTCCCGGCCGATCGCGGGTGCGGGCAGCGCGGCGTGCAGGGCGCCGGCCGGTACCCGGCCCTCGGTGACCGTGAGCTCCGGCCAGCGCATCCCCGCGACGTCCTCGGCCCCGAGCACGAGATCGAGCCCGCCGCCGAGCGGATCGCAGTCCACCAGCAGCGTCCGGTCCCCACCCCGCGCCGAGCCCACGGCGACGGCCGCGGCCAGGACGGACGCCCCGGCGCCACCTCGGCCCGCGACGACGGCGAGCACCCGCCCCCGTTCGTGCCGGCCGGCCTGCTCGGCGGCGTCCGCGAACGCGGCGACCAGCCACGACTCCGACCGGGGCAGGGACAGGACCTGCTCCGCGCCGAGCGCGACGGCGTGCATCCAGTCCTCGGACCGGGCCTGCCCGCGGACGGCGACCACCACCCCCTCCCGGCGCGGCAGGCCCGCCTCGACACAGCGCGCGGCCGAGGCCCCGTCGAGCACGACGAAGGGAGCGGTCAGCCATCGGCGACGGGCGTCGGCGGAGTCCACGGCACGGTGCACCTCGGTCCCCGCGGCGGCCGAGAGGCGCAGCAGGGCGTCCAGCAGATCCAGGTCCTCGGCCACCAGCAGCGAACGCTCGTCCCTGTGGTCCGTCACGGCGGATACCTCCTCCCGGTGGTCGCGAGGGTGCGTTCCACCGAGGACGAGCGTGCGCCGGATCGGGGCCTATCCACGGACGAGATGCCGACCTGTGGATGGTTCGGGGGACATGTGGACAACTCGGTGCCCGAGCGGGCCGGGAACCCGGAACCGTCGGTGGGAGGCGGCAGAATTCGCGTCGGGGGTACCCGTCGCGCGCCCGCACGCGAAGGCCGGCCACCCGTCCCGCCCGAACTGCCCGCGCCGGGAGCACGGGACGGCCCGTGCCGGGAAATCGGGACGGCCCGCGCCAGGGGGGATTGGCGCGGGCCGTCGTGGTTCAGCCCCGGGGGGTCGAGCTGAACCGGGCCCGGACCGAATCCGAGCCAATTGCCACTGTAACCGCACATCCCGCCCGTCGCCCAGATGTCGAACCCGGCAGGTCGCCGGGCTGACCCGGGTAGCCCGCGCGCAACCGGTTCCGCCCGGACGGGGGACGGGTCCGGGCCCTCGGGCCGCGGCGCGCGGAGCCGCCGGACCCGGGTCTGGCAAGCTCCCGCAGGTGTCCGCCCCGTCCGATCCAGCACCCCTCCCGCGCCCGGTCCCCGTGCGCCCGACGCCGGTGGGCCCGATCCTCGAGGGCATCCCGTCCACGCCGTCCAGCGCGGCCTTCTTCGACCTGGACAAGACGATCATCGCCGGGTCCAGCGCCCTGGCGTTCAGCCGCCCGTTCCGCCGGGAGGGCCTGATCAACAGCGCTGCGGTGCTCCGGTCCGGGTACGCCCAGCTGCTGCTGATGCTCTCCGGTGCCGACGCGGACACGATGGACGCGCTCCGGAAACGGATCACCGCGCTGTGCACGGGCTGGGAGGTCGCGCAGGTCCGGTCGATCGTCGCCGAGACGCTGCACGAGATCGTCGAGCCGATGATCTATGCCGAGGCGGCCGCGCTCATCGACGAGCACCACGCCGCCGGGGACGAGGTCATCGTGCTCTCCGCCTCCGGCCTGGAGGTCGTCGAGCCGATCGCGGCCCTCGTCGGCGCGGACCGCTGCCTCGCGACGCGGATGGCCGCGCGCAACGGCCGGTACACCGGCGAGATCGACTTCTACTGCTACGGGGAGGCCAAGGCGGAGGCCGCGCGCACGATCGCGGCCGAGCGCGGGTACGACCTCGCGGACTGCCGGGCCTACACGGACTCGATCACGGACCTGCCCCTGCTGGAGACGGTCGGGCATCCGGTCGTCGTGAACCCGGACCGGCAGCTGCGCCGGGAGGCGGCGAAACGCGGGTGGCCGGTGCTCACCTTCTCCGTCCCGGTGCGGGTCGAGGCCCGGCTGAAGCCGCGCGCCATCGCCGTCGGGGCGGCGGGTGCCGGTGTCGCGGCGCTGGCCGGGGCCGGCCTGTGGTCACTGCGCGTGCGGCGCCGCCGACGCAGCCGCCTGGCTCGCCTGGCGGCCGGATTTGCGCAGATCACCCCAGGTGTAGTCGACATCCTGCGGCCTGCGCATCCGCTGTCCGGGCGGTCCTTGCGCCGCCGGATCGCCACTCTGCGTTCCTGAACCGGTGCACTTGCGTCAACCTCTTGTTGTGGCGCCAATCACGGACTACAAAGTGTTGCGCGGACCCCGGAAGGCCAGGGTCGGTGCGGCAGAGAAGCACCGGCTCCCTCTTACGGGCTCCGTGCGTGAGGCGCCGGACACTCCACGCACAGCACGCCGCGGGAGGCCTGTCGTCGTGGGCCTGCGGACCGGGACGCCGGACGCCGAGGCCATTCCACGACACGTAGTGCACGCCTGGATCCCGGACGTCTCACGCGATTCGGGCGGCGGTTTCGTCCTGACGGGGCCGCCGCCCGAGCTAGTCATCGCCCCCCTCATGGAAGTTCGCTGACCCATCACGGAAGTTCGCTGAGCCTCCACGCAACGGAAGGGCCTCCAGGCAACGAAAGGAGCGTCGCTGAGTCTCCACGCAACGACCGCGTCGAGAATCCACACCGGCGAGGAGAGGAGCTCTCTCAGGCTCGGGAGCCCGCGATGGACAGTCCCTCGCGGGCTCCTGCCTCCCACTCCCGGCAGCAGTGCAGAATCCACTCCCGCACCCCCTCCGCCGTCCCCCCGGCGAACCCCTTCGCGGCCGCCCTGTACTCCGGGCGGCGACGCAGATGCCCCACCTCCGGTACCGCGAGGTTCTTGGGATCCAGTCCCGCCGCCACGGCGGTGAGCCGGGCCGCTGCGCGGGCGACGACCCCGTCCGCGGTCCCGAAGGGCGCCAGCGCCAACAGCTCCCCGTGCACGACGGCGACGAGCACCGGTGCGGGTGCGGACGTCCCGCCCGTCACCAGGTCCGCCAGCAGCGCCAGCCGGGCCGACACGTCCGCCCCGGTGCGCGGCCGGCCGAGTTCGGCGTCGTGCCGGTCCGCCGGGACGAGATCCGTCGCGGCGAGCGTGTGCAGCCGTGCCAGCGCCTGCAGCGGCGCGCCCTTCCAGACCCCGAGCAGCTTCGCGGACTCGTCCGCCACCCGCACCGCGCCGGCCAGGATGGGATCGGTGATGTGCTCGTCCCGTGCGGGTTCCAGCGGTGCGCCGTCCAGCGCGGCGGAGGCGCGGGCCGCCCGTAGCGCGGCCTCGGCGGCCGTCTCGGGCCAGCCGCGGCGGTTCACCGGGTGATTGTGGACGGTGACCAGTGCGTCCCGTGCCCGGGCCACCGCCTCCGGGACCCCGGGCAGCTCCGAGAGCGGGGCGAGCGGGTCGGACGTACTGGTCGCGGGCACGTCGCCATGCTGCCATCCCCGCACGACGAGGGTGGCGGACCCGTCCGGCAGGTGGGTGTCCTATCCGTACCGACGGTGCAAACGGCCCCTGCGCGCACTAGCGTTCGTCCCGGACGAGTGCGACGACGCCCGCCGGTGACCCAGTGCCGGGCCCGGGCCCGTCAGGGGACGAGGAGGACGCGAGGACATGGCCTCAGAAGAATCACGCGGAGCCGGACCGACACTGAGCAACCTCTCCACCGAGAGCCGCGCCTTCCCACCCAGCGCGGAGTTCGCCGCGCAGGCCAACGCCACCGAGGACTGGTACGCCCGCGCCGAGGACGACCGCGAGGGCTTCTGGGCCGAACAGGCGAACCGGCTCAGCTGGGACACGAAGTGGGACCAGGTCCTGGACTGGCAGCCGCCCTTCGCCAAGTGGTTCGTGGGCGGGAAGCTGAACGTGGCCTACAACTGCGTGGACCGCCACGTCGAGGCGGGCAACGGCGAGCGCGTCGCGTTCCACTGGGAGGGCGAGCCCGGGGACACCCGCACGATCACCTACGCGGACCTCCAGAAGGAGGTCGCGAAGGCGGCCAACGCGTTCGCCGAACTGGGTGTGGGCAAGGGCGACCGGGTCGCGATCCAGCTCCCGATGATCCCCGAGGCCGCGGTGGCGATGCTGGCGTGTGCGCGCCTGGGCGCGTTGCACAGCGTGGTCTTCGGCGGGTTCTCCCCGGGAGCGCTCAAGGCCCGCATCGAGGACGCCGAGTGCAAGCTGCTGGTCACCTCCGACGGCCAGTTCCGGCGCGGCAAGCCCGCGCCGATGAAGGAGAACACCGACGAGGCGGTCAAGGACACCCCGTCGATCGAGCACGTCGTGGTGGTCAAGCGCACCGAGACCGAGGTGCCGTGGACCGAGGGCCGGGACCTGTGGTGGCACGACGTGGTCGGTGCCGCGTCGGAGGAGCACACGCCGGAGGCGTTCGACTCCGAGCACCCGCTGTTCATCCTCTACACCTCGGGCACCACGGGTAAGCCGAAGGGCATCCTGCACACCTCGGGCGGCTATCTGACCCAGGCGGCGTACACCCACCACGTGGTGTTCGACCACAAGCCGGGGGAGAGCGTCTACTGGTGCACCGCGGACATCGGCTGGGTGACCGGGCACTCCTACATCGTCTACGGACCGCTGGCCAACGGGGCGACGTCGGTGATGTACGAGGGCACGCCGAACACCCCGCACGAGGGCCGGCACTGGGAGATCGTGCAGAAGTACGGCGTCTCGATCTACTACACCGCGCCCACGCTGATCCGCACGTTCATGAAGTGGGGCAAGGAGATCCCGGAGCGCTACGATCTCTCCTCGCTCAAGGTCCTCGGCAGCGTCGGTGAGCCGATCAACCCCGAGGCGTGGATGTGGTACCGGGAGAACATCGGCGCGGACCGCTGCCCGGTCGTGGACACCTGGTGGCAGACCGAGACCGGCGCGATCATGATCGCGCCCCTGCCCGGGGTGACGGCGGCGAAGCCGGGTTCGGCGATGCGCACGATCCCCGGGATCAGCGCCGAGGTCGTCACCGAGGAGGCGCAGCCGGTCGGCCCCGGTGGCGGTGGCTACCTGGTGCTGGACAAGCCGTGGCCGTCCATGCTGCGCGGGATCTGGGGGGACGAGGAGCGCTACCGCGAGACCTACTGGTCGCGGTTCGCCGACCAGGGCTACTACTTCGCCGGTGACGGCGCGAAGTACGACGACGACGGCGCGATCTGGCTGCTCGGGCGCGTCGACGACGTCATGAACGTCTCCGGGCACCGCATCTCCACCACCGAGGTGGAGTCCGCCCTGGTCAGCCACCCGACGGTGGCCGAGGCCGCCGTCGTCGGGGCGTCGGACGAGACGACGGGGCAGGGCATCGTCGCGTTCGTCATCCTGCGCGGGAACGCGGCCAAGGACGGCGGCGAGGACGCGATCAAGGCGCTGCGCGACCACGTGTCCAAGGAGATCGGCCCGATCGCCAAGCCGCGCCAGATCATGGTCGTGGAGGAGCTGCCGAAGACGCGGTCCGGGAAGATCATGCGCCGGCTGCTGCGGGACGTCGCGGAGAACCGCGAGGTCGGAGACGTCACCACGCTCGCGGACTCCACGGTCATGGACCTGATCTCCTCGGGCCTGAAGGAGGGCAGGTCGGAGGACTGATCCGCGGCCCTGCGCGATACTGGCCGGTATGACCACGGACGGGGACCTCGAGGACGTGCTGCGGGTGCGGCGCGGGTTCGAGGTCCCCGCTCGCGAGCTGCGCTGGCGGTTCTCCCGGGCCTCGGGGCCCGGCGGGCAGGGCGTGAACACCACCGACTCCCGCGTCGAGCTCTCCTTCGACGTCGCCGGGTCCCCGAGCGTGCCGGACGACCTGCGCGTGCGGGCCCTGTCGCGGCTGGGGAACCGGCTGGTCGACGGCGTGCTCACGATCGTCGCCGCGGAGACCCGCAGCCAGCTGCGCAACCGCGAGGCGGCCCGGGAGCGGCTCGCCCAGCGGCTCCGGGAGGCCACGGCCGCGGAGCCGAAGAAGCGGCGCCCCACCCGGCCCACCGCCGGGTCGAAACGCCGAAGGCTGGACGCCAAGACCCGCCGGGGGGCGGTGAAGAAGCTGCGGGGTCGCCCGGACGAGTAGTGCAGGCATGATCCCCGCACGACCCGGGTAGTCCGGGCAGGACACCTTCGGGTCCACGTCGTGCCTGCCCAGACACCGCACGTGGGC
The DNA here is from genome assembly GCA_025869365.1 of Pseudonocardia sp. Lineage (GTDB taxonomy): Bacteria > Actinomycetota > Actinomycetes > Mycobacteriales > Pseudonocardiaceae > Pseudonocardia. Next base: position 36,093 of record JAOZVV010000116.1, read on the forward strand.
CCGTGGCACGATGACCATCCGCCGGCCACAGCAGAACGTCGTGGGCCGGTGCGAACCGGAGACATCCGAGCAGGAGGGGACCGCGGTGGCCAGCCCGACCAGTTCTCAGAGCGCGGGGGATCCGCCCGTGCTGCCGTCGATCCCGCTGTCCGCGGAGCCCGCGCGCGGAGCGGACGAGCAGTCCATCGGCAACCTCGTCCGCGAGGTCACCACGCACGTCTCCACCCTGGTCCGCTCCGAGGTGGAGCTGGCCAAGGCCGAGGTGACGTCCGAGGTCAAGAAGGGTGTGCAGGGCAGCGTCTTCTTCATCGTCGCCCTGGTGATCGCCCTGTTCAGCCTGTTCTTCTTCTTCTTCGCCATCGCGGAGCTGCTGGCGATCTGGCTCAACCGGGCCGCCGCGTTCGGCATCGTGTTCGGCGTGATGCTCCTGGTGGCCGGCGTGGCCGCGCTCATCGGCTACCTGCGGGTGAAGAAGATCCGCAAGCCGGAGCGCACGATCAGCTCGCTGAAGGACACCGCCCAGGTGCTGAGCAGCCGCGGCAAGCACTCCACCACCCCGGAGCTCAACGGTCACGCGGCCGCCGGCCGCTGACCGGGTGAACACCCGCGGCGGGCCCGAGCCGTCCTCGGTCCGGCTGCCGGGCCCCTGGACGCACCGGGACGTCTCGGCGAACGGCATCCGGCTGCACGTCGCCGAGTGCGGCGAAGGCCCGCTGGTGGTCCTGCTGCACGGGTTCCCGGAGTTCTGGTGGACCTGGCGGCACCAGCTGCCGGCGCTCGCCGACGCCGGGTTCCGGGCCGTGGCCCTGGACCTGCGCGGCTACGGGGACTCGGACAAGCCCCCGCGCGGCTACGACCTGTGGACGCTCGCGGGTGACGTCGCCGGGCTGATCCGCGCGCTCGGGGAGCCGGAGGCCCGGATCGTCGGGCACGACTGGGGCGCGACCATCGGCTGGACGGTCGCGGCACTGCAGCCGCGCGTCGTGCGCTCCCTCGCCGTGCTGTCCGCCCCGCATCCGCTGGCGATGCGGGCCGCACTCGCCACGGACCCGCGCGGCCAGGGCCGCGCGACCGCCGCCAACGCGCGCGGGTTACAGGTGCCCCGCCGGCCGGAGAACAGCCAGCGGGCCGACGACGGCGCCCGCGGCGGGACGCTCAAGCGCGAGTGGTCCGGCGAGGCCTGGACGCGGACCGAGGACTTCGCGGAAGCCGTGGCGCACAACAGGTCCGCGATGCAGATCCCCGCGGTCGCCCACTGTTCGCTGGAGTACTACCGGTGGGCGATGCGCTCGCAGCTGCGCGCGGAGGGACGGCGCTTCGCCGCCGCCGTCGCGCGCCCGGTCGAGGTGCCGGTCCTGCAGGTCCACGGCGCGGACGACCCCTGCGTCCTCGAGAGCACCGTGCTGCGCTCGCGGCGCTGGGCCTCCGGCCCCTTCGCCCACCACCTGCTGGCGGAGACCGGCCACTTCCCGCACGAGGAGCACCCGGACGAGACGACGGCGCTCCTCGCGGCGTTCCTGACCGGTTCCTGAGCCCGCCGCCGGCCACCGGTCCTCGGGCCGTCCGGTCCCTGGGCCGCCCGGTCTCAGGCGACCTGCTCCCCGAGCATCAGCTCCAGGGCCGCCAGCGCCGTGTCCGGGTTGTCCGAGAACATCCCGTCGATCCCCAGCGCCAGGAACTCCAGGTACTCGGAGAACGCGTCCCCGTAGTCCGCCTCCGCCCCGGGGGTCCGCAGTGCGAGGGGCAGGAACGCGTTCTCGTTGCGGAACGTGTAGACGTGCACCAGCAGCCCGGCGGCGTGCGCCCGCTCGACGAGCCCGGTCGGCAGGCCGAGGGCGCCGTCGGCGCTCCGGCTGATCACGAGGTCCTTCGCCGGCCCGATCCCGCTCGCGTAGGTGGCGATGTCCGCCAGCCCCTCCGGCGTGACCAGGTCCGCGACCGTCCGGCCCCCGCCCGCGGCGACGAGGTCCGCGGGGTCGTCCTCGTCGTCGAGCAGCTGGACGAGGCGCACCGGGATCTCGGCGTGCAGGGCGCGCAGGTTCGCCGTCTCGAAGGACTGGATGAAGACCGGCGAGTCCGCCCGGTCCAGCCCCGCCGCCCGCAGCGACGCGACGAGCGCGGGCTCCAGCGGACGCCCGGTGGACGCGAAGTACCCGGGGTGCTTGGTCTCGGGGTACACGCCGATCTCGCGGCCGAGCTCGGCGGAGAGCCGCGCGCGCAGGGCGAGGATCTCGTCGAACGTGGGGATCAGGTGGCGGCGGTCGTAGAGCGTGTTCTCCTGGCGCAGGTGCGGCAGGGGCTCGACGGCGCGCAGGGTGCGGAGCTCGGCGAGGGTGAAGTCGTCGACGAACCAGCCGTCGAGGGTGTGCCCGTCGATCGTGCGGACGGTGCGCCGGTCCGCGAACTCGGGATGCGCGGACACGTCCGTGGTCCGGCCGATCTCGGCGTCGTGCCGGGCGACCAGCACCCCGTCGGAGGTGGAGACCAGGTCCGGCTCGATGTAGTGGGCGCCCATCCGGGCGCCCAGCTCGTAGCCGGCCAGGGTGTGCTCGGGCCGGTAGCCGGGGGCGCCGCGATGGGCGATGACCATCGTGCGCGGCGGATCCGGAGGCCGGTCCCCGGCGGGTTCCTCGGCGCGGGTCTGCGGGGGCTGGGCAGGCTCCGGGGTGAGCACCGCGCCGGTCACGGCCACGATGAGGGGTCCTCTCGGGAGGCAGGTGCGGGCACGTCCACCATCACGTGCCGAGAAGGGGGGAAGCCGACATCCGGGCGTCGCCGAGGCCGCCGGCGGATGAACACCGGCGCGACCGTACCCGCCCCGTCCGCAGGCGTTCACGCGGACGTGGCGCAGGTCGCGCCGAGCCGCCGATCAGCGAGGATCTAGGCTCGTCTGTCGTGCGCGTTCTGGTAATCGGTAGCGGTGCTCGTGAACATGCCCTCCTCCTGGCCCTGGCCCAGGATCCGGGGGTGACGGCGCTGGCGTGTGCCCCCGGCAACGCCGGCACCGCCGCCGTCGCCGAGCAACGGGGGGTGGACGCGCGCAGCCCCGAGGCGGTGACCGCGCTGGCCCGGGACTGGGCCGCGGACCTGGTCGTCATCGGCCCGGAGATCCCGCTCGTGGCCGGAGTCGCGGACGGCGTGCGCGCGGCCGGCATCCCCTGCTTCGGGCCCGGGGCCGAAGCGGCGCGCATCGAGGGCTCCAAGGCCTTCGCCAAGGACGTGATGGCCTCGGCCGGGGTGGCCACCGCCGCGGCGGTGATCGTGGACAACCCGGCCAACCTCGACGCCGCGTTGGCCTCGTTCACCCCGCCCTACGTCGTGAAGGACGACGGGTTGGCCGCAGGCAAGGGCGTCGTGGTGAGCCCGGACATCGAGATCGCCCGTGCGCACGCCCTGCACCTGCTCGACGACGGCCACCCGGTGCTCCTCGAGGCGTTCCTGGACGGCCCCGAGGCCTCCCTGTTCTGCCTGGTCGACGGCCGTACCGTCGTTCCCCTGCTGCCGGCCCAGGACTTCAAGCGGGTCGGGGACGGGGACTCGGGCCCCAACACCGGCGGGATGGGCGCCTACGCGCCGCTGCCGTGGGCGCCGGACGACCTCGTCGACGACCTGGTGGCCCGGGTCGTGCAGCCGGTGGCGGACGAGATGGCGGAGCGCGGGGTGCCGTTCAGCGGACTGCTCTACGCGGGGCTCGCGCTGACGTCGAACGGGCCGGCCGTCATCGAGTTCAACTGCCGCTTCGGGGACCCGGAGACCCAGGTCGTGCTCGCGCTGCTGCGGACGCCGCTGGCCGGGCTGCTCGACGCGGTCGCCACCGGGACGTTGGCGGAGCAGCCCGCGCTGGACTGGTCGGACGGCGCCGCCGTGACCGTCGTCGTCGCGGCCGAGGGATATCCCGCCACCCCGCGCCTCGGGGACGTCATCACCGGGGCGGAGGCGGAGGGGGTGCTGCACGCCGGCACCCGGCGCCGCGACGACGGCGCCGTCGTCTCCGCGGGCGGCCGGGTGCTCTCCGTGGTCGGCACCGGCAAGGACCTCGCCGCGGCGCGGGAGGAGGCCTACCGCCGGCTGGACGGGGTCCGGCTGCCCGGTTCGCACCACCGCACGGACATCGGACTGCGGGCCGAGCGGGGCGAGGTCACCGTCCCGGGGCGCTGAGCCGCTCGCGCACCGGTGATCTCCACCTCATTCGATCGGGCCGGATGTGTCGGCCATGTTGCGACCGCGTGTCGGATCGGGTTCCGGACTTTCGCGAACGGCCTCGGAGCGGGGGCGGGCGCGTGACCTGCACTAGTCCGATCGGGCGAGTGCCGTTCGGCCTTACGGAATCAGACGGAGCGTGCAAACAGCGTGTAAACCGCCTCGCACGCGGTTGATCACGCAGGGGCCCGGACGTCAGGGTTACGCCCGTCGAGCCGCGCATCGCTGTGCGGCCCGACCGAGAGAAGCCACCGTTCCCCACCTGTGAAAGCGAGATCCCCCATGGGTTCGCACGCTCCCCGCACCCGCACCAAGGCGATCGCCCTCGGCGCCGGCCTCGCCGCCGTCGTCGCCCCCGGCGTGATGATGGCCGTCGCGGGCACCGCGTCCGCGGCCGAGATCGCCCCGGTCGGCGCCTACCTCGACGAGAACGTCACCTACGGCACCCCGCCGCTCGAGCCGGTCGGCCAGTACCTCGACGACACCGTCGCGGCCCTGGACGCGGACCTGCTCGACATCGCCACCGCGCTGCTGAGCTGAGCCGGCGCCGGGCGGACGGGTTATACGGGCCCAACCCCCGCCCCGGGCCCCCACCGCGCCCCCCACCCGGCCCCCCCCAAGCAACCGCTCCGCCCCCCCCCCGGGAGCGACCCGGC
>JAOZVV010000117.1 GCA_025869365.1 Pseudonocardia sp.
GAACTGCGCCCCCTCCTGGTCCGTCGCCAGCTCCGCGACCAGCGGCACGATCGCGGTCCCGACCGGCGTCAAGTTCGTGAACTGGATCGGCACCATGTGGCGCGGCAGGATGACGTTCGAGGCCCCGATGCTGTTCGCGATCGGCTTCGTGGTCACGTTCCTGTTCGGCGGGATGACCGGCGTGCTGCTGGCCTCGCCGCCGATCGACTTCCACGTGACCGACACCTACTTCGTGGTGGCGCACTTCCATTACGTGCTCTTCGGCACGATCGTGTTCGCCACCTATTCCGGCATCTACTTCTGGTTCCCGAAGATGACCGGCCGGATGATGGACGAGACGCTCGGCAAGTTCCACTTCTGGACCACGTTCATCGGGTTCCACCTGACGTTCCTGGTCCAGCACTGGCTGGGCAACGAGGGCATGCCGCGCCGCTACGTGGACTACCTGCCCACGGACGGGTTCACGACGTTGAACATGATCTCCTCGATCGGTGCGTTCGTGCTCGGCGCCTCGACGCTGCCGTTCATCTGGAACGTGTTCAAGAGCTACCGCTACGGCCGCGTGGTCACCGTCGACGACCCGTGGGGCCACGGGAACTCGCTGGAGTGGGCCACCTCGTGCCCGCCGCCGCGGCACAACTTCACCGAGCTTCCCCGCATCCGCTCCGAACGCCCGGCCTTCGACCTGCACTACCCCCACATGGTGGAACGGGCCCGCGCCGAAGGACACGCGGGGCACGGACCCCGGCCCGGTGCCACGGGCCCGGACGGCCCGCACGCCTACCGGACCAGGGCCGTTCGCCCCTCCCCGTCGCCCGGCGACGGCGAAACCCTGGGGACATGACGAGCGACGACCACAGCGTGACGACCGCGATCGACGCCGCCGGCTACGGCACGCTCCGGCACGCCGTCGAGCTGGCCCTGCAGGCACCGTCGGTGCACAACACCCAGCCGTGGTGCTGGCAGATCGGCTCCGACCGGATCGAGCTCTTCGCCGACCGGAACCGCCGGCTCGTCGGCACCGATCCCGACGGGCGCGACATGCTGATCAGCTGCGGTGCCGCCCTCCACCACGTGCGGGTGGCGCTCGCCGGGCTCGGTACGGCCTCGGTCACCGAGCGGCTGCCGGACCCCGAGAACCGGGACCACCTGGCAACCGTGCGTCCGGTGCCCGGGCGGCCGGACCCCGCCGACTCCGCGCTCTTCGCGCAGCTCGGCCGCCGCCACACCGACCGCAGGCCCTTCGCCCCGGTGCCGATCTCACCGGCCGCGGTGCGCGTCATGATCGACCGGGCCTCCCGGGCGGGCGCCCTCCTGCTGCCGGTCACCGATCCGACCGCCCTCGCCCGGCTACGCGTGGTCCTGAGCGACGCCGCCGCCTCGCAACCGCACCGCCCGGGCTATCTCAGCGAACTGCTGATCTGGACCCACCGCTACGCCAACGCCCGCGACGGTATCCCGGCGACCTCGGTCCCCTCGCGGACCGTGCACGACGCCGAGCACCTGAAGCGCTTCCCGTCCGGGCGGCTGCAGGCCCAGCCCTCGGTCGGCCAGGACGGTGGCCTCCTGCTGGCGCTCGCCACCACCGGCGACGACTCCCTGAGCCGGCTGTGTGCGGGCGAGGCCATGAGCGCGGTGCTGCTGAGCGCGACCCGGTCCGGGCTCGCGACGACCCCGTTGAGCCAGGCGCTGGAGATCTCCGAGATCCGGGAACGGATCCGGACCGTGGCCCTGCACATCCCGGAGTACCCACAGCTGATCATCCGCATCGGGCACCTCGCGCCCGGGGCCGCGCCGCTGCCGGCGACGCCGCGGCGGCCCCTCGCCTCGGTACTGCAACGCTGAGTTCCGGTACCTCCGGCTCCGGTGACCGCCGGGCTCCGGCCGCACCTCAGGTGGGCACGACCACGACCGGGCAGGGTGCGAAGCCGACGAGGCCCCGGCTCGTCGAACCGACCATCATCCCCTCGTCCCGGGCCGGCGGGCGGTGATCGCGCCGGGGTCCCACCACGAGCAGCCGCGCGGTCCGGGCCAGGTCGAGCATCCCGCGAAGTGCGGTGTCCCGCAGGGCCCGGGTCTCCACGTCGAGACCGGGGGCGCGCGCAGCGACGCGCGCTCCGACGTCCCGCAGGAGGGCGTCGGCGTCCGCGGCCAGGGACGTCCAGTCCCCGGCCACCCGGCGGGCCCCACCACCGGGCGCGGCGACGACGTCGGACCAGGCGTGGACGACCAGCAGGGGCGCGGAGAGAACGACCGCCAGGTCCGTGGCCGCATCGAGCACCGGAGTGCGCGCCGCCAGGGAGTCGACGCCCACGACGACCGGGCCGTCCACCGGTCGGGGGGACCCGGGTTCCGCTCCGCGGACCACGACGAGCGGACAGCGCGTCGCGCCGACCAGTCGCGCCGCGAGGGTACCGGCGAGCAGGCCACCGGAGCTGCCCTCGCCGAAGCTCCCGACCACGAGCAGGCCGGCTCCCGCCGAGCGCTCGACGAGGAGGTCGCCGACACGGTCCGCCGAGGGGTCCGGGTCGGTCGCCACCACCGTCGTCGCCATCGGGCCGAGCGACCCGGCGAGCTCGGACAACCACCCGGGGACCTCCGGCGTCGCCGACACGTGCAGCAGGGTGAGGGGCACAGCCGACCGGGCGGCCACGTCGGCCGCCCAGGACGCCGCCTCGCGGGCCGACGCGGTCGGGTCGACCGCGACCAGCACCGGCCGCCTGTTCGGTTCCGGGGAGGGCGAGGGGTCGGTCATGGCGTGATCCTCCATCCCGGGCCCGGCGCGGACCCGCATCTCAGCGTCCTCAGGACGCTCCGGGGAGACCAGGGCCTCCCGCGGGGTCCGACGTCCCCGGGCCCCGGCGGGAACCGGGACCTTCGGCCCTACCGGGCAGGGCCGAGTGATCAGCGACGAGGGGTTGCCCGCCACGTTAGCGTCGTTCCACCGACCCAGGGAGGATCCGTTGTCCATCTCGGTGTTCCTGCTCGACGACCACGAGATCGTCCGCCGTGGCATCGCGCAGCTGCTCGAGTCCGAGGACGACATCGTCGTCGTCGGCGAGGCGGGCACCGCGGCGCAGGCGCTGGCCCGGATCCCGGCCCTGCGTCCGGACGTCGCGATCCTGGACGTCCGGCTCCCGGACGGGGACGGGGTCTCGGTGTGCCGGGACATCCGTTCCGCGATGTCGCCGCCGCCGGCGTGCCTGATGCTGACCTCCTTCTCCGACGACGAGGCCCTCTTCGGCGCCATCATCGCCGGCGCCTCGGGCTACCTGCTCAAGCAGGTCGCCGGCATCGACCTCGTCGGCGCCGTCCGGACCGTCGCGGCCGGCGGCTCGCTGCTCGACCCCAAGGCCACCGGCCTGGTCCTCGAACGGCTGCGCCGCGGCGACGAGCCCACCGATCCGAAGTTCGACTCGCTCAGCCCCCAGGAACGCCGGATCCTCGAGCTGATCGCCGACGGGCTGACCAACCGGCAGATCGGCGCCGAGCTCTACCTCGCCGAGAAGACGGTCAAGAACTACGTCTCCTCGCTCCTGCACAAACTCGGCTTCGCCCGCCGCACCGAGGCCGCCGTCTACGCAGCCGAGCGCAGGCGCCCCAGCGCCCGCTGACCGGACACCCTCACCCGAGCGGAACCCGCCACAACAGGCGCGTGCCACCACCGGTCCTCGGCCCGACCGTCAGGCGACCGCCGAGCTGCTCGGCCCGCTCGGCCAGGTTGTTCAGCCCGCTGCGCGCCACCCCGGCGGGGATCCCGGCCCCATCGTCGACGACGTCGAGCAGGAGCTCACCCTCGGCGGACTCCGCGTCCAGGGTGACCGTCACGGTCCGCGCGCCCGAGTGGCGCACGGCGTTGCTGACCGCCTCCCGCGCGACGGCGAGCACGTGCGCCACGACACCCTCGTCGGCGACCAGCGTGTCCACCGCGCCCGAGGTGCGGACCGACGTCGTGAGACCGGACTCCGCCGCGGCCTCGGTCACCGTGTCGAGCAGCCGGCGCCGCAGCCCCTCGTCGTGCTGATCCGCGGTGTGCAGGTCGAAGATCGACGCGCGGATCTCCCGGACCGTCTGGTCGAGCTCCTCCACCGCCTGCTCGATCCGTTCCTGGACATCGGGTCTCGAACTCCGGCGCAGCGTGCTCTGCAACTTGAGACCGGTGGCGAACAACCGCTGGATCACGTGGTCGTGCAGGTCACGGGCGATCCGGTCCCGGTCCGCCAGGACGTCGAGCTGGCGCTGGGCACGGTTCTTCTCCCCCAGATCCAGCGCCAGCACCGCCTGCTGCGCGAAGGAGGTCAGCAGCGGGATCTCCGTGGGCTGGAAGGGTGCCGAGCCGACGCTCCGCAACACGACGAGCACCCCGACCACCCGCTCCGCGGACCGCAGCGGCACCACCACCGTGGGTCCGAGCTCCGCGTCGCCGAGCGAAAGGTCGAACAGGGTGGCCGCGCTGTCCGCGAGCACGGGGTTGCGGCTGTCCACCACCTCGTGGAGCAGGTCGCCGGCGCCGAGTGACTCCCCCACCCCGACCAGCTCGGGTCCGCTGCGCGCGTCGATCTCGAAGCGACCGTCCTCGTCGGGGCCGAGTGCGACGAACGCGCCGTCCGCGCGGGCCAGCTCCTGGGTCCGCAACGACACCAGCTCCATCACCTCGTGGTCGGACGCGCCCGCGAGCACCTCCGCGCGGATCTCCCCGAGCGCCTCCAGCCACTGCTGCCGGGCCCGGCTCTGCTCGAACAGGTCCGCGTTCTGCACCGCGATGCCGGCTGCCGCGGCCAGCGCCTGCAGCACCACCTCGTCGTCCGCGGTGAACTCCCCGCCACCGCGCTTCTCGGTCAGGTAGAGGTTGCCGTAGACGGAGTCCCGGACCCGCACCGGGACGCCGAGGAAGCTGCGCATCGGCGGATGGTTCGGGGGGAAGCCCACCGAGGCCGGATGCCGGCCGAGATCGGCCAGCCGCAACGGCTCGGGCTCGATGATCAGCTGCCCGAGCAGCCCCTTTCCCTCGGGCGGACGGCCCAGGGCGGCGCGGACGTGCGGATCGAGGCCGACATCGATGAACCGCGCGATCGACCCGTTCGGCGCCAGCACCCCCAACGCGCCGTAGCGGGCGTCGACCAGGTCCACCGCCGCCCGCACGATCCGCGTCAGCGTGGTCTCCAGCTCCAACCCGGCCGCGACCGCCAGGACCGCGTCCAGCAGACCCTGCATCCGGTCCCGCGCCGCGACGATCTGCTCGAGCCGGTCCTGGACCTCGCCCAGCAGCTCGTCGAGCCGCAGGCCCGAGAGCACCCCGGCCAACGGTGCCGACCCGTCCGCGCCCGTCTCGTCCATCACCCTCCGTCGGTGCTGTCCCCTTCGGTCACCGTGGCATGGCGAGCGGGGGTCGACAAGCGCGACAGGCCTTCCGGCGCCGGGCCGAACACCCCGCGGGAACGGGACCTTCGACGCTATCCGCCGGGCGGGGCCTCGGACACGCTGGCGTCCCCACGCCGGGAGACCGCCCGGCACGACGACGGCGAGCCGGTGATGACCACGAGGACGGGCGCGCGCGGGCTCGCCGACGAGCTCGCGGAGGTGCCGGGCGTCGGGGCCCCGATGCGCCGGCCGATCTGCGGGACCCCGCCGCCGCCGGACACCGGGGACCGGGCCGCGCTGTGGTGAGGGCGGCGATCCAGGAGACACACATCGGTGTCGTCGTCCTGGTCGGCGAGCGGGCCTACAAGCTGAAGAAGGCGGTCCGCACGGCGTTCTGCGACTTCTCGACCGCCGAACTGCGCCACCGGGCGCTCGACCGTGAGCTCGCGCTCAACCGCAGGCTCGCCCCCGACGTCTATCTCGGTACGGGGGAGATCACCGAGCCGGGACCGGACGGTGTGGTGTCGACGGAGCCGATGCTCGTCATGTGCCGGATGCCCGCCGAGCGGCGGCTGTCCACACTCGTGCTCCAGGGCCACGACGTCCGGGAGGCGTTGCGGGACACGGCCCGGCTGATGGCGGCCTTCCACGCCCGCTCCGAGCGCAGCCCGGAGATCACCGTCGAAGGTGGACGGTGCGCGCTCACCGAACGCTGGCGGCACAATCTCGACGAGCTCGAGCCGTTCCGCGGCGATCTCGTGGACACCGACGTCCTGACCGCCGTCGGGCACCTCGCACTGGCGTTCCTGCAGGGCCGCGGGCCGCTGTTCGAGGACCGGCAGGACCGGGGCCGGATCGTCGACGGCCACGGGGACCTCCTGCCGGACGACGTGTTCTGCCTCGACGACGGCCCCCGGCTCCTGGACTGTCTCGACTTCGACGACCGGCTCCGGCACCTCGACGGGCTCGACGACGTCGCGTTCCTCGCCATGGACCTGGAGCGGCTCGGCGCGCCGGCGGCCGCCCGGGCGTTCCTCGACGCGTACGTCGAGTTCTCCGGCGATCCCGCTCCCGTCTCCCTGCGCCATCACTACATCGCCTACCGGGCGGTGGTGCGGGCGAAGGTCGCCTGCCTGCGGCACGCCCAGGGCGATCCCGCGGCCGCCGGCGACGCGGCGGCACACCTCGCGCTGGCGCTGCGTCACCTGGAGCGCGGCGCCGTCCGGCTGGTGCTCGTGGGCGGGCTCCCCGGGACGGGCAAGACCTCCGTCGGGGGTGGGCTCGCGGACCGGGTCGGCGCGGTGCTGCTGTCGAGCGACCGGATCCGCAAGGAGCTCGCCGGGATCGACCCTGCCCGGTCCGCGGCCTCGGCCTTCCGGACCGGCCTGTACGACTCCGCCCATACGCACTCGGTCTACACCGAGCTGCTCCGGCGGGCCGCGGCGCTGCTCGGCCGGGGCGAGTCCGTGGTCCTGGACGCCTCGTGGACCTCCGCTGAGCATCGGACGGCGGCCGCGAGCCTCGCGACGAGAGGCGCGAGCCCGCTCGTGCAGCTCGAGTGCCGGACCGAGGCGGCCACGGCCCGCGAGCGACTCCGGTCCCGGGGCGCGACGCCCTCCGACGCCACCTCGGAGATCGCCGCGGCGATGGCGGAGGTCGCCGAGCCGTGGCCGGGCTCGACCGGGATCCGGACGACGGGCTCCGTGGCGGAGTCGGTCCGGGCGGCGGAAGCGGCGTGGACGCGGTCCGTCCGGTTGCCGTCCGACGTCCTGCCGACGGCCGACTGAGCACGAGCCCGCCACGTCGGGACGCCACCGTCCGTCCGGGCACGACCGGTGTTCGACGGCCGACGTCTCCACCCGGTTCGCCCGGATCCCGGCCCGGGGAGGGCGCACAGGCGACGCACAGCAACCTCACCGGGTGCACCCAGCCGGTCCGCTCACCCTGGCAGGTGCCCGACGCCCCGAAGGAGCACCGTGAGCAACCGCCCCCGTCCAGCGGATCCCGCTGGGAACCGTTCTCCCCCGCCCGTCCCGTCCTCCCCGATACCGCCGTCCCCGATACCGCCGTCCCCGATACCGCCGTCCCCGATACCGCCGTCCCCGATAC
>JAOZVV010000118.1 GCA_025869365.1 Pseudonocardia sp.
GCGGCCGCCCACCGTTCACCAGGCTGACCAACCTCCCTGGACATCACACCTAGGCGGCCTAGGTACTGGGAGCCGACGCCACCAAGGTCCAGGAAGGCTGTGAGGACATCTGCCCCCACCGTCTTCAGGCCGTCGAAGAGGTCCGTGGTCCCTTGGAGGAGGGAGTTGACGTTCTTGATCGCGGAGGGTTCAAGGAGTGCCTTCCCGGCCAGGGAAACGACCTGCCCCATCTGGAGGGCGACGCCCGACAGCTCGGTCTTGAGGAGCGGGAGGTACGTGGCTCCGAGCTGACGGGTGACGTCTGCGAACCCATAGAAGAAGTCGTCCTGGACGGACCGTTGCATGTCGCGGAAGGCGGGCTGAAGATCCCGCATCGCGATGGCTGTCTCCCGGGCCGCGGGAGCGAGCTTGCCGATGGCCTCCGCGAACTTCGCGGGATCCTCCATCTCCTTCAGTGCGTCCCCGAAACCGGCCGTCGCAAGCTTCAGGGTCCCCATCGCCGCGCCACCGGCCAGAGCCGCGGCGGGGAGAGCCAGAAGGGTCCCGGAGAGACCGACCAGGGCCGACCCGAGACCAGCCACTGCGCTCGATGCGTTCGCCAGGGTCCCGACGGCGAGAAGCCCCTTGGTGGCCCCGGTAAAGAACGAGCCGATGTTCTTCTCGAAGCCCTTGGTGTCCGCTTCGACCTTGACCTTGACGGTCTTGTCTCGAAGTGACTCCACCGCCCGACGTGCCGAAGCAACACCGGCCCTCGTGTTGTCTTCCGCCCGGACGTCGACGTAGGCGGATGCGATCCTGAAGCCTTCACCCGCCACTACGAGCCACCTCGAACAATCCCGGATTGTTAACCATCAGTTGCGCGACGCTCTTGCTTTCCTGCTGAGCCCCGACCGGCTGTGGAAGGACCTCGCGAACCACCTCTTGCCGGTCCTCCAGAAGGCGCTGCTGCATCACTCCGCCATAAGCGAAGATCCGCGTTGCCCAGGAGAAGAAGCGCGCAGCAGGCATCGAATAGATGTCCTCCACACGGTGGAATCGTGAGAAGTCGCTCTCCAGGTCTTCTAGGTGTTCTAGGACCCAGAAGAGTTCGCCGGTGCGGGCTCGGATTTTCCCGAGGTGTCCATTGCGCCGAGCATCTTCTTCGTGACGACGTCAATCACCGCAGCCAGATCCTCGGGCGTGAGGCCCTCATAGTTGGTCAGCCCGTCATAACCGGCCGAACCCAAGACCGTCTCAAGTACATCGGCGATTGCCATATCGACCCCATAAAGCCGGGCCGACTTGAAGTACTTCAGGGCGAGACCGACCGAGACGGTCTTGGGCACCGTGTACTCGACGCCGTCGATCGAGAAGAGAGGCTCGCGCTCCTCATTCCCACCAGGCTTCGAATCGAGGACGATCACGGGGTCTCCTCCACGGCGACCTCATCGCTGATCCGGAAAGCCGGGATCGAGCTGGACACAAAGTGTGCCGAGAAGGTCGCTGTAAAGACCGTCTGTGCGTCCTTCTTGTAGGCGAACTCGACGTTGTTCGTGGACAGCGCACGTCGCACCACGATCCGACGCTTCAAGGAGCTGGGCGAGAACCCATCGAAGATCAGCGCGGAGTACGTGGGCTGCGTAGCCGAGGTGTCGTTCGGAGGGACGATCGCCTTGTAGCCGGTACCGGCGGAGATCGTGCCCTGGTTCAGGCAGAACGCCAGGTTCTCCAGGGTCGGCTCGGCCATATTCGTCGCGATCGTCATGTCCCGCTTCGAGATGCGACGACCCGGCACGTCGACCACCTGATCGACCTGAAGCTCCGAGTACTCCTGGTTGATCGTCAGCGTGACCCCGTCCATGGTTCCGCCCACGTCGGTCCAGGCCGGACCGGAAGGAGCGGTGGCGAGGGCCGTGTCCAGAGGCTCAGTAGCCCCGACTGCACCCCGGTAGAGCGTGCCCGGGCCCTGAGTCAGATTTGCAACATCGACGCCCATGGGTCAGTTCTCCTTCTTCTCGCCGGCCTTGGCAGGCGCCTTCTTGGCCTCGCCGAGCTTCTCCACCGGGAAACCGAGACGACGGAGCGAATCGGCCTCCTGCTCGGTGAGGTCGTGCTCCTTGTCGGGCTCGATATTCAGTCGGTACTTCGGCACTACTTCCTCCTTCAGGGGAGCGTCCGGCGGCTCAGGACAAGCCCCAGAAGCAATTGGATGGCGATGACGAGAAGCAAGATCTCGGTGAGATTCACCGGAAGTCCTCTCTTCGGAGTGGGAAGCTGACCGAGGACAGATCGGGGTGGTGCTCGATCGGCAAGGTCTGATCCGGAGGGATGTCCTGCGGTAGCTCCCGAACCGGACACCCGGGGAACAAGAACTCCATCTCGGCTCGGTTGTCGTGCACGAGGATTCGGCCGCCGTACGTGAGGAAGTCCTGGCTGTTCTTGCCGAAGAGGCCGTAGCGCTTCATGCGGCCACCCACGAGATCGTGGCGTCGAACCGAACCTGCGCATATCCCGACTCAGAGCCCGGGATCTTCTGCGGCTCCGAAAGCGGATAGCCGGTATGGATCTGAGCCGGCCGGTAGTCGAGCCCTCCGAAGGTCACTCGAACCGGGAACAGGTCCGGGTTGTAGAAGCCCGAGAAGACGCGCTCCGCGAGGGCTTGAGCCTGTCCCCACGGGGTCTTCTGCGAGTTTGGAGACACGGCCCACGCGCTGATCTGAAGCACAGGAGCACGCATGGGGACGTGCACACCCGGACTCCCGCCCACGGTGAAGACCTGGACGAAGCCGGTGTCCTTCCACGCGTTCAGGTCTGCCGGGACCGTGGTGGCGACCTTCGTGCTCGGGACTCCGGGCACGGTCTTCAGCCACGCGATTATCGCCATCTCGGCGTTGGGTAGGTGCGCCATTAGACGCCCCGCGTTCGGTACAAAGCGGGGCGGAGGAAGGGCTGAGCGTCCATCTTGGAGGTGCCCAGCTCGATGAAGGCCGCGTAATCCGTGCGGGCCTCGATAGTGATCGTGTCCCCGCCATCGCTGGTCACCACGATGCTGCTGCGAAGTTCACCAGTCTCGACCGGCGCGAGACGACGCGCGTCTTCAGCTACCTGGTCGGCGATATCTTCGACATGGCCCGACGCGGACTTCTTAATCAGCCCGGAAGCGGCGGTGTTAGGGACATAACGAGCCATCTCCGCCTCCTTTACGTCGGCGCAGGGGACCAGCACATTGAGCTTTTACAGCTCTGCGCCGATCCTCTTCGTGGTCAATCGAGTGGACGTGGCCATGACGAGTGCTTGGGGAGCAGACACGCCATTGACCTGATAGATCGCACCGGTGCAGTCGTCCTTGAGGCGATCGCCCTCGGTGATGTCGAACTTTCTGGGGACCCGCACCGTGAACTGCTCGATCAATTCGTTGCGGAGTTCAGGGGTAGCGAAACGGACTTGGCCGTCTTCTACGACTGCCGCCGGGACATTGCTGTACAGGACGGTTCGGTTGTCGTCCGTCTCGTCGCCGTATTCATTCGTCGACCCGGAGGCCCGGTACACCGTGACGGTGGTGGTCGGAAGCATCACGGGACCGGCCTCCAGTCGCGGTTACCGACCTCGTCCTTCAGCCACTTGTCCGAGTACTCCTCGACGCTTATGGATCTGGGCCGCGCGACCTTTACGGAGCGGGACCGGTTCCAGGAGAGCTGGGTGACACAGCGCTTGGTGAGCGGCGAGATGAGGAGTGCGTCGGTATCCGGCTCTCCCGCATTCGAGGCGAGCGAGAAACTCGTCCCGTCCTGTGAGAAGGACTGGATGCCCATGCGCCCGAAGACCTCGGGCTGGTTGACGATGAAGCCCGTCTGGTAGGCGACGGCCATCTTCAGCAGGCGAAGGTCCCGGTTCGAGATGTTCTCGGTGAGGGGCCCCACGCCGCTGAAAAGCTCAACGACACCCTGCGCCTGCGCCACCTGATCCGGAGAAGAGGTGACGCCGGTGTAGATGAAGACGTCGTTGACCGTCGCCCAGGTGGTCATGACTACTCGGCCGCCCGCTTCACGCCCGGCTTGTCAGCAGACTGAGCGGTAGAGCCCTCTACCGGCTTCACTAGGACGACCGGGACCGCCCACGTGACGACCTTGTGGAGACCGTCCGTGTGGTCCTTGACCGACTCCATGTGCGCGTCGCCGGTCGGCCGGTAGCCCAGGTTCAGCGCCTCCTGGACCACCGCGGTCGTGCAGTCCGTGGCCTCGTATCCGGCAGGGCCAGGCAGGACGATGAACTCGCGCCGAACCACCTCGGCCTGCTCGTTGTTCTCAAGCTTGAGGCTCGGGTCGTCCTCGGGGTCGTACAGCGTGCCCTGGACCTTCTCCGGGCCCGTGACTTCCGAGGTGGACTCGGACTTCTTGACCTTCTTCGGTGCAGCCATGTGGAAGCTCCTCGTGGGTGGGACCCGGCCGGTCGAGTGCTGGGGTCACGTGGACCAGCCGGGCCCAGCTCGCTGAGATCAGGAAGCGGTAATCTCGATGGCCGCCCATGCGTTCTCGTTGGCCACGGCGAAACCCCGACGAGTGCGGACCTTCAGGAGCGCCTCGTCCGTGAGGAAGGCCGCGCCGCTGTCGGCACCGGCAAGGACGTACTCAGGACCAGAGCGGTCGCCCTTGATCAGGTAGGACGTGTTGCCCACGAAAAGCAGCGGGTTGCCGGTCGGGCTGTCCGTCGCGGTGGCGTGGGTCTTGGCCCCGAGGGACCAGACGACCGGGATGCCGAACAGGGCGTCCACGGTGTCGTTCTGCACCGACTGGTTCTCGGTGAAGATCGGGCGGCCGTCCGAACCGACGAGGCCGCGCATCAGAGCGCGGAAGGCCGGGTGCGCAATGACGGCGAGGTCGCTGTCCGCCCAGAAGGCGCCGGTCTCGATGGTCCCGACGACGGTCGAGAGGTCGGTGTAGGTGAGTGCACCGGCCGTCTTGATGATGTTCGCGTCAGCCGTGTAGCCAACCGCCGAGTTCGAGGTCGAGAGGGCCTTGTAGAGCGAGGTGAACGGGATCGTGGTGCCGTTCTCCGCGGCGGTCACACCCAGGCACGCGTTGTCGAAGCCGATCGCGTAGGACCGGGCCCAGTCGAGCTGCTTGGTCTGGATGATGTTGACCAGGGAGGCGGTGTCCTTGAGGTCCTCGTCCGCGACGCGCATGACCTTGCCGAGCTTGCGGGCGGTGAGGAGCACCTCGTCGTTCGTGCTCGCGTCCTCGGTGTAGGCAACGCCCTTGCCGACCGCACCGGCGAAGGACATCCCGCCCGAGCGAGGAACGTGCTTGGTGTCGGTACCCATGGGCTCGACGCGGGGGAGACGCTCCATCGCGGAGGTCGCAGTAATCTTGGTGATTACCGGACCGCCGTACTCCTCCGGGATCCAGCTCTCGAAAGTCTGACGGGCCATGCCCATGTACTCCTTGTGATGAAAACGCAGACGGTTCGGGTTCAACCGGCTGGGCTTCCATCACGGGCACCCACCGCAGCAGATAGGCGTCACGCCACTTCTGCTCACCTGGATAGTAGCTTAAGAATGACCGAGTGGATCCAGGCAAGTACTTCTCGAAAGTCTTACCACCTACTCGACTCGCACCGCACCGGCCACTACTCCGCGGCGGACTGAAGTCGGACCTGTGAAAATACTTTCTCGGCTACTCGCAGACGTGGCTAGTGCACGCTGGTCTACGAAGGGTCGCCCGGCAAGAACACGAGCTGGCTCGTCGCCGACTGCTGTTACGCGCTTTGTGCCCGAGAGGGCGAGACCGCCTACTGCGGCGCCGGTCTTGATATAGACAGTGACCGCAGTCAACAGCTTTGAGCCAGAAAGCGACCCACCAGCGGTGAATGAACCCGTCTTCAGGTAGGTGGTCGCCGAGGTGATGGTCTTACTGCCGGTGATCGCCCCTGCTGCAGCGACCGCGCCTGCACGCACGATCTGGCCGGTGCTCTCGACGACCAGGGTCCCCGTCATGGCGGTGGTGACAGCGACCGAGCCGGACTTGATGTAGACCGCCGCGGAGGTGAGGGTCTTCGTCCCGGCCAGGGCTGTCCCCGATGCGAAGGACCCAGACTCCACAAAGGTCGTGGCGGACGTGATCTGCCGAGTGCCGGTGAGTGCCCCTGCCCCGGCAATAGCCCCCGAACCGGAGTGCTCGGTCCCGCCGTTCACCCCTGCGACGCCGATGACTACACCAGCCGCAGCTACCGATCCCGACTTCGTGACGACTGCGGCGCCAGCGACCGACTCAGTTCCGGTCAGGGCCCCGACACCCGCGACAGACCCGGCCTTCGTCACCGTCGTGGCGGACTGGACGCTCGTCGATCCCGTGAGTGCGCCGAGCCCGGCAACCGACCCCAGGCGTTGGTAGGCCCGCGCCTTCGACCCCGCGAGGACGGAGCCACCTGCCGTCGCACCGGTCTTCGTATAGGTCGTCGCGGGGGAGACCGTCTTGATGCCCTTGGTCGCACCGGAGGCCGCTACCGAGCCGCTCTTCGTCCACGTGGTGGCCCCGGTAACCGTCTTGCCCCCGGTAAGAGCACTAGCCCCCGCGAACGAGCCGGCCTTGGTTCGGACCGTGGCGGACGTGACGGCCCTGCTGCCGGTGAGCGCACCGGAGGGAGCTATGGACCCGGACTTCGTGTAGGTCGTCCCGACCGCGGCCATCTTGAGGCCGATGGAGCCCACACGTCCCGCAGAGCCACTGTTGGTGATGGTGGCGATGCGATCCCCGGTGGCCCCGGTAGAGCGCGCCTCGAACGCCATCAGGACGTTGTTGAAGATCTCCACCCGCTGCGCCACGAGGGTCATCTCTGTGGGCTTGGTCCACGTGTCCGTGGGTGGGGAGGCGAATCGCTGGAGTGACCACAGGCCGATCCAGAACACGTTGTTCTCGGGGATGGTGCGACCGGGCAGTGTCTGCGAGGTGGAGTTCGCAGTTGTCGCCCAGGACACCGTCAGCGCCAGGGGAGTCGTGGTGTCGACGCCCCGGAACGAGCCCATGACGAGGGCGTTGTTTCCGGTCGAGCTGGTCGTGATCGCATAGCTGGACGGCTCAGATCCACCCGCAACCTTGTAGGAGAGCCGGACCTTGGGCGAGGTGGCGTCCGCGCCCTGCGAGACCTGCTCGTCCCACTGCGTCCACCCGGACAGGACAGTGGCCGGGGACGGCTTGTCGTAGGACCACGACTGGAAGACCACAAGCAGGTCGCCCGCGGTCACGCCCGTGGGCTTTGCCATCGACACAGAGGCGACACCATCCCCGCCACCTGATGTCGCACCTACAAAGCTGATCGCCACTCGGCTACACCACTTCCGTCGCCGGGCTAGGTCTTGCTTCGGGTCACCCGGTCAGGAAGAAGGTCGGCGTCACCTTGATGATGTCGCCGATAGCCATGGTCGCGACGCCGGTCGAGTCATCGAAGTTCGAGTAGCCCAGAGCCACACCGCCGCTGCTCAGGGTCGTGGCGATGAAGAACCCGTTGATCTGGGTCGCGTAGCTCGCCGTCGCAGCAGGGAAGCTCACCTGCGGTCCGACACTGCCCCGACCGGACTGCGACCATCCGCTCTGGCCTCCGATCGTGCCCCAGGACGCGGAGCTGATGGACTGGCGTGCGTAGCCCGTGTAACCCGCTTCCGTCACACCCGTCGCGGTCGACAGGACGGCCGACGCAGTGGGAGTCGTCGAAGCCGTCGCACCCGTGAACAGGCCCACGTACAGCGTGCTCGGGGGAGTTCCGGCCTTCAGCACGAGGTTGACGATGTAGTCCAGGCCCTCATTCGGGATGATCTCTGCCATTGCTCTCTCCTAGTTGTGCGTGATGGCCGGGGTGATCCGCAGCGCCGCCCTGATCGGCCTACTCGGGACGTCGTCGGGATCGGTGAGTTCGAGGTCGAACCAGGCGAGGCGGACGGCCCACGTGTCGGTGACCGAAAGGTTCGGCATCTTCATCACGGCCGAGCTGTCTTCAAGAACCAACGTGGGCGTCGCCGCCTCTGTGGACCACTCGTAGATGAGCGGACCAACAGGGTCGACTCGAAGGTGGGCTCTCGCCTTCCATCCCGTGAGAGAGCTAATGGGGGCGCCCTCGTCATCGGTGAGAGGGATGACGATGTCAGCGGACGACCCCGCGGATACGTCCACCTCAGTAACTCGACTACACGCCATCCCTACTCGCTCCCCGAAAAGTCTTATCGCTGGCCGGCCATGAACGCAGCAGTGATCTTCTCCGCGCTGGACTTCTGTCTGCCGCCGGACGAACCCTGATCCGCGCCATCCACACGGGGGGCTCGACGCTGGACGAACAGCTCAGGCCACTCGTTCTTGATCTCCGCGATCTGCTCGTCGAGACCATCGACATCCCCGTCCTCGGAGACATCCACCTCGTCGAGTTCGAGCAGCTTCAGGACGCGGGGGAGTGACGTCTCGGGGTTACGGAGACCGGCCTCTGCGAAGGCTGCGCGGGCCGCCTGTCGGACGACGATCGGCTTGTACCGGGACTCGACCTTCTGGGCCGCCTCACGCTCGATGTCCTCGGGCTTCTTCGCGTCGGGATCCGCCTTCGGTGCCTCACCGGCGGCGCGCTTGGCTGCACGGGCGTCCTTGCGCGCCTTGCTCAGCGCTTCCTTCAGGTTCGCCCAGTCCTGCTTCGAGGGCGGAGTCCAGTCTGTGTCGTCCTGGCCCTCGGCCTCATCCTCAGCGCCGGTATCCACCTCGGTGACGTCCTGGTCCAGGTCGTCGATCTCGTCAGCCATCACGGCCTCCTCGGTCTGCGAGCCCATGCCCGCCTATCTGCCCCGCCATCACGCCGACAGCGGAGGGGTCTGTAGGGGAGCTGTCCATCCCGCGACCTGCTCCGGGAGATAGCCCGCCTCGGCCATGGCCTGGTCGAACGGGACGCCGAGTGCGAGCTTCTTCTCGACGGTCTTCCAACCTTCGAGGTCGTCAGTCGTCTGCACCGGGCGCCACCGGATATCCACGGTGTTCACGGGCGAGCCGACGACCTTCATGCCGAACATCAACGCCGCGACCCACTCGTCTCCGAACCAGGTCTGGCGGTCACCGATCTTCTCGGCGAGAGGGGCCTCATCCGCCCGCAGCGCTTCACCGGACGGGACCTGGCCCTCGGAGTCGAAGAAGCGCAGGGGAGTGGCCGTGGCCGCCGCCATCGCGCGGATGTAGAACTCGATCGGCTTGAGGAAGCTGTCCGGGTTCGCCGAGTCGAACTGGCCCACGGCATCGGTGTTGGTGAGATCCCAGACCGTCCCCGGCGATGCCGTCAGGGCAGAGCCTTCGTCCGGCACGTCATCGTCGTCATCCGGATACCCGACCAGGTCCGACGTCGCGACCGATCGAAGGCGGTAGCGCTGCGGGAAGCCCTGGTAGTCGGCCGAGGCCATCTGCGTCGCGACGAGCTTGTTGATGGCGTTCTGCGGGCCGAAGGCGTCGGCGTGCTCGGGCCGGCCGTAGGGCTCGTCCGTGCGGAAGTGGAACACCGGGATCTCGCCGTACGGGTTCTCGATGGGCCAGGGGTCGCCGTCCTCGTCCACGAACTCGACGTAGTGCTTCTCCTCGTCGCCCTTGGTGCCCTTCTTCGAGATCCAACGCTCGATCCGGTCCGCGTAGTAGAGCGTCACCCGGGTCTGCTGGTTGTCCCGATCCCCGACACTCCAGACCTTCGCCGCGAAGGACTTCTTGCTCGGGTCCTCCGGGTCGTAGAAGACCCTTGTCGTCCCGGGGCTGTTGAAGATGGCCCTGACCGTGCCCTCGTCCACACCAGGCCACACATGCAGGTACGCGTCCCCATAGACCAGGGCGGCTCGGTGCACGAGCTTCGCCACCCGGCCCAGACGGTTCGGAGCCCACACCAGATCGTTAAGCACCTTGGTGAGCGGATCGTTGTTCGGCACCAGCACCGACGCGATCTTCAGGCGGTCAAGCACGGCGTCTACCGGACGACGGGCGAGGTTGACGCGATAGCCCGAACTGGACCCGGCGAGGATGCGCTGAATCACCGGCGATGCGAACAGTTCCTCGATGTCACCGGAGTAGTAGTTCCAGGCGCGGTCATAGGAATCGGATGCTTCACCGACCGAAGCCACAGCGGTGCTCAGGTCTGCCATGTATGCACCAATCCCTGCTTCTCGTCACGCATAGGCGTACTGCTTGTCGCGGGCTTGCGTCGGGCCACGCTTCTTGCCTCTTAAGAAGTATGAGACACCGGCGACCACCGCGTCGACCACATCATCGTTAGCGGCCCGCGGAACGGCCACAGCCTGATCCTCGAAAGCCTTAACCGGACCGTCGTGTGAGACCCATTGGTTCTGCCAGTAGTCGAGTGCCTGAGCCCAGCGGACTTCCTTCTTCACGGAGGGCTTCACTTCGTGAATAGGGACCGGGAGTTCACTGAGGATGGTCTTCCATGTATCCCCGCCCTGAGTGGTCTCGATAAGAACCATACGGGCGTTGGTCTTCTCGATAAGAGCTAACAGATAGACCTTGAGCTCCAAGGGTGAAAGCTTGACCTGCGAGGCATGCTCGACGACGCACCGCTGCTCACTCGGGGAGTAAGAGATAGCGGCGACCCCGGTGTAGTCCGAGGAAGTCTTCGTCGTCACGGCCGGGTCCACCGAGATGATCCGCTTCGTGATCCCCGCGACCGGCTCGTAGATGAAGTCCGTACTCGACCAGTACGCGCCCTCGGCCGAGACGGGCTTGTTCATGTAGTTCAGCGCGAAGCTCTTCTTGTGCCGCTCGGACTGGAGCCAGTCGATGTCCCAGCGTTCGGGCCAGAGAGACACCTCGGTCCCGCCGTCCTTCGTGACGATGGCCGGGTAGTAGCGGGTCCTGACCTTCTCGTCGGCCACCCACGCCGGTGCGCTCTCGGGATCGGTGGCCTGCTGAACCACGTCGTGCATGATCGATCCGTGCATCTGCACGGTGCCGACGAACTCGACGACCGCGTTCACGTTCATCGGGAAGACGGCCTGAAGGATCGTCGCGAGCCGCTTGTCCTTCTGGTACATCGAGTAGTTCGACTCGTCCGGCTCGACGTCATCGAAGAGCAGTAGGTCCGGACGCTGGTTCCCGATCTTCGCGCCCAGGGTGTTGGAGTCGATCCCGCGGGCCTGGAAGGCCGCTCCGCTCTCGGCGAGGTAGAGCGTGCGGTTGTCCCCCTCCGCGGTCCCTGAGGGCCGTCTGGACGCCCGGACGAGGGTCGGGTAGTCACGGCGCAGCAGGGCGTTGTTCGTCAGCTCCCGCTTCAGCGAGGCGAGGTGCTTCTCTGCGATCCCCGCGTTGTCCGCGAACGCCGCGATGTACTTCCGGTGCCCGTGCGCCAGGGCCCAGGCCGGAAGGATCAGGAACATCCAGGTGCTCTTGCCACTACCTCGGGGTGCGACCCATGCCTCCCGCAGCTCTGCCGGGCCCAGGTCTTTCCGCGCCCACTGCTTCGCGGCTTCCGCGAGGTCCAGATGGAAACGAGAGAAGCTGATCTCCCCGCCGGTCTCTACCGCAGCGAGGTGCTTCCTGAAGTAGACCAGGGCAAACAGCAGTGGATCGAGCTTCGTAAGAGCTTGCCGACCCAGTGGACTGAGCAGGAGCCGCTTGTCGTGGCGGGCCAAGTAGCTACGCCAGTGAAAAGTCTTACTCACGGCTGCGGTCGGGGCTTCGGGGCCGGCTTCCTCGGGATCCGGACCCCCGCCTCCACCAACACGTTGATCAGCTCTTGGACGTAGCACCGGAGATCCTCGATCTCGGCCCGCGCCTCTTCCAGGTCCTCTTGCAAGGCGTCGATCTGCTTCCGTGCTGGCTCCAGCAGGCTGATGGCCGCACTGGAAAGGACCTGGGCCGCGTCCGCTCCCGTCTTGTCCGACTCCGATCGGAGCTTCTTCTTCTCGGCCCCGATCCTGAGCAGGGCTGTGACCCCCGCGGCACCACCGACACCGAGGATGATCTGAACTACGAACTCGGCCGCGGTCACCGGCTCTCGTCCTGCCCCGAGTCCGCGGTGCACTCAGCTGCGACGCTTGCCTTCACCCGCTTCAGGTCCCGCGAGATCTGCACGAGACGAGCCACGTTCGCCACGGCGATGGCCAGACCGAAGACGGCCGGGGTGATACCCCTGAAGCCCGAGTTGCTGACGACGGCGACGCTGTACCCGAGATAGATGGCACTGAGGACGATCAGCCCCGCACGTTCGACCAGCAGGCCCACGACGGACCGCTGTAGTGCCCCGTAGAGCGAGAGCCCACCGAAGACCGCCATCGAGACGAAGAAGTAGTTCTCGGTGTCGCCCGGGAAGGCGTTGCTGATGCCCGGGGAGGTAGTGCCCGAGACCAAGATGCTGACGATCCCCAGCACCACGGACATGATCAGAAGAGCGATCTCGTGGGGATGTCGTCCACTCCGGACGATGACCGTCGGACTACCCGGCACTGAGGTCTCCTGTCGTGGTCCCCAGTCCGGATTCGATGACTGCGTTCTTGGCTTCCTGCTCCCGCAGAAGCTCAGATAGCTCTAGATCGGCCTGAGAGACCTCGTGAAGCGTCGCATCGACCTTCTCCGGTGCATCCACCCCAAGAAGCTTTGCCCGGCGCTCTGCGACCTTTACAGCCACTTCTACGCACCGCGGTACTCCACGGCCTTGCTCGATCTGCTCGTGCAGCTTTTCGAGATAGGAGTCGAGCCGGTCGATCTCCATCTGCCGGACTTCTTCGGCGAGAGGAAGGACCCGGCCCTTCACCTCTGCCGAGATGCGGCGCTCGACGGTGGACTTCGACATCTTCAGGATCTCGGCGATGCCGCGGATGCTCTTACCCTGAAGTCGAAGTTCGTAACACCGGACTTGCTCTTCGGCTACGACCGCGTCATTGGAGTGGAGATACGGGTTGTCTCCCACGTCCCGCCTCCTAGGTCCCTGCTACTCAAACTTGAGTCGAAGAGTACAGGGATATCTAAGTATCGCGGGACGTATGCGACTTGCTGCACGCTCCTGGCTACGCAGAGAAGTGTGAAACTGGCCAGGGAGCTAGGTTCACATGTCGGCTTCGCGGTCCTTCTGTGCTTGCCTCCGCTTAAATGCTTCGTTTATGAGCTGTTCTTCCTGTTCTGTGCTCTCTCGCAGACCCTCTTCGGCTGAGCGCCGCCACTTGAACCCGTTCATGTCCGTGAAGAACAAGACGATGCTTCCCCGCGGGATCTCGGACAGGTCTGAAATCTCGGTGAGGATGACGTCGGCGGACTCTGCGCCGGTAGTTGGAAGGACATGTACGGCACCGCCGAGAATCTTCCATGGGCCGCCTGGCTTTCGCGGTACATGTACAAAGGTCACAAGCTCGACCTGCGCGTTTGAAGCATTGAAAAGGCAGACCCGTCTTCCCGTCGGCTTCGGGAAGAAGTAGGTCACGTGCTTGGCCTGCTCCCGACGGTCCATGTCCTGCTGTCGCTGCCACTGATCACGCTGTAGCTCAAGGGTCTTCTGCTGGGCTTGGTTGGTCCTGATCGTGAAGACGCCCGCGACTATCGCGGCTGCCACCGCGAAGATGGTGAGACCAACCATCGTCCAGTCCGCAAGAGCACTGACCATGTCCCAGTTGGTCCCTGCCGGAGGTGCAGGAGGCAGAGGTTCCGGCATCAGGACGACCGGAGGATCAGGGACGGGCAGTACTGGTGGCTCCGGGGTGGGCACTACCGGAGGCTCCGTAGGGACCGGAGGCTGTTCAGGCATGGAGCTACTCGTCTCCGCGATGATGGTGGTGGTGATCGTTGTGGTGGCCTCTGAAGCTACTGGTCGGGTCTGACAGTTCCCGGACCTACCCGAGGCATAGAAGAGGCCCACAGCGTGGACGACAGCCCCGAAGAGGGGGTACAGAGCCGAGAAGGCATCTGTATAGACCCGAAGGTCTGTCTCCGTACGTTAGCGAGACGTACGTTCCACGCTATGGGCCTCAGGATGGTGGTTGTTCACCCGCTACTTCAGGTTACCCCGGTGGGGACTATCCCATGTAGGTCCAGACGTCCTTCTTCGTGTAGCTACTCGGCAGCACTCCCACGAAGTTCTTCTCTGAATCCACCGGAACAAACTCGAAGTACTCGTCCAGGCAGGCCGGGACGACTTTAGAGTCCAGCCAGTCCGAATCGACTCGACGACCTACCTCGACCGTGTAGAGCCTCCGAGTCAGGATGAAGACCTCCGCCGAGTAAAGGTTGTTCTCATCCCCGAACCATGCCGTCATGCCGGGCAGAGGTTTCACGTCCACCGTGAACCACTTCGTCTCGTACATCTGATCTCCTAGTCGCGTGTCTTGCTTCCCCTTCCCCCCCTATAGAGGGGGGTGAAGTTGAGGAAGCTGAGGTGAAGAAGCCTGAGGAAGCTGCTGAGGAAGGTCTGACCTGGGCTAATGCCTAGCTGAGGAAGCTCCGTTCAGCTTTTGGGAAGCTGATGGCTCAGAGGCCTCCGGGAAGCTCTTGAGGAAGCTGTTCAGAAGGAGTGGAGAGGTCGAGGTCTGGAACTGAATCGCCTGAGTCCTAGGGGCCTTGTCCGGCCGAGGAAGCTTCGTTACAGAACCTGCGATGACCAGCCGATCTATATCCCGCTGAGACGACTGAAGGTGCTTCTTCTCAAGCTCCACTCCGGGATAGAGCACTTCAGCTACCTCTCGGTTCGTCATCGGAACTCGGAGAAGGTCCAGGAGATCCACCTTCACCGGAGTGGAAGAGGTTCCTGCGGCATGGTCATGAGTGACAACCAGAGGCCCGACCTTCGCCACGGAAGGCTTCAGATGAGACAGCTCGACTGTGGTATCTCCGGCTTCTCCCCAGAGGAGGACCACCGACCCGCAGCTAGCCGGAATCAGAGTCGAGCCGTACACCGAGTTGATGTCGTTCGGCTTCCCACCGGTAGCTGATCCACTCTTCCTCTGGTGGTGGAAGACCATGACCTCGATCCCGTTCGAGACACAGAGGTTCATCGCCCGGCTGACACTCTGGCCGACCTGGTCGTCCACCAGACCTGTCGCGGCATCCTTCAGGGAGTCGATGACCACCGTGTCTGCCTCGGTGTCCTCGGCCAGCTCGATCAGTGCTTCTGGGTGCCTCCCGATGTCCTTCAGCGGCGGTCCCTGCTCGATCACCAGACGCTCGTTCACGACGTCCTGAGGGAACTTCCGGAAGAACCGCGCTAAGGCCCGCTGAATCTGCCGAGGACGATCCATAGCCAGGTAGAGGACACGTTTCCCCGGCTCGACGGGAAAGCCCAGCACAGAGGAGATCAGGCCCATCCGACCGGCGATGACCTGACCGCCGAGAGAGGTCTTCCCGACGCCCGTCGGCCCAGTGAGCATCATCGCTTCACCCTCGGGCCAGAGAACATCTTCTCCACGGCCCCAGATGGCCGGGACGTGGTCCGGTGCCGAGTGGATGAAGTCCCCACCGAGGACACGCCGCTTCATGCGGCACCCGTCATCCCCGTGGAGAACACGTTCGTCCCGGACATCAGCTCCGAGTACTTCGCGTCGGCCAGGGGCCTGAAGTCGACCTGGATGCCACGGACCTTCTGCCGGGCGACGATGCACCGGGCACGGTTACAGGCCCGGCAGAGTCGAGCTGTGGGCTTGCTCGGGTTGATCATCAGGTTCGGCCCGATGTACTCGTGGCCGTAGTCGCAGGTCTGTCGCCGGGCGTAGTGGTGGAAGCCGTTCCGGACGTAGTCAGCCCCGTTCTCGGCCATGGTCCCCCAGGCCAGGTTGTCCGGGCGGTTGTCCGTCTTGATGTCGTTCAGGTGCCGGACCATCAGGCCGTCGGGACGCGGTCCGTGGAAGGCCTCTGCCACGAGGACGCACACCCGAGGCATGCGAACCGTCCCGTTCCTCGACAGCGTCACGACAGGCCGACCGGAGGTGTCGATCTGGACGGTGAGAAGGCGGCCCTCGTACTTCCGGAAGTGCCCGTTCCTGGTCCAGACCTCCCGGTTCAGCGATCGGACACGTCCGTGGCTCGACACCGCGTACAAGGACTCGTATCCGTAGACTGGCCGCCACTCCTCGGGACTGGTTTCGGGCATGGCTGGAGTGCTAGTTTCATTCAGCATTGGTTTCCCTCTCGGGGATACGGCGGGTCAGGGCGCACCTGGCCCGCCATTTGCGTCTGAGGACGCCTCTACGGCCACGAAAGGCACGGAGGCGAGGGTCGGGCTAGGAAGCCCAGGGAATTACGTCCTGAGCGAACTCAGGACACGTACTGCGACTGCACCCAAGCCTGAACATCGCGTCGGGGGTAGCGCACGTATCGGCCAATCTTCACCCGCCGCGGACCGAGGCCCTTTGTAGCCCACTGGCGAATGGTCCCCAGCGGAACCTTCAACTCAGCCGCGAGTTCGTCAGCGGTGAGGAGTTCCTCGGAGTTCTCGAACTCTTCCATCTACTTGCCTTCCACCAGAAAGGGACACGGGGGTAGTGGTGGTGGTGGAGTGATGGTGGGTCGAGCTAGGTACCCGGGCTCATTGCCTCTTGGGTGACATAAGTTTGTAGCGCTTGACTTCATTGTGTCAAGTAGAAACTGGCCTTCGTGGAGATAAGACTTTGGACCTGCGGTTTTGATCCGTGATTCTCAAGGCCGGATGGCCGAGGATTTAGAAAGCCGCCTACGGCGCACTCCCTCTGGTCCGAGCTTGCATCGGCCGCCCCTCATCACCAAGGGGCCGAAGAACTTCTTCGCTAGCTCCTAGGCCGGCGGTCTAGCTCTTATCTCCCGGGCGAAGAACTTCTTCGACTGATCCCTTGGTGACGAGCCTCTGCGACCGATGCAGGGGCGCTCTCACGGCGATGCGGCACTGCATCGCCCCGCCTTAGCGGACCAGAGGGAGCGACCATGAACCGGATCTGGATCGGCCACGACAAGTCCCGACCCGAGCCGAAGGTGTACGTCTGCCCGGAGTGCAAGGAGCCGGTGCAGGAGGTTCCGCCGACGACCTGGTGCGGTGCATGGGGACAGGCGGCCGACTTCTCCCACCTCGACGGCGAGCCCCTCTGCCCGGTCGTCACGGCAGACGGCTACCGCCCGGCCCTGCCCGAGGTGAAGTGATGACCCCCGCGACGAAGACCACGAAGCGCCGCCAGCGGCCCACCCAGACCCCGGAGGAGCGGGCAGCCCAGGTCGAAGCACTGGCAGGGGAGCTCAACACGGCGGTCCAGGGGATCACCACGGACGAGGCCTGGATCTCGATGATCCGCGTGGCCGCGTGCTTCCACCAGTACAGCCTGAACAACGTGCTGCTGCTGTGGGCCCAGGGTGAACACAGGGGCATCCCCGTGACCCAGGTGGCCGGGTTCCAGAAGTGGATCTCGCTCGGCAGGCACGTCCGGAAGGGAGAGCGCGGGTTCAGGATCTTCGCTCCCCGCAAGCACCGCCTGACCGAGGATGAGGCCAAGGCCATCGGTCCCAGCGCCTACGACAGCCAGGGCCGGCCGAAGATGGTCATCCGCGGGTTCAGGATCGAGCACGTCTTCGACATCTCCCAGACCGACGGCGAGCCGCTCCCGGAGGGGCCGAGCCCGACGATCCTCACCGGCGAGGGCCCCGAGGGTCTGTGGGACGCGGTCGCAGCCATCGTCACGAGCAAGGGATACGAGATCCGCCGGGAGACCTCGGCGACCCCGGAGGCGTTCGGATCGGTCAGCTTCACGGAGAACGTCGTGAGGGTCCGGCCGGACATCGACCCCGCCCAGGCCTGCAAGACCCTCATCCACGAACTGGCCCACATCGAAGCCGACCACAAGACCCGCCGGGACGAGATCACCCGCGGACAGCGCGAAACCGAAGCCGAGTCCGTCGCCTACATCGTCGGCCAGGTGCAGGGCCTGGACACCGTCGAGTACAGCGCGCCCTACGTGGCCGGGTGGAGCGAGGGAAACCCCGAGGTCATCAAGAAGGCGGCCGAGGCCGTCCACAAGGCCGCACAGACGATCCTGGCCGCTCTCGATAAGACCGAGGCGGCCGACGGTGAGTGAGCCGAAGCGCAACTACCCCGTGCCCGAGCAGGAGCACGACCCCCGCTTCACCATCGGTCTCCTCTTCGACGTCGAGCGTCTCATCGTCAGTGCTGGCTACCCGCCCCTGGAGAACATGGACCGCGTCGACCTACAGGAGGCGCTCTTTCGGTTCCTGTACCGCGGCGTCTACGGAGACGGATAGTCCTCGTCCTCGGTCGGCCCACCCACGCCTGGAAGGGGACTTCCCGCTGGTCCCGAAGCGGGCCATGTCAGAGTCGCCTGACCACCACCACCGAAGGACCACCATGACCACCAAGACCTACCGTGTTGTCCGTTACGAACGTCCTGACGATGGCCGTGTTGCCGTCTACATGCCTGATGACCTTCGCCCCGCCAGTGACGCCGGCGGCACCTTGTCCTCCTGGTTCAGGCGGGTAGGTGACCGGGTTGAGATGCACGAGCCGATCCTTGAAGCCGCCTATGAGCATGTCGACCTCCAGATGCCGACCCCGGTAGCCGGGACAATCGTGGAGATCAACGTCCAGGCTGGGGAGCGCTTCGCCAATGGGCAACAAGTCGCGGTCGTGCAGCCGGACTAGGCCGTCTTCGCGGCCCCATCCTCACCAGGACCGAGATCGCTTCGGGTCGGCCCTCGAACTACACGTTTGTAATTCAGATGTCGATCAACCAGCCACTTGATCGCCCCTGCGGGACCGCCCCGCTCAGCCGCGTCCAGCAGATCCGTCGCGAGAGCGGAGCGCCGCAGGACCCGCCAGGTCTCACCGGGCAGCGCCAGGACGTCGGCGCCCATCAGGTCCTCCGCCGCGATCTCCTCATCGGTCTGCTGTTCGCCGAGCCCGGCATGCCTACGGAGATCTCGCTTGCCCTGAGACCACGTGATCTGACGACGGTCCTTGCTCGCCCGCTCCCACTCCCGCCACAGCTCGATGTCGTCGACCAGGCCGTCCTGACAGTCTCGGAGCACTGCGAACGGAGTACGCCCCGAACGAGCATCCTTCGCGTGCGACGAGGTGATCTCCCTGGCCAGCTTCATGAAGTAGTCGCCGAGGTTGTCCGCCTTGAGCGTCGCCATCCGCACGTCGAGCCCGCCCGAGTCGACCCAGGACTCGAAGCCTTTCCGGCCGAGCGCCTTCTCCCACCGGGACCACATCCGTGTGCCGACCATCTCGGCCAGCTCCAGAGACACCGGACGGTCCCAGCACATCAAAACGTGCAGGTGCAGGTGCCAGCCGTTCTCCCCGTGCGTGGCCTCGACGACCTTCACCCAGCCCAGCAGGTCACCCATGTCCTGATCGGCCTGCCACGCCTTCCCCGAGGTGACGCGGGACCAGGCATAGCCGAGCGCATCCCAGCAGTCCCGAAGCTTCAGGCCCGCGTGATGCCGCATGGTCAGGGTGACGAGCGAGGCGGAACCGCCGCCGTCGAGGACATGACGGATCACCGTGGCCAGCTCATCAGACCGCCGGGCAGCCACCTTCGCCGCGCACACAGGGCAGACCCACACCGAGCCGCACGTCGTCAGCCCCGCATACCCGGCCACTCTGGTGGTGGGGGAGGAGGGAGCGCCCGCCGCTCGGTACTCGGTGATCTTCAGAGTCGGTCCGCCGGTCCCCGTATGTGTCGTCGAGCCGCAGTTCCGAAGACGCTCCAGCCCGGTGATCTGCCGAGCGACATCCCTCCACCGAGCCCGAGCACGACGACGATCCTCACGACCCTGCTGGACCTCCGCCGCTCCCTCTCTACCTGCGGGGGAAGAGTTATTCGCGTAGTTACCAAGGGGAGTCGGCACCTGCGGCACCTCCCTGCGCTTCTCTCGGCCGCTCGCCTTCGGCGCGGCCTCGATCGCGCAGAGGCGCCCTGAACAGACGACCGCCTTCATGGATGCGACTGACTCAGCCCGCGATTCGGGATGCGACGGTCTGGCAGTACGTGCGGTAGCTGCCGATGGACGGGCCCCGGAAACGGGTCAGGGGCAGGCCGGGCGAGGTCAGGAGCGCGACGCCGGGGGCCGCGGTCATGTGCCGATCACCCTCATCCGCCATGGCGTCGGGGTGGAGAAGTCGGACGGCGTCTCGGTTGTCTGTCCGGAAGCTGATCCGCAGGGAGCACATGGCGCGCTCAAACCCGCCGATGATGTTCGCTTCTGCTCGTTGGGTGATCAGCAGTACGCGGATGCCGGACTTGCGGCCCTCGGCCAGGAGCCGGGAGACGAGCGACCTCATCTGCTTGCCCAGCTTCGGATCCGTCTGGTCCAGGGCGCGCAGCAGGCCGGGGTACTCCTCGAAGACGACCACGAGCAGCGGGAGGGCCTCGGACACCTCGATCTGGTCCAGGTGCTCGGGCAGAGCCGTGACACGCCGGTCCATCTCCTCGACGACGGCCTGTGCCAGCTCGATGTGGCGCATCGGTTCGGCCAGACCAGAGACCTGGAAAGGCTCGTGCCGCGACCCCTTGAAGGGCCGGAACAGCAGTCCGGACGGGTCACTACCGCAGACGATGACGTCCCTAGGGGCCGCGAGCTGAGCCAGTAGCGAGTACATCCACCACGACTTCCCGGAGCCCGTCACGCCCTGAACGACGGCATGCGGAGCGGCAGCCCAGCTCTGCTCGATCGGCAGGTCCTCCTCCGTGATACCGAGCAGCACCGTGTCCTGCGCGCTGATCAACGGGAGGTCCGGGAACGGGACGAGACGGTCAAGAGCGTCGGTCTTCATCAGCTCGACCCGCACCCACATGTCACCGCGAGGAGACAGACGGAGCCGCGTAGCGCCCAGGGGAGGGGCGAGCCGGTGGCCCACCTCGGCGACGTCGGAGATGACCTGACCGGGCAGCAGCCTGATGATGAAGGAGGTAGGCGTCCCGAGAGTGATATTGATGATCTCGGGGGTCACCACCGTGGTGCCGGTGACCGTCTCGACGCGCTGGACGAGCCCTACACCCTCACACGCGCGACGCCAGGTGTCGGTGATCCGGTCGACCTCGTAGAGATCCATCCGAAGGTCGTCCTTCTGGTCCCGGCCGGCCCGGAGGAAGTCGAAGAGTGTCACATCGTTCGCCGATCACGCGGGTGGACGAATATCGCGCCGAGGCCGAGAAGGACCGAGAGGTACAGCAGCCCGACGATCCAGGGATCCACGAGCCACGCCAGCACGAGCAGGTCCCAGGCCCACACGAGCACGAGGCCGTTGGTCAGGTAGATCAGCAGGACGAGGCCGGTCAGCAGCCAGAACATGGCAGGCCCTCGGGTTGCAGTGGACGAACAGACACCACGGCCCGAGCCACGCGGGTGACGGCATGGACTCGGGCCGGGTGGTCGATCGGAAGGTCAGGAAGCCTTCGGGGTCTCGAACGTCGGCTTCGACGGCGAGGTGGAGGCCGGAGTCGGCGACGGCACCGAGGACTTGCCCAGCTCGCTGATCCCGGATGCCCCCCAGTACTGGCGGACCTGGTTCGTCCGACGGTCCACGCTCACCCGGCACGAGAGACCGATGAAGTTCACCGGCTTGTAGCGCTCGACGACCGGCTGGTGGGCAGCACCGACCTGGACCCCGATCACCTCGCCGCGCTCCATGTCCTCGGCCAGGGCGTCGACGTTCCAGAGCAGGAGGCCGGTCACCTCGTCACGAGACTGATCGGTGCCGGGCATGTTCCGGCCGGGGTTGGCAGGGTCCGGGACCCATGGCATGACGGGAATGACGTGGCCGGTGGCGACGAGGTTGATGCGGGACGTGTCGACAGGCAGTTCGCGGATCATGTTGTTCTCCCCAGAATCTTGCATTCGTTGCAGAGACTCGAAGGTAGCCCGAGTCTTGCAATCCTTGCAAGCACTGCGAGTGGCTACGAACAGGCGCGAACGTGTGCGATCGTGACCGCCGTGTCCGACCGGCCAGCACGCCTGATCACCACGGGCCAGGCTGCGCGCGAGCTGGGGATCGACCCCGCGACGCTCTGGCGGTGGGTGAAGGCCGAGTACGTGACTCCGCACAGCAAGACGGTCGGCGGGCATCTGCGGTGGGACCTGGAGGATCTGCGGGGGCAGATCAAGCGTCTACAGGCGAGAGACGAGTGACTGAACCCGAGCCGAACAAGACCACCGGGATCGACCTCAAGCGTGCTGCCGAGATAGCTGGTGTCGTCACCGTCTTCGGTCTACTCGGGCAGACGCTTGCCTTCCTTGCCGCGAGGGACTACTACCGCGCCTTCGGGCTACAGCCGGATCAGCTAGGCGTAACGCCGCTGAACGCGCTGCTCAGAGTGTCCACCACGACCATCGTGGCGATCTTGATCACGCTGCTGATCTTCCTGCTCTGCATTCCCGTCGTGAACTGGTTCTATCCGGCGGGATCAAGAGCGAGCTTCACCGACCCAGCTACCGGCGTCGAATGGGTTCAGCGCC
This sequence comes from Pseudonocardia sp., assembly GCA_025869365.1. Lineage (GTDB taxonomy): Bacteria > Actinomycetota > Actinomycetes > Mycobacteriales > Pseudonocardiaceae > Pseudonocardia. The sequence goes on from JAOZVV010000118.1 coordinate 22,404, forward strand.
TGAAACGGGTCAAACCTGGGAAATTGATCGCGGTAGAGCGGCCCAGTGCGGCGCCACAGTGGGCGCTGCTCCTGATGGCCCTGCTGCTGACCATGGCACTCGGGAACCTGCTTGCGGGCCTCGGAGAAGGCGCAGCAGGAGACTTCAAGGCGAACGGCAGCGGTGGGCCGAAGTCATGGAACGTCGTGGCCCGGGATCTCACTCCTGCTCGCGGTACGGCGTTCTGGCCCAAGAAGGAAGAACTGCCAGTACTGGGAAACATGCCCCCGACCAACGTCCGGGAGGTCGCCTACCTCGGTACCTCCAACAGTGTCACCTACCTCTACGACGAAGCCTCGAAGCAGACCCTCGTCGTGCCGTCCGGCCAGGTGCAGGTCTATGTGACCCCGCCCGTCGGCTCATGATCGAGACATCGCTTATACATCGAAAATGTCCGCTGGTCGTCCGCGCTCGACCGCAGTCATGATGCTCTTACGTAGCTCTTACCAGGCAATCTGTTGCTCTTTCCTGCACTCAACCGCAACTAGGTCGTCCTGGGGTCTCTGAATCGCAGGGTTACTGGTTCGAGTCCAGTCGGAGGAGCTTTCCCCAGCTCAGAGGCCTGAATCGGCCTTGTCCGGGCTGTCGGCCCCACCCGGTTCCCCGCATCGTCGGGTGAGCGCGCGAGATCAGCAGGCACCCACACCCCGGGCGTCGTGATCTTGCGGGGCCGCGGCGGACGTCAGCGTGACCGTGGGTCCTGGTCGGGCTGCGACTCGCGGCCCACGCCCTGGGCGAGGACCTCGGACGGGGCGGACCGGTGCCCGACGTGCGCCTCCTGGCGCATGCGCTCGACGAGGTGCGGGTAGTGCAGCTCGAAGGCCGGGCGTTCGGAGCGGATGCGGGGAAGCTCGGTGAAGTTGTGTCGCGGCGGCGGGCACGAGGTGGCCCACTCCAGCGAGTTCCCGTGGCCCCACGGGTCGTCGACGGTGACCACGCGGCCGTAGCGGTAGCTCTTGAACACGTTCCAGATGAACGGCAGCGTCGAGGCGCCGAGCACGAACGCACCGATCGAGGAGATCATGTTCAACGTCGTGAACCCGTCCGTGGGCAGGTAGTCCACGTAGCGGCGCGGCATGCCCTCGTTGCCCAGCCAGTGCTGGACCAGGAACGTCAGGTGGAACCCGATGAACGTGGTCCAGAAGTGGAACTTGCCGAGCGTCTCGTCCATCATCCGGCCGGTCATCTTCGGGAACCAGAAGTAGATGCCGGCGTAGGTGGCGAACACGATCGTGCCGAAGAGCACGTAGTGGAAGTGCGCGACGACGAAGTACGTGTCCGAGACGTGGAAGTCGATCGGCGGCGACGCGAGCAGCACACCGGTCAGGCCGCCGAAGAGGAACGTGGTGAGGAAGCCGATGGCGAACAGCATCGGCGTCTCGAACGTGAGCTTGCCCTTCCACATCGTGCCGATCCAGTTGACGAACTTGACGCCCGTCGGGATCGCGATGAGGAACGTGGTGAAGGAGAAGAACGCCAGCAGGACCGCGCCGGTGGCGTACATGTGGTGCGCCCACACGGCTATGGACAGCGCCCCGATGGCGATCGTGGCGAACACCAGGGACTTGTAGCCGAAGATCGGCTTGCGGCTGAACACCGGGAAGATCTCCGAGACGATGCCGAAGAACGGCAGCGCGACGATGTAGACCTCGGGATGGCCGAAGAACCAGAACAGGTGCTGCCAGAGGATCGCGCCGCCGTTGGCCGGGTCGAACACGTGCGCGCCGAAGTACCGGTCCACGAGCAGCCCGAACAGGCCCGAGGTGAGCACCGGGAACGCGATGAGGATCAGCAGCGCGGTGAGGAGGATGTTCCAGGTGAAGATCGGCATCCGGAACATCGTCATGCCCGGTGCGCGCAGGCAGACGATCGTGGTGATGAAGTTGACGGCACCGAGGATCGTGCCCAGACCGGCGAGGATCAGCCCCGTGATCCACAGCGAGGCGCCGGCGCCGGGCGAGTGGACCCCGTTCGAGAGCGGGGTGTAGGCGAACCAGCCGAAGTCCGCCGCGCCGCCCGGGGTCAGGAACCCGGAGAGCACGATCAGGCCGCCGAAGAGGAACAGCCAGTAGGAGAAGGCGTTGAGCCGGGGGAACGCGACGTCCGGGGCGCCGATCTGCAGCGGCACGATGTAGTTCGCGAACCCGAACAGGGTGGGCGTCGCGTAGAGCAGCAGCATGATCGTGCCGTGCATCGTGAAGAGCTGGTTGTACTGCTCGCTCGACAGGATCTGCTGGCCCGGGCGGGCGAGCTCGGCACGCATCAGCAGCGCCATCGCGCCACCGGCCATGAAGAAGCCGAACGACGTGACCAGGTAGAGGATCGCGATGTCCTTCGGGTCCGTCGTGCGCAGCATGTGCGCCATACGGCGTCCCTTGCCCACTCGCCGGGCCGGGTAGGGACGTGTCTGGATGGGAACCGGTCGCACTGTGGTCATGGCTGCTCCCGCGCAGGATCGGGCCAATCGCGGGCCACGATATCGACACCGCGCATCCCAGATAAGTGGGCGGAGCCGTCATGGCGCCGATGAGTTCCGGCCGCGCCTGCGGTCCTCCCCCTGACGCGTCCACCCCGCGACGCCGACCCCAGGAGGCCTCCATGGTCACGATCCACACCGTCGACGTGCCCGGCGCGCACCTGCACTACGACGTCCGGGGCTCGGGCCCGCTGCTGGTGCTGCTCGGTGCGCCCATGTCCGCGGCCCACTTCGCGCCGCTCGCGGACGCGCTGGCCGCACACCACACCGTCGTCACCACGGACCCGCGCGGCATCGCGAACAGCACCCTCGACGATCCCGAGCAGGACTCCACCCCGGAGCTGCGGGCGGACGACGTGGCCGCGATCCTCGACGACCTCGGCGCGGACCGGGCGGACGTCTTCGGCTCCAGCGGCGGCGCGGTCACCGGGCTCGCGCTCGTCGCCCGCCACCCCGGCCGGGTGCGCACGCTGGTGGCGCACGAGCCGCCCGTCGTCGAACTGCTCCCCGAGGCGGCCGAGCAGCGCGCCGCGGTGGAGGACATCATCGCGACGTTCCACGCCGACGGCCTGGAGGCCGCGTTCGGCAAGTTCATGGCCAACGCCGGCTTCACCGGCGGCGACGCCGCCGCGCAGGGTGCCCCGGCCCAGCCGATGGAGCCGCCGTCGGAGCAGGACAGGCGAGACGGCGCCCGGTTCCTCGCCCACGAGCTGCGCGGCACCACCCGGTTCGTGCCGGACCTCGACGCGCTCCGGGCGTCGTCGAGCCGGGTCGTGATCGGGATCGGCGACGAGTCCGGGCACCTGCTCACCCACCGCACGTCCGCCGTCCTGGCGGAGCTGCTCGGCTCGGAGCCGGTGGGGTTCCCCGGGGACCACGGGGGCTTCCTCGGGGCGCCGGCCGAGTTCGCGGAGGTGCTGGGCGCGACGCTGGTCGCGGACCAGCCGGCAGGGGCATCATGATCGCTCCGCCGTGGGGCCGGAAGGACCTCCTCGTCGCCTCCCCTCCCGGAGCGTGATCACGGGGCAGGCGCCCGGCCGGGCTCCGCGTAGAGTCGGCGGTGCCGGCGGCATTCCGCACGCGCGCGCTCGAGCCCGCGTCGTCCCCGGCTCTCGCCCCCATTCCGGACGCCGCGGCGTCCGGGGACCGGAGACCCGACATGACGTCGGCAGCCCCCACCCGCACCACCACCGCCCCCGCCACGGACGCCGTCCGGCTGAGCCTGAAGCCGAGCGCCCCCACCACCGGCTTCGTCGACGGCGCCTGGTGGCCGCGCTCCCGGGACCTCGTGGCGGAGCTGGTCCCGCTGCTCGAGGCGTTGGCGCCGGTCATGGGCACGGTGGAGCGGGTGAGCTACAACCTGACGGCCTGGGGCGCGACCGCGCGCAGGCTCCCGCTCGCGGGCGGGCTGGTCCATCTCGCCGGGTACCACACGCAGGCGGCGGACACGATCGACGTGATCGGCCGCGACGGGCTGCTCACCCTGCTCGTGGTGCCGCCGGACGCGCCCGCGGCCACCGCGGACCACGCGATGACGGCTGCCGCGGAGACCGGGAACCTCGACGCGATCGCGAGCCTGCTCGGCCGCTGACGGCGCCGCGGCACCCGCTCAGCCGGAGGTGACCTTCCGGGGTGCCTCCGGCGCGAGCGGGGTGTTCCCGAGGACGAGGTCCGCCGCTTTCTCCGCGACCATCATCGTGGGCGCGTAGGTGTTGCTGTTCGGCAGGTCCGGGATGATCGACGCGTCCACGACGCGGAGCCCGTCGATCCCGTGCACCCGCATCGTGTCCGGGTCCGTGACGGCCTCGGGGTCCCGCCCCAGCCGGCAGGTGCCGGTGGGGTGCAGCCCGGTCTGGGCCCACGACCGCACCCAGTCGATGATCTGCGCGTCCGTCCGCACGGCCGGCCCGGGGAGCAGCTCGCCGCCCTCGTACTGGGCGAAGGCGGGCTGGTCCAGGATGTCCCGGGCGACCGTGAACGCCTCGACCCAGCGCCGGGTGTCCTCCTCGTGGGTCAGGTAGCCGACCTCGAGTGCCGGCTTCCGGTTGGGGTCCCGGCTGGTGATCATGACGCTGCCGCGGTTCTGCGACCGCATGACGGACAGATGCACCTGGTAGCCGTGCCCGCGCAGCCGCTCCGAGTCCGCCCACTTCATCGCGACCGGCGCGAAGAGCATCATCAGGTCCGGGACGCCGTCGGTGGCCATCGGCGTGCAGGCGAAGCCGCCGGCCTCGAAATGGTTGGTGGCCGCGGCACCGGTGCCGTGGCGCAGCCACTCGGCGGCCACGCCCGGGAGCTTGTGCGCCTTGCGCATCGGGCCGAGGGAGACCGGACGGCTGCACGAGTGCTGCAGGTGGACGTCCAGGTGGTCCTGCAGGTTCCGGCCGACGCCCGGGAGCTCGACCTTCACCGGGATGCCGAGGCGCCCGAGGTGCTCGGGGTCCCCGATGCCGGAGAGCTGCAGCAGCTGCGGTGAGTTCACCGCTCCACCGGCGAGGATCACCTCGCCCGAGCGGACCTCGCGCGTGGGGCCGTCGCCCTCGCGGTAGCGCACGCCGACGGCGCGGCCGCCCTCGACGATCACCCCGGTGACCATCGCCCGGGTCCTGATCGTGAGCGTGGGGCGGCTCGCGACGATCGGGTGCAGGTAGGCGTCCGCGGCGGAGTAGCGACGGCCGCGGTGGATGGTGCGGGTGGTCCGGGAGAAGCCGCGCTGCTGCGGGCCGTTGACGTCGTCGACGACGTCGTGCCCGGCCTGCCGCACGGCGGAGAAGAACGCGTCGTAGAGCGGGCCCTCGGCGTCCGCCTGCTCGAGGAGCTGCGGGCCACCGGGTTCGCCGTCGATCAGCCGGTTCTCCAGCTTGCGGAAGTACGGCGCGCAGTGCGCCCAGTCCCACTTCGCCAGGCCCTCGCGCTGCGCCCACACGTCGTAGTCCGCGGCGTTGCCGCGCTGGTAGACCATGCCGTTGATGCTGCTGGAGCCGCCGAGGAGCTTGCCCCGGGGCACGTGCAGGCTGCGGCCGTTGAGGCCGGGCTCGGCCTCGGACTCGTAGCACCAGTCGTAGCGGGGGTTGCCCCAGCCGTAGGCGAGCGCCGCGGGGACCCGGACGATCGGGTCCCACCGGTGGTCCGGACGGCCCGCCTCCAGCACGAGCACGCGCGTGCCCGGGTTTGTCGTGAGCCGGTTGGCCAGGACCAGGCCGGCGGAGCCGCCGCCGACGATCACGAAGTCGTACGACCCGCTGATGGTGTCCTCCTCGATGCAGCGAACGCCGGGGTTCCCGGTGTTCAGGCCACGCTGGTGCGGGAGCTGTCCGCCGCGTCGATCTCGGCGGCGGGGGCCGGGATCGACCCGGTCACGGCCTGTCCTCCCTGGACGACGGTAGCCCCGGCGCGGCGGACGACATCCAGCCGCACCCCCGACCCGTCCGGGCCGAGGCCGGGCAGTGATTCGGCTCGCTCGTGGCCGAATCGGGCATCCGCCCCGATGCGGACAGCGGCCGCGTGATGGACCGCCGCGCCGCCCCCGCCCGCACCGAGGTGGTGCAGGAGGAGCAGTCGCCCGCCCGGGCGCAGCCGCGCGAGCAGCCGCTCGAGGCCGCGGCGGGCCAGGCCCGCGTCCCAGTGGTGCAAGGAGTCCGCGCAGACGATCAGGTCGAACGTCCCGTCGAGCCGGTCGAACGGCAACGCCCGGCGCTCCACCCTGACCTGCCGGTCGAGGTGGAAGCGGGCCGCGGCCCGAGCGACCGCGTGGTCGTCCGTGTCCGTCGCGACGATCGCGTCCGCGCCGGGGGCGAGCCGCTCGGTGAGCAGCCCGTCGCCGCAGCCGATCTCCAGGACCCGGCCGACGGGGGCGTCGCCGAGCGCCCGCAGGATCGCCGCGTGGGTGGCGTCGAGGTACTCGGCCGGCAGCCGCCCACCGGACTCCCGCCACAGCCAGGACATGCGCGACACCCGGGACTCGAGGCCGGGCCGGATGCGGAGCGCCACGTGGGCGGCGGGCCTGATCGGGACCGAGCCGAGGCGCACGGCGCGGCCCGCGGCGTTCCGGACGACGCGTCGCGCGCGAGCGGGAAGCTGCTCGTTCATCGGGACCCTTTCGGAGTCGCCGGGAGCGGACGCGGTGTGCCGGTACGCTCGGCACGGTCCGCGCGCGGCGTCAGCCCGCAACCCCCGTTGCGCGGAACTTTATCCCCGGAGGGTCACCTCCCCGGACGCGCCCCCGTGTTCGGCACGGGCCGCGGGGGCCGCGATCACGCGCGCTCGGCGTGCTCGCCGGCCGGCCTCCGCGCGCTCTCCTGCAGGATCGCGGACACCCGCTGGCGGCTGACGCCGAAGAGCTTGCCGATCCGGGTGATGCTCACGTTCTCCCGGTGCAGGGCGACGGCCTCGTCCCGGCGGAAACGCCCCCCGACGGTACCGAGGTCGTCCAGGGCGCGGGTCACCGCCTCGATCACCAGGGGCCGGGACTCCGCGGCGACGATCTCGTGCCAGGTGTGTCCCGAGGCCCGCAGCTCGAGGAGCTGGTCGACGCGTTCACGGGCGGCCCGCAGCTCGTCCAGGGTGCGGTCGAGCTGGTCTCCGAGGAGCTCGAGCGACTCCACGGCCGGGTCCTGTCTGTAGTCGGCCACTCGCGCCTTCCGCACTGGTCCGTCGTGAAGGTGTAGCAAATCACACGAACCTCACGAACCGCCCAGCGCAGGGGTGACGGCCGGGACCCCGCCTGCGTCAGGTTCCGCCGGATCGTCCCCGAGGACGCGGGGACGCCGCGGCGGATGCCGGTCGTCGCACGCGGGGGCACGCTCGACGACACGGCCCGCGCTCCGCGTCCTGGGCGTATGCGGGACCGCGGTGTCCGATGCGGGCCCGCACGACCGGGTGAGCTGCGACGACACCGGCCCGGCGGGCGGACACGCCGGGACCGCCCCGTACGTGCACGGCCGTCACCCTTTTGAGACCTTGAGGTGACCGCCCCCAGCACACGTACGACCACGAGGAGGACCCGTGAAGGGATTCGGACGCGCCATGGGCAGATTCACCACCGGGATGGTCGAGGCGATCGGCATCCTCGGCGGCTGGAACCGCGGCAAGCGTCGCCGCTGAGCCCGCGGACCCGAGAGGACGGCGGCGCCAGGAGGACGACGGCCCCAGGAGGACGGCAGCGCCAGGAGGACGGCGGCGCTAGAGGGACAGGCCGTCCAGCCACCGGATCAGGTCCGCGACGACCTCGTCCCGGTTGGTCTCGTTGAACATCTCGTGCCGGCCGTCGGGGTAGATGCTCTGCGTGACGTCCACCCCGGCGGCCCGGTACCGCTCCACCAGCGGATCCAGCCACTTCAGGCCGCCGTTGACCGGGTCCGCGCTCCCCGCCAGCACGTAGAGCGGGAAGCCGTCCCGGATCGCGGACAGGGCGGCCGGGTCCGCGAGCCGCTGCGCGTTGGCCCACATCCCGGCCGCGCTCGGGCCGTCGAGCCCGAATCCGCACAACGGCTCCGAGACGTACTGGTCGACCTCCTCGGTGTCCCGGCTGAGCCAGTCGTAGTCCGTGCGGGCCGGCTCGAACGGTGCGTTGAAGCCGGAGAGGTCCACCTCGGCCTCGGGATCGACGATCGTCGCCAGCTGGTCCAGCGCGCCGGTCCCGGAGAGGACCGCGGCCGCGACCTGGTCGGAGTGGTCGAGCAGGTACTGCTGCACCGCCCAGGAGCCCATGCTGTGTCCCAGGGCGATCACCGGCACGCCGACCTCGCCCAGGGTGCTGCGGACGGCGAGGGCGTAGTCCGCCACGAGCCCGTCCCAGCCCCGCGGCCCGAGATCGCCCAGCGCGCCGCCGGCGATGCCCGCGGTGCGGCCGTGCCCGCGGTGGTCCACGGCGAGGACGTCGTACCCGGCGGCGGCGAGCGCGACCCCGAGCCGGTCGTAGCGCAGCGAGTGCTCGCCCATCCCGTGGGCCAGGACGACGGCCGCCCGGGGGGAGCCACCCTCCGTCGACCATCGCTGTCCGACCAGGCGGGCGCCGTCCGACGCCCCGAGCATCAATGCTGAGCGAGCCATGACGCGACCCTACGGGGCGCGGTGATCGCGGTCACGCGATTGGCCGAACCCGCACCCGGGTAACCGGGATCCGTCCGCCCCGCGCCCGAACCAGGGAGTCCCAGTGGTCAGCGTCCAGCGCACCATGATCGTGAACCAGCCCGTCGACGTCGTCGTGGACTACCTGCAGGACTTCTCCCGGGCCGAGGCCTGGGACCCCGGGACGGTCTCCTGCACCCGCCTCGACGACGGCCCGGTCACCGAGGGAACGCGCTGGCGCAACGTGTCGCGGTTCCGTGGCAACGAGACCGAGCTGATCTACACGCTCCGGACCCGCGCGGCGGACCGGCTGGTGTTCGTGGGGGAGAACAAGACCGTCACCTCCACCGACGACCTGCGATTCCGGCCCGTCGACGGTGGCACGGAGATCACCTACGACGCGAACCTGGACTTCCACGGTCTGGTCAAGCTGGCCGCCCCGTTCCTCAGGACCGAGTTCGAGAGGCTCGGCGACGAGGTCGAGAAGACGCTGCCGGACGTGGTGAACGGACTGCCCCGCGGCTAGTCGGCCCATGCGGCCCTCGGCCGTCCGGCGTAGTGGGTGTTACCAGCAGTTTTCCGATCCGAGGCAATTCCGGACATGGGCTTCCCGCTCGTCTCAGCACCCTTGACAGGGGGTGAGGTCGAGCCGCACCTTGTTGCGTGTCGTGCTCAGCGTTTCGCCCTGTGCTTTCTGCACGGGTGATCTCACTGGGCTTCGCTCAGGCCGCCACAAGGACGCGACATGATCTACGCCTGCCAGCTCACCGACCTCCCGCGAGGCGGTTCCCTGCGGCTCACCGACCTCCCCGGCAGCCCACCCGTGGCGCTGTTCCACACCGAGGACGGTGAGCTCTACGCCGTCGACGACACCTGCACCCACCAGGACGCCTCGCTGGCCGACGGTTTCGTCGAGGACTGCGCGGTGGAGTGCCCGCTGCACGCCGCGATCTTCGACCTCCGCACGGGCGAGGCGGACGGGATGGTGGCGAGGTTCCCGGTCCGTGCGCATCGCGTGATGATCGAGGACGGCGCCGTGCACCTGCAGCTCTCCGAGGCCGTCCCGTACCTGCCGCCCGGCGCGCGCCGGAGCGTCGCCTCATGAGCGGCGGCGCCACGGGCGGAACCAGGGTGCCGAGAGTCGTCGTCATCGGCTCGGGGGTCGTCGGGGCCGCGGTCGCGGACGAGCTCACCGAGCGCGGCTGGACGGACGTCACGGTCCTGGACCGCGGTGCCCTGTTCCTGCCGGGCGGGTCCTCGTCGCACGCGCCGGGGCTGGTGTTCCAGGCGAACCCGTCCCGGACGATGGCACGCTTCGCGGCCTACACCGTCGAGAAGCTGTCCTCGCTGGACGTGGACGGGCAGTGGTGCTTCAACCAGGTCGGCGGGCTCGAGGTGGCCACCACGCCCGAGCGGGTCCTGGAGCTGCAGCGCCGGCACGGGTTCCTGACCTCGGTCGGCGTGGAGTCCACCGTGCTCGGGGCGTCGGACGCCGCCGCGCTGCACCCGCTGCTCGGCCGGGAGAAGATCCTCGGCGGGCTGCACATCCCGTCGGACGGGCTGGCCAAGGCGCCCCGCGCGGTCGAGGCGCAGGCGCGGCGGGCGATCGCCCGCGGCGCCCGGTTCCTCGGCGGGCAGCGCGTCGTGGAGGTGCTGCGCGCGAACGGCCGGGTCACCGGCGTCCGCACCGCATCGGACCGGTTCGCCGCCGACGTCGTGGTGCAGTGCTCCGGGTTCTGGGGCCCGCTGACCGGTGCACTGGTCGGCCTGCCGACCCCGCTGCTGCCGATGGCCCACCAGTACGTGACCACCACCGCCGTCCCCGGCCTGACGGACCTCGGCGCCCGGGAGGCGACCGCGCCGATCCTGCGCCACCAGGACCGCGACCTGTACTTCCGCGAGCACGGGGACCGGCTCGGGATCGGCTCCTACGCCCACCGGCCGATCCCGGTGGACCCCGCGAACCTGCCCACGCACACCGCGATGCCGTCGTCGCTGGACTTCACGCCGGAGGATTTCGCCCTCTCCTGGGCGGACGCGCAGGAGCTGCTGCCGGCCCTGCGGAGCGCCGAGGTCGCGGACGGCTTCAACGGGGTCTTCTCCTTCACCGCGGACGGCATGCCGCTCCTCGGCGAGCACCCGGACCTGCGCGGCTACTGGGTGGCCGAGGCGGTCTGGGTGACGCACTCCTGCGGCGTCGCCCGCGCGATGGCGGAGTGGATGGTGGACGGGCACCCGGGCCTGGACGTGCACGGCTGCGACCTCAACCGCTTCACCGAGGCCCAGCGCACCCCGCGGTACGTGGCGGAGCGCAGCGCGCGGAACTTCGTCGAGGTCTACGACATCCTGCATCCGCTGGACCCGCCCGCGTCGCCCCGGCCGTTGCGGGTCAGCCCGTTCCACACCCGCCAGGTGGAGCTCGGCGCCGTCTTCGGGGAGGCCGCGGGCTGGGAACGGCCGCTGTGGTTCGAGGCCAACGCCGGGCTGCCCGAGGTGGGCCGGATCCCCGGCCGCGGCGTGTGGGCGTCGCGCTGGTGGTCGCCGATCGCGGGCGCCGAGGCGCTGGCCACCCGGGAGCGGGTGGCGCTGTTCGACATGACGCCGCTGACCCGCGTCGAGGTGTCCGGCCCGGGGGCGTGCACGTTCCTGCAGGGCCTGACGAGCAACGACGTCGACAGGTCCGTGGGCGCCGTGGTCTACACGCTGATGCTCACCGAGGCCGGGGGAGTGCTGTCGGACCTCACCGTCACCCGCCTCGCCGAGGACCGGTTCCAGGTCGGCGCCAACGGCGAGGTCGACGTCGACCGGTTGCGCCGGCTGGCCCCGCCGGACGTCCACGTCGCGGACGTCACCGCGGGCACCTGCTGCCTCGGGCTGTGGGGGCCGCGCGCCCGCGACGTCCTGGCGCAGATCACCAAGGGCGACCTGACGTTCGGCTACTTCCGCTCGCGGCGCATCGCCGTCGGCGCCGTCCCGGTGACCGCGCTGCGCGTGTCCTACGTCGGCGAGCTGGGCTGGGAGCTCTACACCACCGCGGACCTGGGCCTCGCCCTGTGGGACACGCTGTGGGCGGCCGGGCGGGAGCACGGGATCGTCGCCGCCGGGCGCAGCGCGTTCACGAGCCTGCGGCTGGAGAAGGGCTACCGCTCCGCCGGGCTCGACATGACGAGCGAGGACACCCCGGCCGAAGCGGGCATCGCGTTCGCGGTGAAGCCGGGGGAGTACGTCGGCTCCGGCGCGCTCGGCGCCGCGCCCCGCCGGCGGCTCGTGCCCGTCCTGCTCGACGACCCGCACCACGTCGTCATGGGTGCCGAACCCGTGTACTCGGGTGCGGAGCCGGTCGGGTACGTGACCAGCGCGGCCTACGGCTACTCGGTGGACGCGAGCATCGCCTACGCCTGGCTGCCGCCGGACCTCGCCGAGCCCGGCACCCCCGTGCAGGTCGAGTACTTCGGCGAGAGGCTCCCGGGTGTCACCGCCGCGGAGCCGCTCTTCGATCCCGAAGGCAAACGGCTGCGCACCTGACGACCCGATCCACCCCCAGCGCCCGCGGAGACGCCATGACGACCCTGGACCCGGCCCCCGTTCCCGACACCGTTCCCGATGCCGCCCCGACCGCCGGACCGGGCCCGGCGGCGCCGTCGAGCCTCGTCCCCACCCTGGGCGGCCGCTGGTACACCGACCCGGGCATCTTCGCCGCCGAGCAGGACAGGATCCTCGAGCGGAGCTGGACGTGCGTCGCCCACGCCGGGGACCTCGCCGCGCCCGGCGCCTACCGGACCGTCACGGTCGGGCGCGAGTCGATCGTCCTGGTCAGGGGACGGGACCAGGGCATCCGGGCCTTCTTCAACGTGTGCCGGCACCGCGGCGCCCGGCTCTGCGTGGAGCCGGAGGGGCAGGTCCGGCGCAGCCTCCAGTGCCCGTACCACGCCTGGACCTACGACCTGACCGGCACCTTGATCGCCGCCCCGAACCTGACGTCCATGCCGGACGTCGACCGGGTCTCGAACGGCCTCGCGCCCGTCGCCGTCCGGGAGTGGATCGGCTACGTCTGGGTCTGCGTGGCGCCGGATCCGCCGTCGTTCGAGTCCGACGTCATCGGCTCGGTGATCACCCGGCTCGGGGACGTGGAGTCGATCGAGCACTACGGCATCGAGGGCCTCGCCCTGGGCCGCCGGATCAGCTACGACGTCGCGGCGAACTGGAAGCTGATCGTCGAGAACTTCATGGAGTGCTACCACTGCGCGACGATCCACCCGGAGCTGACGGAGGTCCTCCCGGAGTTCGCGGACGGCTACGCCGCCCAGTACTTCGTGGGCCACGGGGCCGAGTTCGGCGAGGAGGTGCAGGGCTTCACGGTCGACGGGTCCGCGGGGCACGGGCGCATCCCCGGCGTGGCGGAGGCCCAGGACCGCCGCTACTACGCGATCACGATCCGCCCGCAGGTGTTCGTCAACCTCGTGCCGGACCACGTGATCGTGCACCGGATGACCCCGCTCGCGCCGGACCGCACGCTCGTCGAGGTGGACTGGCTGTTCCTGCCCGACGTCGTCGCGTCCGGGGTGGACCTCGACCCGTCGGTGGAGCTGTTCCACCGGGTCAACGTCCAGGACTTCGACGCCTGCGAGCGCACCCAGCCGGCCATGCCCAGCCGGGTCTACGCCGACGGCGGGTCCCTGGTGCCGAGCGAGCACCACATCGCCGAGTTCCACCGGTGGGTGCAGGACCGGCTCGCCCCGGACCACCCCTGAACAACTCGCGGCATCGCGATTCTCACAGCACGGATTGCGCCGAATCCCCACGGTGACCGCCCTCCCCGGGCGACCATCCCTGCGTGGCAAGTACGGAGCCCCGCTCGGGTGTGTTCGGATGGCCCGCGGCGTTCCGCGGGTCCGCAGCCGTGGAGGCCGGTCTCCTGACGCGCGGCGACCTCCGGGGGTCGCGGTACCGGCGGGTCCACCCGGACGTCTACGTCCGGGCGGCGGCCGAGTTCGGTCCCGAGCTCGCCGCGCTGGCCGCCGCCGCGCTCGTCGAGGGGCGCGGGGTCGTGTCCGGCTACTCCGCGGCCACCCTGCTCGGCGCGGGGTGCACGCCGCAGGGTGCCCCGGCGGAGGTCACGTTGACCGGTGGCGGCGGTGGGGTGCGGGCCCATCCCGGGCTCGTCGTGCACTCCGACGCGATGACCCCCGCGGAGATCGCGAGGGTGGCGGACACGCTGGTCACGACCGCCGTGCGGACGGCCTACGACATCGGCCGCTGGACGACGGACGTCGCCGAGGCGGTCGTGGCCATGGACGCGCTCGCGGCCGTCGGGGGGTTCTGCCCGCAGGAGGTGCTGGACCTCTCGGAGCGCCATCCGCGCGCCCGGGGCCGGTCCCGGCTGCCGCGGGTCGTGGCGCTGGCCGATCGGCGTTCCGGCTCGCCGATGCAGAGCCGGCTACGGCTGCTGCTGGTCCTGGCCGGGCTCCCGACGCCCCGGGTGCGTCCGGTGGTCCCGGACCCCGCCGGGGGCGACGCGGTGCGGCTCGACCTCGCCTATCCGGACCTGCGGGTCGGGATCGACTACTCCGAGCTCGGCCGGGCGGACCGCGTCCTGCGCGACGCCGGGCGCCTGGTGTCACTCGTCGACGACGGCTGGCGGGTCGTCCGGGTCACCCGGCACGACCTGCTCGCGACCCCGGGCCGGGTGGTGGAGACGGTCCGGCACGCGCTGGCGATGGCGCGCTGAGCGGGTGCCGGCGGGGATCCGGACAGCTCAGCCGGGGAACCAGCCCAGCCGCCGCGAGATCTCCTCCGCGGCACCGACGACCGCGGGCGCCATGTCCACGAGCCGCCCGGGCGGGAGCCGGTAGGCCGGGCCGGAGACGGACAGGGCCGCGGTCACCGCACCCGTCTGGTCCAGCACCGGCGCCGCGACGGCGTTCAGCCCGATCTCGTACTCCTCCTCGACGAGTGCGTACCCCAGTTCGCGGACCCGTGCGAGGTCCGCCTCGACGTCCTCGATCCGCGTCAGCGTGCGGTCCGTGAACGCCGGCTCCTTCGCCGCGATCACGTCCTTGAGCAGCCGGCCGAGCTCGGCCGGCTCCAGCCAGGCGATCAGCGCCTTGCCGCTGGAGGTGCAGTGCAGCGGGGTGATCCGGCCGATCCAGTTGTAGGTCAGCACCGTCGAGGGCCCGCGGGCCTGGTGCACGTTCACCGCGTACTGGTCCTGCAGGACGGCGATGTTGACGGTCTCGGCGAACTCGACGGCGAGCCTCTCGCACATCTCCCGGCCGAGCCGGGTCACGTCGAGGCGGCCGGACACCGCGCCGGCGAGCGGGATCAGCCCGAAGCCGAGGGTGTACTTGCCGCGGTCCACTGTCTGCTCCACCAGGCCGCGGCTCTCCAGCGCGCCGAGCAGCCGGAACGCGGTGGACTTGTGCACGTCGAGCTCGAGGGCGACCTCGCTGACGCCGGCCTCGCCGTGCCGCGCGAGGATCTCCAGCACGGAGATGGCCCGGTCCACGGACTGCACCCCCGAGTCACGCGGTCTTGCTGAGTCACGGTCGTGCTCCGTGTTGCTCATGGCGAAACTATAGGTGCCTGTCGCACCGTTCCGCTTGACCCGGTCGGCTCCCCGGGAGGAACCTCACGCCGTGCCGAGCCTCCACATCGACGGGACCTGGACCACCGGATCAGCCGGATCCGCGCCCGTGGTCAATCCGTACGACGCGAGTGTCGTGCGCCACGTCGACCAGGCCGGGCCGGACGACGTGGACCGCGCCGTCGCCGCCGCCAGGGCGGCCTTCGACAGCGGGCCGTGGCGGAGCACCCCGGCCCCGGACCGCGGTGCGCTCCTGCGCCGGATCGCGGACCTCCTCGTGCGGGACAAGGAGGACATCGCACACACCGAGACCCTGGACACCGGCAAGACCCTCGCGGAGAGCCGGATCGACGTCGACGACGTCACGGCCGTCTTCCGCTACTACGCGGACCTCGCGGACTTCGGCGCCGGGCGGCTGATCGAGACCGGCCGGCCGAACGTGGTGTCCAAGGTGGTGTACGAGCCCGTCGGCGTCTGCGCGCTGGTCACGCCGTGGAACTACCCGTTGCTGCAGCTGTCCTGGAAGGTCGCGCCCGCGCTCGCCGCCGGCAACACGATGGTGATCAAGCCCAGCGAGGTCACCCCGCTGACGTCGATCATCCTGGTGCGCCTGTGCGAGGAGGCAGGGGTCCCGCCGGGGGTCGTGAACATCGTGCTGGGAGACGGGCCGTCCGTCGGCGCGCCGCTGACCGCGCACCCGGACGTGGACATGGTCAGCTTCACGGGCGGCCTCGCCACCGGGCGCGCGATCATCCGGGCCTCGGCCGAGACGGTGAAGCGGACGGCCGTCGAGCTCGGCGGCAAGAACCCCAACATCGTCTTCGCGGACACGGACTTCGAGCTCGCCGTGGACTACGCGATGCTGGCCGTCTTCCTCCACTCCGGACAGGTGTGCTCCGCGGGCGCGCGGCTCATCGTCGAGGACTCCCTGCACGACGACCTGGTCGCGGAGGTCGCCCGGCGCGCGGAGCGGATCCGGCTCGGCAACGGGCTGGAGGACGGCGTCGAGGTCGGGCCGATGGTCTCCGAGGCGCACCGCGCGAAGATCGAGGACTTCGTCCGCTCCGCGCGGGAGGCCGGCGCCACGGTGGTCACCGGCGGCTCGCGGCCGGACGACCCGGCGCTGAGCAAGGGCTTCTTCTACCGCCCGACCGTCCTCACGAACGTCACCCGGGACATGCGGGTCATCCGCGAGGAGACCTTCGGGCCGATCCTCACCGTCGAGCGCTTCACGACCGAGGCCGAGGCGGTCGAGCTCGGCAACGACACCGAGTACGGCCTGGCCGGCGCGGTGTTCACCCGGGACATGGGTCGGGCGCACCGGGTCGCGAACGCGCTGCGGCACGGCACGGTGTGGATCAACGACTACCACCCGTACGTCCCCGGCGCGGAGTGGGGCGGGATGAAGCGCTCCGGCAACGGCCGCGAGCTCGGGCTCGCCGGGCTGGCCGAGTACCAGGAGGCGAAGCACATCTGGCAGAACACCGCCCCCGAACCGCAGCACTGGTTCAAGGGCTGACACAGGTCGTGGCACGTTCCTTCCAGCAGGCGGAGGTACCCGACGATGAGCACGGACCAGAACGGCGGCGCGGGCAGCACAGGCAGCCGGAGCGGCTCGAACAGCCCGAACAGCCCGAACAGCCCGATCAGCGCTGACGACGGACTCGCGGACTTCGGCTACAACCAGTCCCTGGACAGGAGCATCGGCAAGTTCGCCAGCTTCGCGGCCGGGATCAGCTACATCTCGATCCTGACCGGCACCTTCCAGCTCTTCGCGTTCGGCTTCGGCACCGGCGGGCCCGCCTACTGGTGGTCCTGGCCGATGGTGTTCGTCGGGCAGCTCATGGTGGCGCTCTGCTTCGCGGAGCTGGCCGGGCGCTACCCCGTCGCCGGGTCCGTCTACAACTGGTCCAAGCGGCTGGCGGGGCCGACGGTCTCCTGGCTCGCGGGCTGGATGATGTTCACCGCCTCGGTCGTCACGGTGACCGCGGTCGTCCTGGGCTACCAGCTGACGCTGCCGCAGATCTGGTCCGGGTTCCAGCTGGTCGGGGACGGCACCGGCGCCTCGGACTACACGATCAACGCCGTCATCTGGGGCACCGTGCTGATCATCTTCACCACCGTGGTGAACGCGTTCGGGGTCAAGCTCATGTCCCGGATCAACAGCACCGGGGTCTTCATCGAGCTGATCGCGGCGGTCCTGCTCGTGATCCTGCTGGGCATCAACATCGTCAACCCGCCGTCCGTCATCGTGGACACCGGGGGCATCGGGGCGGGGCAGCCGGGCGGGTACTTCGGGGTCTTCCTGATCGCGGCGCTGGCCAGCGCGTACGTCATGTACGGCTTCGACACCGCGAGCTCGCTGGGGGAGGAGACCGTCGACCCGCGCCGGACCGCCCCGAGCGCCATCCTCCGTGCGGTGATCGCCTCGTTCGTCATCGGCGGCCTGATCCTGCTCTTCGCGATCCTGGCCGCGCCGAACCTGGCCGACCCCGCGATCGGGGAGTCCTCCGGCGGGCTGCAGCTGATCGTGCTGCAGGTCCTCGGCGGGCCGGTCGGCAAGCTGTTCCTGATCTGCATCATCGTGGCCATCACCGTGTGCGCCCTCGCGGTGCACACCGCCGGTATCCGGCTGATGTTCGCCATGGCCAGGGACAACGCGCTGCCGGGCGGGGCGCGGCTGGCGAGGATCGACCCCAAGCGGAAGACCCCGGTCGTCCCGGCCGTGCTGATCGGCGTCGCGGCCGTGCTCATCCTGGTGGTGAACATCGGGATCCCGGAGATCTTCACCGCGGTCACCAGCGTCGCGATCATCATGATCTACATCGCGTACCTGCTGGTCACGGTGCCCA
>JAOZVV010000119.1 GCA_025869365.1 Pseudonocardia sp.
CCTCGCATCCTGCCCCCTGACCCGCTCACTCGCCTTCACCGAGGAGCAGCTGGAGAGGTTCTCGCACGTCTGAGGCGCACGTGACCGACGGCCCCGCGAGTCGCGATCTGCGGCCCCGCGAGTCGCGATCTGCGGCCCCGCGAGTCGGGGGATCAGGTCGTGCGGAGCGGGCGCCCGGCCGTCTCCTTCACCAGCAGCACCGCGGGCAGCGACACGAGGGCCAGCAGCATCACGTAGAAGGCGCCGACCATGCTGCTGCCCGTCACACCGCCGAGCCAGGTGAGCAGGTAGGGCGCGGAGCCGCCGAAGAGGGCGACGGAGAGGTTGTAGGTGATGCCGTGCCCGCTCACCCGGACCCTCGTCGGGAACATCTCGGTCAGGGTCGAGTTGGTCACGGCCGCGTAGGCGCCGGCCAGGAAGCCGAAGATCGCCAGCCCGCACACGATCAGCCCGAAGGACCCCGAGGTGATCAGCAGGAAACTCGGGTAGGAGAGCAGGAGCAGCCCGACGCCGCTGCCCAGCAGCACCGGCCGCCGGCCGATCCGATCCGACCACCACGCTCCGCCGATCTCGGCCACGAGACAGACCGCCAGCGCGATCACCGAGGGTGCGAACGCCTGGAACCCGGTCAGCGCGAGGCTCTTCGTCGCGAAGCTCGGCAGGTAGCCGACGATCATGTAGAACGACGAGGCGTTCACCGCGATCAGGCAGAACGCCTTGACCAGCAGGTTCCACTGGGCCCGCCCGCGCAGCGCCGCCGCGACGGGGTTGCTCTCCCGGGACCGCTCCTCGCGCAGGGCGACGAAGTGCGGGGTCTCGTCGAGCCGGCGACGGATGTAGAGGCCGATGATCCCCATCGGCAGCGCGACGAGCAGCGGGAGCCGCCAGCCCCAGGACTGCATGTCCGCGGTCGAGAGCGTCAGCAGCAGGATGCCGGGGAACAGGCTACCCAGCAGCGTCCCCACCACGGAGCCGACGGAGATCATCCCGACATACAACCCGCGCCTGTGCACGGGTGAGTGCTCGGCGATGAACGACACCGCACCGGAGATCTCGCCGCCCGCCGAGAAGCCCTGCAGGAAGCGCAGCACGATCAGCAGGACCGGCGCGGCGACCCCGATCGCGGTGTATCCCGGCAGGACGCCCATCAGCGTCGTCGCGACGGACATGAGCAGGACTGTCAGCGCGAGCGTGCGCTTGCGGCCGATGCGGTCCCCGATCGCGCCCCAGACGAAGCCGCCGAGCGGCCGCGCGAAGAAGGCGACGGCGAACACCGCGAGCGTGGACAGCAGGGCGGTCGACGGATCGGCCGCCGGGAAGAAGACCGCCGCCAGCGTGGTCGCCAGCACGGCGTAGACGGAGAACTCGTAGAACTCCACGAACGAGCCGACGACGCCGCCGAGCAGGGTCCGGCGGACGGCTCGAGTGGTGGACCCGTCCACCTCGGGCACGGTTCTGGTCACGGCAGGGCTCCCGGCGACGTCGCATTACTGACGGGGGCACCCGTCGGGGCGACGCTAGGAATCTGACGACGCTCCTGTCAACGCATGCCGCCGCGTGCAACGCCACACCGTGACTCGCGCAACTCCCCATCGCGACTCGCGCGGCCCCACACCCCGACTCGCGCGGGCCAGCATCGCGACTCGCGCGGGCCCGCATCGCGACTCGCGCGGGCCCGCATCGCGACTCGCGGGCGTGGGCGTGTGCCGGCCGGTCAGAAGATGTCGATCTCCTTGCCGGAGTCCGCGTCGTGGATCCGCAGGGCGCCGGAGGGGCAGGTACGGGCGAGCTCGAGCTGCGCGGTGTCCGACGGCTGCGCGGCGTCCGGGACGAGCTCGGCGATGTCCTCGTCGTCGAAGCGGAAGAGGTCCGGCGCGTCGGCGACGCACTTGCCCGAGCTGATGCAGACCTCGGGGTCCACGGAGATCCGGTAGGTCATCGGTTTCCTCCCAGCAGGACGGGGTAGCTGCCCCAGTAGGGGCGGGCGGTGGCGGCGTCGCGTTGCGGCGGGTTCGCCGGGTCCCGCCGCACACCGGCGGCGAACATCTGCCCGACCGCCCCCGTGACCAGGCCGTAGAGGTGTGAGTCCGGATCCGTGTCCGGCCGCGCGACGACGCCCGCGGCGAGGTCCTGCCCGATGCAGACGTGCATCCCGGCGGCGAAGCTCAGCCCGAAGGGCGCGACCCCGGGCGGCAGCACCCGGTCCGGGTCGAACTCCGCGGCGTCCGGCCCGAACAGGGTGACGTCCCGGTTGACGGCCTGCAGGTCGATGACGACGGTGGCGCCCTCCGGGATCTCGATGCCCGACCGCAGGCGGACGGGCGCGAGCGCGCGCCGCCGACCGGTGGGGCTCGACGGGTTGAGCCGGACGGTCTCGTGGATGCACCGCTGCACGAACAGCGGATCGTCCGCCCGCCGCTCCTGCCCGGGCCGGGCCTCGAACCAGCCGAGCATGTGGTCGATGGCGCGGACGAACGCCGTCGCGCTGGTGTGGCCACCCGCGAGCAGGAAGAACGCCACCTCGCGGCGCACGACGTGGTGCGGCAACTGCAGCTTGTCCTGGTTCTGCAACAGCGTGGAGAGCACGTCGCGCGGCTGCTCGTCCGCCGGGAGGGCGCGGCGACGGGCGATCGACGGGGCGAGGAACTCGGTGTCCCAGTCCTCGAGAGCCTGCGCGACGGCCGCGGCCTGGGCCACCTTGTCGCCGGTGGAGTGCGCGAGGGTGGCGCCCTCGATGAACCGCATCATGTAGGCGTACAACCGGGCCGTCTCCTCGGCCGTGCCCTCCGGCCGGTCGACGCCGGCGGTGAGCGCCGCGAGGTTGAGCATCAGCTCGTGCCCGAGATGGACCAGGTCCACCCCGCCCGCCTCGATGTAGGGCGCGAGCGTGCGGGCGGTGACCCCGGGGAACAGGTCCCGCTCGTAGCGTTCGAACACGTCCCGGCGGAACAGCGTGTTCTCCACCCGCCGGCGGTCCCGGTGCTCGGCACCGTGCAGGTTGACCAGGACGTCCGCCATCACGACCTCGCCCTCGTCGTAGAGGGACTGGCGGAGGTCCCGGCTGCGGTAGGCGTCCTTGGCGTCGGCGAACGAGGTCAGCGTGACGATCTCGGAACCCACTGCTGCGGTCATGACCCACTCCTCGGACGCCGTCGGCCTGCTTCCGGAAATCTAGTCGTTAGCTCCCTGACGTCAACCACACAGCTCGATCGCCTCCGCGATCCGCAGCGCGGCGAGCCCGTCGGCGAAGGTCGGGATCTCGGCCGTCCGCCCGGCGGCGAGGTGCCGGATCAGCCGGGTGAACGGCTCGGTCGCGGCGCCGTCCGGGGCGACCAGCTCACGCGGGCCGTCGTCCCCGGCCCGCGCGCCGGACAGGCGCACCGGGAAGTGCCCGGTGTGCCCCGCGGCCTCGGCCAGCAGCATCCCCTCCGAGCCGTGCACCACCATCCGCCACCCCGCGCCGAAGCGCGCCACCCAGGAGCTGTGCACCGAGCAGACCGCGCCGTCCGGCGTGCGCGCGGTCCACGCCGCGGAGTCCACGCTGTCCGCGGGCAGGTGCCCGCCCCACAGCGGCTCCCGCCGCGCGGCGGACCCCCGCACGTCGGTGAGCTCGCCGAACAGCCAGCGCAGCAGGTCCGCGGTGTGCAGCCCGTGCACCCGCAGCGAGCTGGCCCCGTGCTCGGCCGCGGCGCACCAGCCCGACGACCGGATCGCGGCGTCGGTGGTGAAGGTCGGGTAGAACGCCGTCACCGAGATGTTGTCCACCCGCCCGACGAAGCCGTCGCCGACCAGCCGGTGCAGCTCCTGCAGCCCCGGCCAGAAGCGGGACTGCATGTCCACCAGGCCGCTCCGTCCCGCGGCGGCCGCGGCGTCGATCAGCGCGATCCCGTCCGCCACCGACGGCGCGAGCGGCGCCTCGCACAGCACGTCCTTGCCCCCGGCGAACGCCGCCTCGGCCATCGGCCGGTGCAGGCTGGGCCGGGTGGCGACGTCGACGAGGTCCACGTCCGGGTCCGCGCACAGCGCCTCGTACCCGACGTGGGCGTGCGGGACGCCGAACTTCTCCGCGATCGCGTCCGCGGTGTCCCGGTGGGCGGTCGCCACCGCGACCAGCTCGACGACGCCCTCCTCGGCCAGCGCCCGGTAGACGGGCAGGTGGGTGCCCGCCGCGTAGTTGACCCCGACGACCCCGACGCGCAGGGCACTCACGCCGGTACCGCGCTCGCGTCGAGCTTGGGCAGGACCTCCGTGCCGAAGAGCTCCATCGCCTCCAGCACGGCGGCGTTGTCCGGGCCCGTCGGGTACCGGAAGATCATCAGGAAGTCGTCCACCCCGGCGTCGGACCGGAACCGGCCGATCGTGTCCACGCACTCCTCCGGCGTCCCGAACACGAACCGGTCCTTGACGAACTCCTCGAGCGTGATGGCCGAGGACGACGTGACGCCGGGCAGGTCCGTGATGGCGCCGTAGTCGAAGAGGGTGCGGGCCATCGCGAGCGCGGTGTCCCCGAACTTCTCCAGCGCGGCCTCGCGGGAGCGGTACGGCCAGCAGAACCGGATCGACGTGACGTGCGGCGTGCGTCCCCCGGCCTCGGCGGCGGCCCGGTAGTCCGCCGCCATCCCGGCCATCGTCGGCAGGGACATCAGGGCGTTGGTGATCCATCCGTCGGCGAGCCGGCCGGCGCGGCGCAGGCCGCCGGGGGTCCAGGCCGCGAGGTGCAGCGGCACGCCCTCGGCCCGCACGGGCCGCGGGATCACCGAGACGTCGTCGAAGGAGTAGATCTCGTCCGCGAAGGAGAACCGCTCCTGGGTGTGCGCCGCCCGCAGGATCCGGACGGTCTCGTCGAAACGCTGCGCGCGGTCCTCCCAGCTCACCCCGACCGTCGAGTAGTCGACGGGCATGTACCCGACCCCGAGGCCGAGCCACGCGCGGCCCCCGGAGAGCTGGTCGAGCATGGCGGAGTCCTGAGCGAGCTCCACCGGGTTGTACAGCGGCGCGATGGCGATGGCGGTGCCGACCTTCACCCGGCGGGTCCGCGCGGCGATCGCGTACGCCAGGTGCAGCGGGGAGCCGAAGTACTCGTCGGAGTACTTGTGCTCGGTGGTCAGCGCGGCCGAGAAGCCGAGCCGGTCGGCGGCCTCGGCCTGCTCGAGGATCTCGCCCAGCACCGTGTGCGGGTCGCCGGTGACCAGGCCTTGGGTGAACAGCACTCCGACGGACATCGGTGTCTCCTCCGGGAAAGGGTGGCAGACCAGGCTGTGGTCCGCCGGATCGTAGGCCCCGGTCAGGGGGCGTGGGAGCCGGGTGCGTCGAGATGCACCAGGGCGATCTTCGTGTCGAGCATCGAGGGCATCCCGGCGTGCAGGACGGTGCCGTGGTCCCCCTCGTCGTGCACGCCGCGGGCCGCGGCGCGGCCGGCGACCCGGCCGAGGGTGAAGCCGCCGCAGATGTGGACGCCGCCGAGGTCGGAGACCGGGTTGAGCCCACCGACGCAGTCCCCGGCGGCGAACAGTCCGCCGATCGGGCTCCCGAACACGTCGACGACCTGCATGTCGGTGGTGACGCGGAAGCCGCCGCAGCAGAAGTTGACGCCCTCGACCATCGGGACGGCCGTGAAGGGCGCGGTGGCGCAGCGCCGCCGCCCCGGCGGGAGGACGACCCGGCCGAACTCCGGGTCCACCTCGGCCCCGGTCCCCAGGAACGCGTTCCAGCCCGCGACCGTGCGCTCCAGCGCCTCCCCCGGGACCCCGATCGCGGCCGCCAGCTCGGTGAGGGTGGCCGCCTGCACCAGCGGCTCGGGCATCTGCCCGATCAGGCCGGCCTTCTCCCGTGCGACCTCGTCGTCGACGACGTACCAGGCGCGCCTGCCCGGTTGCGCGTGCAGCTGCTCCACCCGGTCCTCGTAGGGCCCGGCCTCGTCGTGGAACCGCTCCCCCGCCCCGTTGACCGCGATCGCGTCCTCCACCACCGACGACGACACGATCACCAGCGGCGGGACGAACGTCATGTTGATCAGGTCGCCGCCGACGGCCTGGCCCATCAGGTGCCCGTCCCCGCGGCAGGTGTCGACGCCGAGGTAGGGCGCCCGGGCGACGAACTCGGGCTGGTAGCGGCGGCGCAGCTCGGGGTTGGACTGGTATCCGCCGGTCGCGAGGACCACCCCGCGCCGGGCGTGCAGGGCGTGGCGCTGCCCGTCCGCCGGTCCGTGGGCCAGCACCCCGGTGATCCGGCCGTCCTCGCTCACCAACCGGTCCGCGACCGTCCCGAAGAGGGTGGTGACGTTCGGCAGCGCGAAGTCCGGCGCGAACGCGCGGCCCAGCATCCAGCTGTCCTCGACCGCGGCCATCCGGTCCACGGTGTGCTGTCTCGGCCGTGGGATGAACCGGGAGAAGCGCACCCCGCGCCCGGTGAGGATCCGGTAGGTCTCCGCGCTCTCCCGGGCGTAGAGCCGGACGAGCTCCTCGTCCCACTCCACACCGAACCGCTCCTCGGCCTGGGCGACCATCGCCCGCGCGTCCGCGACGAAGGTCTCCTCGTCGTCCTCGATGCCCTGCTCGCGCTGCATCTGCGAGTCGACGAAGGCCAGGTAGCCGGTGGACCAGACCGCGTTGCCGCCGATGTGCTCCATCGCCTCCACCGCGATCACCTCGGCGCCCTGCGCGGCCGCCGCGGCGACGGCGGCCATCCCGGCGGGGCCGGTGCCGAGCACGACGACGTCCGCGGTGAGAGTCCGGACCGGATCGGCCACGCAGTCCTCCTCGGTGGGCTGGAGCACGAGACTCTCGTGCGGCCCGTACGGCGTCAACCCCCTAACGACGCCGCCCGCGCGCCCGCTCGACGCCTGGACGGAGCGCAGCGGCCGTTGCTAGCGTCGCTAGGAAGATCACGACGCATCCAGACCGGACACGCAGCGAGGCGGGCCAATGCAGACGATCACTCTCGACGGGTACGCGGAGGTCCGCGACGCCTACCGCCAACACGATCTCGAACAGGCCCTCTACGACGCGGGCGGCGTCGTGATGGCGGACTGCCTGCTCGTGCTGCACGGCGGGGAGCACCGGCGACGGCGACGGGTGGAGAACCGGCTGTTCCGCCGCGGCACGTTCCGGTACTGGGAGCGGACGTTCCTGCACGACGTCGTCCGGGACACGCTCGCCCCGTTCCACGCCGCCGGCCGGGCGGACCTGCTGGAGATCGGCTACCGCACGATCATGAACCTGACCGCGATGGTCGCCGGGGTGGACCAGCCGACGGGCTCGGTCGAGGAGACCGACGCGCTCTACCGGTTCGCGAAGAAGTTCTCCGAGGGCGCCACGCTGGTGCACACCACCCGGGACCCGGAGGTCGTCCGGGCCGAGGTCCAGGACGCC
Organism: Pseudonocardia sp.; assembly: GCA_025869365.1. Taxonomy (GTDB): domain Bacteria; phylum Actinomycetota; class Actinomycetes; order Mycobacteriales; family Pseudonocardiaceae; genus Pseudonocardia. The sequence continues at coordinate 7,371 of JAOZVV010000119.1, forward strand.
CTCGACGACTTCGACCGGATCTTCCTGCAGCCCTCGGTCGCCCGGCGCCGTGCCCTCCTGGCCCGTCTCGACGCCGGGGAGATCACCGAGGACGACCTCCCCCGCGACGTCCTGACGGCCCTGCTCCGCAACCGGGACGAGCTCGGTGTCGACGACGATGTCCTGCGCCGCGAATGCGCCTTCTACCTGCAGGCGGGCTCGCACAGCACCGCGGACGCGTTCAGCCACGCCGCGGACGACTTCTTCACCTGGGCCCGGAGCGACCCGGCGGCCGCGGAGAAGGCGCGGCACGATCGGGCGCTGCTGCAGCGCTGCGTGTACGAGACGCTGCGGCTGCACCCCGCGAGCCCGGTGGCCCAGCGCCGCGCCCTCGCCCCGATCACCCTGCGGGGCGGCACCGAGATCCCCGAGGGCTCGTTCGTGGTCCTGGACATCGCGGGGGCGAACCGGGACGGGCGGATCTTCGACCGGCCGGAGGTCTACGACCCGTTCCGCGAGGTCCCCGCGGACGTCCCGCGCTGGGGCCACGCCTTCGGCGGCGGGATGCACGCCTGCATCGGAACGGAGCTCGCGGGCGGGGTGCCCACACCGGACCGGCCGTCGCCGGAGCAGGCCCACGAGCAGGTGCTCGGCACCGTCACCCTGATGCTCGACGCGCTGCTGGCCGCGGGGGCCCACCCGGATCCGGATGCCCCGCCGCAGCGGGACCCGGACTCGGCGCGGGACCACTTCGCGTCCTACCCCGTGCTGTTCGGCGCGCCGTGATCGGCGACGGAACCCCGGTCGAGCGCACGGTCCGCCGGTTCCTCGACGCCGTCGAGGACGCGGACCCGGACACCGCCGCGGCCTGCTTCACCGCGGAGGGGACCTACGCGAACATGCCGCACCCGGCCGTCGTCGGGCCGGCGGGCGTGCGCGCCCTCCTGGCCCCGATCCTGACCAGGGCGGAGTACGTGCACTGGGAGATCGTGACGGCGTGCTTCGCCGGGCACCGTGGGTGGCTGGAACGGGTGGACCGGTTCCGCATCGACGGCCGCGAGTACGCGATCGAGTGCAACGGCGTGGTCGAGGTCGACGAGGAGCGCGAGCTGATCACGGCCTTCCGGGACTACGTGGACCTCGGGGCGTGGCGGGCCCGGCTGGGCGACGTGCTCGCGTGACACCGCGCCGCCCGGCCGGCGCGACCGGCCCTCCTTGCATCGCTCCGAGAGCGACGTTAGGTTTCTAGCGTCGGTTGCGCGGGACCGGCGGCACACCCCTGTGGCGCCACGGTCGTCCGGCAGCAGACCCGGCGAGTGAGACGAGGAGGTCCGGATCATGGGATCGATGGTCGGCGCATCGGTGGTCCGCAAGGAGGACCCCGCACTGCTCACCGGACGCGGCAGGTTCGTCGACGACATCCGGCTGTCCGGCACGGTGCACATGGTCTTCGTGCGCAGCTTCGCCGCCCACGCCAGGATCGTCTCGATCGACACGGACGAGGCACGCACGCTGCCCGGGGTCCTCGGGGTGTGGACGAACGCTGACCTCGAGGGGCTGCCCGCGAGCCGTTCGGTGCCCGGCATGGAGCGGCCGTGCCTGGCGAAGGACAAGGTCCGCTTCGTCGGCGAGCCGGTGGCCGTCGTCGTCGCGACGGACCGCTACCTCGCCGCCGACGCCGCGGAGGCCGTCCTCGTCGAGTACGAGGACCTGCCCGTCATGGCCTCGATCGAGGCCGCCACCGCCGACGGCGCCGTCCCGATCATGGACGGCCTGCCGACGAACGTGGTGCTGGAGCAGCAGCTCAGCGCCACCGACGCCGAGGAGGAGCTGGCCGCGGCCCCTCACCGGCTCGCGCTCCGGCTGCGGAACCAGCGGTGTGCCGCCGTGCCGATGGAGCCCACGGTCTGCCTCGCGGACTGGCAGTCCTCCGGCTTGACGATCTGGGCCACCAGCCAGACCCCGCACCACATGCGCAACGAGATCGCCCAGATGTTCGGGCTCTCGCAGCAGGAGGTCCGCTTCGTCGCGCCGGACGTCGGCGGCGGCTTCGGTGCCAAGGCGTCGTTCTACCCGGAGTTCCTGCTCACCGCGGAGCTCTCCCGTCGGCTGCGCAGGCCCGTCAAGTACGTGGAGACCCGCAGCGAGAACATGACGTCGATGGTCCACGGGCGGGCGCAGGACCACGAGGTCGAGGTCGGCTTCGACGACGACGGGACGCTCCTCGCCCTGCGCGTGCGGATCACGCAGGACTGCGGCGGCTGGCCGGACACCACCGGCATCGGGCTGCCCACGCTCACCTCGTTCATGTCCGGCGGCTGCTACAAGATCCCGGTCATCGCACCGAGCTTCCGCTCCGTGGTCACCAACACCACACCGGTCGGTTCCTACCGCGGGGCCGGCCGTCCCGAGGCCTCGTACATGATCGAGCGGGTGGTCGACCGCGTCGCCGCCGAGCTGGGCCTGGACCCGCTCGACGTGCGGCGGCGCAACTTCGTCCAGCCCGGCGAGATGCCCTTCGCCACCCAGTTCGAGGGCATCGTCTACGACGAGGCGGACTTCCCCGGCGCGCTCGCGAAGCTGCTCGAGCACGTGGACTACGAGGCTCTGCGCAAGGAGCAGGCCGGACGCCGCGACGATCCCGACGCCCCGCTGCTGGGGATCGGGTTCTCGACGTTCGTCGAGATGGGGGGCTTCGGCCCGACGCCGCTGTTCGAGCAGTTCGGCTACGTCGGCGGCTGGGAGTCCGCCAACGTCCGGCTCAACGTCGACGGGTCCGCGGTCATCAAGGTCGGCACCAGCCCGCACGGCCAGGGCCACCAGACCGCGTTCGCCCAGATCGTCGCCGACCAGCTCTCCGTCCCGTTCGAGCGCATCACCCTGGTCCACGGGGACACGGCCACCGTGCAGGAGGGCATCGGGACGATGGGCAGCCGCGGGGTGCCCGTCGGCGGCTCGGCGGTGTTCAAGGCCGCGAACAAGGTGCGGGACAAGGCGATCCGGATCGCCGCCCACATGCTGGAGGCGGACGAGAAGGACATCGAGCTCGCCGACGGCCGGTTCTCCGTCCGCGGCGCCCCGGACCAGGGCGTGAGCATGGCCGAGGTCGCCGTGCGCGCCTTCAAGCCCCACCTGCTCCCGGACGGCTTCGACCTCGGCCTCGACGAGACCGCGTTCCACGAGCCGTCGAACCTCTCCTACCCGTCCGGCGCGCACTGCTGCGTGGTCGAGATCGACCGGGGCACCGGGAAGGTCGCGGTCGCCCGCTACGTCGCCGTCGACGACTGCGGGACCGTGATCAACCCGCTGATGGCGAGGGGCCAGATCCACGGCGGCGTCGCACAGGGCATCGCCCAGGCCCTGCTCGAGGAGGTCACCTACGGCGAGGACGGCCAGCCCGGCTCCGGCACGCTCGTCGACTACACCCTGCCGTCTGCGCTGGACCTCCCCACCTACGAGACGGACCACCTGGTCACCAGGACCAGCTTCAACCCGCTCGGCGCCAAGGGACTCGGCGAGTCCGGGGCCACCGCGGCCCCCCAGGCCGTCGTCAACGCCGTGGTGGACGCCATGGCCCACCTGGGCGTCCGCACCATCGACATGCCCTGCACCCCGCAGAAGGTCTGGCGGGTCCTGCAGGCCGCAACCCGGAACGGGAGCTGACCCGATGTCCCACCACAAGGTCCGGATCTCCGTCAACGGCACCGCCGGCGAGGACGAGATCGAGTCCCGCCAGCTGCTCGTGCACTACCTTCGCGAGACGCGCGGGCTCACCGGCACCCACGTCGGGTGCGACACCTCGAACTGCGGTGCCTGCACGGTGATGCTGGACGGGAAGACCGTGAAGTCCTGCACGGTGCTCACCGTCGCGGCCGACGGCGGGGACGTGCTCACCGTCGAGGGGCTCGACGAGCAGGGCGAGATGTCCCCGGTGCAGAAGGGTTTCCAGGCCTGCCACGGCCTGCAGTGCGGCTACTGCACCCCCGGAATGGTCATGGCCGCCACCGGGCTGCTGCTGGAGCAGGAGAACCCGGACGACGCCGCGATCCGGGAGGGCATCGAGGGCAACCTCTGCCGCTGCACGGGCTACGACATGATCGTCGACTCGGTGCGCTGGGCGGCGGAGCACGGCGGCCCCGGAACGGCCGCCCGCGCACACGCGAACGGAAGGAACTGAACACATGGCCGCCGTACTGCGAGGGCTCGAGGGCAAGAACGTCCTGATCACCGGTGCCGCGAAGGGGCAGGGCTTCAGCCACGCCAAGGCCTTCGCCGACGCCGGCGCGGACATCGCCGCGCTGGACATCACCGAACCGATCACGGACATCTATCCCCTGGCCACGGCCCAGATGCTGGACGACACGGTCAAGGCGATCGAGGACCTGGACCGCCGGGTCATCCCGCTGCCGTGCGACATCCGGGACGAGAGCCAGGTCGAGGCGTCCGTCGCCAAGGCCCTGGACTTCTTCGACGGCCGCATCGACATCCTGGTCTGCAACGCCGGTGTCGCGGCGCTGGACAGCATCCAGGGCATGCGCGGGAACGTCCTCGACGCGGTGATCGACACGATCGTCAAGGGCCACATGTACGTGGCCAAGTACGTGGTGCCGAACATGATCGGCCGGCGCTCGGGCAAGATCGTCAACATCTCGTCCGGCGTGACCGGCGCGGGGCACGCCCAGCTCTCGCACTACGTCGCGGCCAAACACGCGATCCAGGGCCTGACCTCGGCGTGGGCCTACGAGCTGGCCGAGTTCGACATCAACGTGAACTGCATCGCCCCGGCCACGATCAAGCCGGGCGAGGGACAGGGCTCCGGAATGGTGCTGGGCCTCGCGGGCGAGGTCGACATGACCCCCGAGGACGCCTACGAGATGTTCTCCGCCGCGGGCAACATGCCCGGCCCCAAGTGGCGTACGGAGATGCAGGACATCACCGACGCCGTGCTGTTCCTGGCCTCGGACAACGCCGACCAGATCACCGGCCACATCCTGCGCGTCGACGCGGGCCAGGGGGCGAAGTAGCCCCGGCCGACACTGATCACGCCCCGGTCCGGCGGAACAGGAAGATCCCGTACGCCGGATCGGGCTCGGTCCACTCGGCCTGCGCGGTGAACCCCTTCGCCCCGACGTCGGCGACGAACCGGTCGCGGTCGAACTTCGCCGAGAAGCCGACGTTGATCGAGTCGCCGGCCGCCAGGGTGAGCGTCAGGCCGAGCCCCGGGATCGCGGCCGTGCACGCCTGCGTCGCGTAGAGGTGCCCCTCGACGACCTCGTCCCGGTGCTCGTAGTGGGCGTTCGGGACGAAGTCCTCGAGCCGCAGCCGCGACCCGAAGCGGCGGTCGAGGTGCGTGAGGTGGTTGAGCCGGAAGTCCGCGAACGCGGTGTGGCCGGGCGGGTCGTTGTAGCAGGTCACGAGCTCGCCACCGGGCTTGACCAGGTCGATGGAGACGAGGAACCCGTCACCGGGGCGCAGCGCCGCGGCGATGTCGCCCAGCAACGCGTCCCGCTCGGCGGGGGTGGTGTTGCCCAGGTTGCTGCCGAGGAACGCGACGACCAGCGGGCCGTCCGGCGAGCGCCGCAGCCAGTCGAGGCCGGCCTCGTAGCGCCCCCACAGGCCGATGACGTCCAGGCTCGGCACCGCCTCGCCGAGGGTCGCGGCACTGAGCTCCAGCATCTCCCGGCTGACGTCGATCGGCAGGTAGGTGGTGGGGCGCAACGCCGCGCAGGCGTCGAGCAGCAGGCGGGTCTTCTTCGCGCTCCCGCTGCCCATCTCGGCGAGCCTGCCGCAGCCCAGCGCCTCGGCGATCTCGGCGGCGTGCCGTTCGAGCAGCGAGCGTTCGACCCGGGTGAGGTAGTAGGTGGGCAGCCCGGTGATCTCCTCGAAGTACCGTGAGCCCGCCTCGTCGTAGCCGAACCACGGCGGGATCCGCGGGACCTCCTCGCGCAGGCACGCCGCGACGGCCTCGCGGTCGTCCCAGAAGGCGCCCTCGCCCTCGACGGCGAGGATCCGCGAGGAGCTCACGCCCCGCTACCGGCCGGTGGGCGGCGCAGGCTGCTCTCCCCCGCGCCCCAGCAGCGGAGCAGGTGCTCGCCGAGCCGGTCCCCCAGCATGAGGCTCGCCCGGATCCCGAACACCACGTCGGCGGCGAGCTCCGGTTCCGCATCGAGCATCGGGCCCAGGACGCCGCGGCGGATGATCTGCTCGTGGACGGCGTCGGCCTCGACGTGCTCGTCGTAGAACCGGATCGCGGCAGGACCGCAGCCGAGCCGGCGCATCGCCCGCACCAGCCGTTCCGATCCGGGGGACGACGTCAGCTCGACCATCGCGAACTGACCGACGAGCGCGCCGCGCAGGCTGCGGTGCAGCCCGCACAGCGACATGAGGTTGACCTCGGCCAGGGTCGCCCCCGGTACCGAGTCCAGGTAGGAGCCGTAGGCGGCGGAGAGCCCGAGCTCGCGCATCATGTCCGCGAACAGCAGGGCGTGCATCCGGTCCGGGTCGCCCGCGCCGTACTCGTCGTGCTCGACGGTGACCAGCGCCGCCTTGGCCGCGCCCGCCAGCCGCGGGATGACCCAGGCCTGCGGGTCGGCCTCCTTGAGGTGGTAGATCGAGCGGTGGGTGACGTACTCGCGGAGCTGCCACAGCTCGCCGTCGCGGCGCAGGTGGTGGGACACGCCGCCGACGTCCGGGCCCACCGGCTCGACGAGCAGGGCGTCGACCTCGGCGGCCACGTCGTCCCCCGGCTCGACGTCCCGGCGCAGGGCGGCCAGGAACACCCGCTCCAGCTCACGGCGCAGCCGTAGCAGGTCCGGGTCCCACTCCAGCTCGTCCTCGACCCCGGCGAAGCCGCGGTAGTGCAGCTCGTAGCAGCAGTACAACGCGAGCTGGAGATCCTCGCCGTACGGATCCGCGGAAGCCGCGTCCGGGGCGGCGACCGGTTCGCCGCGCAGCGCGGCGAGGACCGCGGAGGACAGGGGGCCCCGGGGCCCGGGCAGCGGCGCGGCCTCCACGGGGCGCACGGGCGCGGTGCCGATCACCGCTCGTCCTCTCCGCCCGCACCGACGCGGACCCTGCGCCGGTGGCTGGTGTCGCAGAAGGGGTAACGGCGGCTGCGCCGGCAGGCACACAGCGCCGTGACCGGCCGGTCCGACGTCACCCGGGTGCCGTCGGGCAGGACGAGCTCGACCGGCCCCGAGACCAGGAGCGGACCCTCCTCGGTCAGCACGACCTGGCGGCGGGGATCAGCCGGCACGGCGGGCGCCGATCACGACGAGGTCCTCCTCGGTCTCCCCCGGCTCGATCAGGCCGCGGGCCTCCAGCATCGCCGCGCGGGCCCGCATCACCGGCCCGAACGGGATCCGCGCCCGGTCCACGACCTCCGCCACGAGCCCGTGCCGGGCGAGGCGCTGCACCGTGGCCTCCGCCCCGCACACCGCGGAGTGGATCACCAGCAGGCGGCCGTCGTCGGTGAGGTGGGACTCGGCGCCGTCGCAGATCCGGTCGAGCAGGGTCCGGCCGTCCAGGCCCGCGTCCCAGCACCGGGCGATGCCGTAGCGGGGCAGGGTGGCGGTCTCGGCGGGCACGTACGGCGGGTTGGCGACGATCAGCCCGAACCGGCGGCCGTCGACCGGGCGGTACAGGTCACCGCGCCGCACCGACACGCGGGCGCCGTGCATCCGGGTGTTCAGCCACGTCGCCGCCACGGAGCGCCGGGAGAGGTCGACCGCGGTGACCGAGGCCGCACCGGCCCGGGCCGCGGCGAGGGCGAGTGCACCGGAGCCGGTGCCGAGGTCCAGCACGTCACGGCCGGCGGCGTGGCCGGTGCGCGCCAGCACGCCCGCCATCACGGCGGTGTCGCCCTGGGCCCGGTACACCCCGGGCGGGGAGAGCAGGTACATCTGTGCGATCGTCACCGGGCTGTTCCTTCGTCCGTCCGACATGAGGGCGGCGTTCTGCACCCGTACGGGCGCTACCACCACCGCGTCCGCGCCAAACCCGGCACCGCGTCCGCGCCGGACCCGGCCCCGCCCGTCACCGGCCGCCGTCGGGGACGGGCTCGTCCGCGGTGGCGCGGCCCTCGCGGCGCCGGGTGCGGTCGAGCCGGTTCATGATCGGCGTCGCCGTGATGCCGTGCCCGACGACGGACACGACGACCACCAGCCCCGCCGTCGCCCAGACCAGGTCCGCCGCCTCGAACGGCACCTGGGACGTGGCGTACGCGAGATAGTAGAACGAGCCGATCCCACGGATGCCGAAGAACGCGATCGCCGTCCGCTCCCCACCCGTCGCCCGCCCACCGCGCAGCGCGAGCCCGGCCGCCAGCGGCCGGACCACGAGGATCACCGCGACGGCCACGGCCACGGCGGGCCAGGTCAGCGGCCCGAGGAGGCCGCGGACCACCGCGCCGCCGAACAGCACGAGCAGCAGCACGGTCAGCAGCCGCTCGATCTGTTCGACGAAGTCGTGCAGCACCTGGTGGTAGTCGTTGCCGCGCTCGGTGGCCCGGATCGACCGGGCGCAGAGGAACACGGCGAGGAAGCCGTAGCCCCCGGCGACCTCGGTCAGGCCGTAGGCGAGGAACGTCGCGGCGAGGGCGACGAAGCCCTCCGCGTGCGAGGCGAGGCGCAGCGGGTCGGCCCGGCTCCGGAAGAACAGGAACCCGAGTGCGCGGCCGACCAGCACGCCTCCCGCGACGCCCACGGCGAGTTTGACGAGGACGTCGGAGATCACCCATTCGCCGATCCAGCCGGCCGGATCGGCGCCGACCGCCGCCATCGCGATCGCCGCGTAGACGAACGGGAACGCGAGGGCGTCGTTGAGCCCGGCCTCCGAGGTGAGCGCGAACCGGACCTCGTCCTCGCCCTCGGCGTGCCCGCCCGGCTCGCCGACCTGGACGTCCGAGGCCAGGACGGGGTCCGTGGGGGCCAGCGAGGACCCCAGCAGCAGCGCGGCCGCGGGGACGAGACCGGCCCACCACCAGCCCAGCAGCGCGGTCGCGGCGATGGTGAGCGGCATCGCGATGCCCAGCAGCCGCCACGTCGAGGACCAGGAGCGGCGGCCGATGGGCCGGTCGAGCTTGAGCCCGGCGCCCATCAGCGCGACGATCACCCCGATCTCCGTGAGGTGCTCGGCGATCGCGGGGTTGCTCAGCGGATCGGGGTCCGGCAGGTCCGGGACCAGGGCGAACACGGCCATGCCGAGCCCGAGGAAGACGATCGGCAGCGAGAGCGGGCGGCCCGCCAGGATGCGGGGCAGCAGCCCGGCGAGCAGGGCCCCGACCCCGACGAGGCCGTAGGTCAGGTCGAGCAGGTCCACCGTCGTCCCGTCCCTGTCGTTCGCCGCGGTCCGTGGGCGCGGGTCGTCGTCACCGTTGGGCCGGACGTCGCAACGCGGTCACGCGAGGACCGGGTCCCCGGGCGCCGTGACGCCGGCGGACACCTGCTCGGCGGCGGGATCGGGAGCCGGACGCACGACGGCCTCCGCCGCGGCACGCCGAGCGGACTCGGAGACGGGGCGGTGGCCGAGCATGTCTCGGTAGTTGTCCGGGGCGGGCATCGGGGTCCTCCTGGGGGTCGGCGCCGGCCGGCGCGAGTCCAGGTACCCGGACGGGCAGCCGTCAACCGCCCCTCCCCGCCGAGCTCCGGGCGCGGCCCGCACCGCCCGAGGCGGCCGGGCGCGGGCGCGTACGTCCGATCACTACGCACATCTGCGTATGGGCCCCACCTGGGGATGGGGTCACGCTCGTGACACCGAGACCCTGCCGTGCCGACACCGCTGCCGAGGAGCTGTCATGACGTCCTCTCCGAACTCCCACCGATGCGACCACCCCGCCGGCGCTCCGTGTCCCGTCCCGCCGTCGCCCGGCCTGTTGACCGAGGTGTACGCCCGCTACACCGAGCTGCGGGCCGCCGGCCTGGTGCCGGACTCGATGACCTTCGGGGACTACTTCGCCGTCTGGAGCTCGGAGCGGCGCGGGGAGAACCTCGTCGGGCTCGACGACGGGGCCACCCGGGCGCGGGAGCGCGGCGGGCCGGAGCTGATCGACCGCCCGCCCGTGCAGCTGAGCGGGGCCATCCGGACCGTGGTGCTGCTGGTGGACTTCGACGACCGGCCGCACGGCACCCGGACCCCCGCGTTCTACGAGCAGATGTTCTTCGGGACCGACGGCGCCTTCCCGAGCGGCAGCATGCGCGAGTACTACCACCGGGTCAGCCGGTTCGACGAGGCCCCGCCCCGCGGGATCGACGTCCAGGGCGAGGTGCACGGCTGGTTCCGGATGCCGCGGCCCTCGTCCTTCTACACCGACGGCCGGTCCGGCATGGGCCCGACGCCCGCGCGCAGCGCGCGGGGGATGGCGGCCGACGCCGTGGCGGTCGCCCTCGCGAACGGCGTGGACTTCAGCGGGACGGACGTCCTCGGCGAGGGTCGGGTCACCGCGCTCGTGATCATCCACTCCGGACGGGGAGCGGAGCAGACCGGTCGCGACGACGACTTCTGGAGCCTGAAGTGGGTCATCACCCCCGGCCTCGACGTCGGCGGGGGGCTGCAGGCCTCGACGTTCCTGACGGTGCCGGAGGACTGCGCGATGGGGGTGTGCGCGCACGAGTGGGGCCACCTCGTCCCGCGCTGGGCGGACTACTACGACACCGGGGACACCCCCCGGCTCAGGTCCAACGGCCTGGGCACCTACTGCCTGATGGCCGCCGGCAGCTGGGCGGACGACGGCATCACCCCGGCGTTCCCGAACGGCATGCTGCGGATGTTCCACGGCTGGGTCGAGGTCGAGTCCGTCACGAAGAGCCGCAAGGGGATCGCGCTGACCCCCGCCGCCGAGGGCGGCGGCATCGTCGTCGTCCAGAACCCGGCGCTGATGACCGAGCAGCAGTACATCCTTGTCGAGTACCGCCGCCGGCGCGGGCAGGACGCCTTCCTCCCGGACGAGGGGGTGGCCGTCTACGTCGTCGACGAGGCGCTGCCCGACGTCGACGACGAGACCCGGCTGGCGATCGAGCTCGTCCAGGCGGACGACGAGCGCGACCTGGCGAAGGTCTTCGGGCTCGGCAACCGCGGCGACGCCGACGACCTCTACCCGCTCGGCGGCAAGCGCACGCTGGGCAAGTCCAGCGCGCCCGCGCTGCTGCTGCCGGACGGCACCTGGCCCGGCGTCACGATCGACGTCAAGGGCTCCGCCGGGGACGACCGGATGACCATCGACGTGACGATCGCGTGACCGGCCGCGACCGGGCAGGACGGCGCTCCACGACCGGCACGGTGACCGCGGTCGACCGGCTCGGCACCGTCCTGCCCGACGACCCCGACGGTGGCGGTCCCCCTGCCCGCGTGAGGGAACACCCCGCCCCCGGCGGGTGTGAACCCCGCCCGGCGCGGGGGCCCGCACCATCGATTCGGTCATGGGGGACGTCCACCCTCGGCACGGTCCGTCCGAACCGGATCGCGGCATCCGCCGGGCTCCCGTGGCGGCGACGAACGGGGGCCCCTTGTCCGTCACCATCTCGATCGACCCGCCGACGACCGATCCGCCGACGACCGACCCGGCGCTGCGACGCGAGCTCGACCGGTGGTCGGCGGCGCCGGCCGACGGCCTGCGCCTCGCCCGCCTCGTGACCTGCCAGGTGCGCCGCCACGGCAAGCACCGGTTGGGCGTCCCGCTCCTGGCCGCGCTCGCCGGGATCCGGGACCGCCACGGGGACGCGGACACGTTCCTCGCCGCGTTCCTGGACTCCGTCCTGGACCGCCACGAGGACCGCTTCCGGAACCAGACCTACCTCGCCCTCCCGCTGCTCGGCCTGATCCTCGCCGACCGGTCGTCGGGGCTGGACCCGCACCGGCTGTCCGCGCTGCTCGTCGCGGATCTCCTCGCGCACGAGGCCCCGGTCGCCGGGACGGAGCCGGGCGAGGCGGACGTGCGCCGCAAGCGCATCCGGCATGCGACGACCCTGCTCGCCGCCGTCTCCCCGGCCCACCTCGGGGACCCGCCCGCGCCGCCGCCGACGCCTGCCGGTGCCTGGCTCGCCCTCACCGTGCTGCCGGTCTCGGTCGTGCACGACGAGTACTTCTTCCTCCGCTGCCTGCAGATCCACGAGCTGGTCTTCACCGTCCTCACCGAGGGGCTCCGGGACGCGACCCGGGCCGTGCGCTGCCGCCGGGTGGGCGACGCCGTGGCCCACGTCCGGCGCGCCCGCACCGTGTTCCACCGAGCGGCCCTGCTCTTCCGGATCGTCGCCACGATGCGGCCGGCGCAGTTCCACGACTTCCGCCGGTTCACCGACGGGGCCAGCGCGATCCAGTCCGAGGCCTACAAGCGGTTCGAGATCGCCTGCGGTGACCCGGCCGCGGAGCGGATCGCGTCCGAGGCGTTCTCGAACGTCCCGGTCGTCCTGGCGGAGGCCCGGCACGGCGACAGCCTGGCGCGGGCCACCGCGGACCTCCGCCGCGACGGCGGGGCCGCGGGACCCGACCTCGACCGCCTGACGGCCGAGGTCGAGCTGGTGGAGACCGCGCACCACCGGTGGCGGACGACGCACCACCGGCTGGCGGTCCGCATGCTCGGCGACGCCCCCGGGTCCGGGCACACCGCCGGCGTCCCGTACCTGCGGCAGTGCCTGGGCAACCGGCTGTTCACCCCGGCCGGGTGAGGTCGGGCATCAGCCCGCGGCCCGGTCCGCCTGCCGCCGGGCGGGGACCGGCGGCAGGCCGAGGTGGTCCCGCAGCGTGGTCCCGGTGTACGCGGTGCGGTAGACCCCGCGCTCCTGGAGTTCCGGGACGAGCTTGTCCACGATGTCGTCGAGACCGTCCTGCGTGAGGTACGGCGAGACGTTGAACCCGTCGACCGCGCCGGCCCGGACGAAGCGGGCGAACCGGTCCGCCAGACCGGAGGGGGTCCCGGCGTGGCCGCGCTGGGGCCCGAGGGCGATCACCGTCTCCCGCAGGGTGAGCCCGCCCGCCTCGGCGGTGTCCCGCCAGTGCCGCACGATCGACCGGGGATCGGTCCAGCGGCGGCTGCCCATCTCCCCGGTCGGCTCGACGACGACGGGCTCCTCGGCGGGCAGCGGGCCGTCGGCGTCGCGGTCGGACAGGTCGAACCCCCAGATCTGGCTCGCGATCGCCAGCGCGGTCGCGGGGGTGACCTGCCGGCGACGGACCCAGGTCAGCTTCTCCTGCGCCTCGGCCTCGGTGTCCCCGATGACGATCTCGGTGCCGGGCAGGATCCGCAGCGCGTCCTCGGCCCGGCCGACGGCCCGCAGGCGCGCCCGGATGTCCGTGGCGAAGGCGAGGGCGCCGTCGAAGTCGCTGCCGTGCGCGGAGAAGATGACGTCCGCGTTGCGGGCGGCGAAGTCCCGGCCCTCGGCCGAGTCCCCCGCCTGGAAGATCACCGGATGGCCCTGGGCGCTGCGCGGCAGGGTCGGGGTGAGGGTGACGTCGAACTGGCTCGTGCGCGCCCGGACCTCCGCGACGGCGTCCGGGTGGGCCCACGCGGCGGCGTCCGTCGACGTGGCGACGGCGTCGTCCGCCCAGGAGTCCCAGATCGCCCGGGCCAGGTTCAGGAACTGCTCCGCCCGGACGTAGCGGTCCGCGTGGTCGAGGTAGCCGCCGCGCCGGAAGTTCTCCCCGGTCCAGGCGTTGTCCGTGGTCACCACGTTCCAGCCCGCCCGGCCCTCGGACAGGACGTCCAGGCCCGCGAGCCGGCGGGCGAGGTCCGCGGGCTCGTTGTAGGTCGTGTTCTGGGTGGCGACCAGGCCGATGCGGCGGGTCAGCCCGGCCAGCGCGGCGAGCTGGGTGACGGCGTCCGGCCGGCCCGCGACGTCCAGGTCGTGGATGCCGCCGCCGGACTCGCGCAGCCGCAGGCCCTCACCCAGGAAGAACGCGTCGAACAGGCCGCGTTCGGCCGTGGCGATCATCCGGCGGAACGAGGAGAACTCGATCTGCGAGCCGCTCTGCGGCTCCGACCAGATCGTCCAGTGGTTGACGCCCTGGAAGAACACCCCGAGATGCAGCTGCGCGTCGGGGAAGCGCACCTCGGAATCGTCGACGGAACCATCGAGGACGGTCATGCGGGCTCCTCCCGGGGTGCGGCGAAGCGGCTGACCGGTCGGGCCAGGCCGAAGGTGGCGCGCAGCGACGACCCCGCCTTCGGGCGGGTGGCGAGGCCGGCGCGGAACAGGGCGGGCAGCACGCGCGCGGAGAGCACGGGCAGGTCCTCGTCCAGGACCGCGGGGCGGATCCGGACCCCGTCGACGACCCCGCGGAGCTCCCGGAGCAGGGTCACCAGGCCTTCGGGGCTCCCGACGTGGCGCAGCCGGGCGGTGGCCGCCCAGGGGCCGAGCGCGTCCAGCCGGGCGCCCGCGGTCAGGTCCGGGGTGTCCAGCGCGACCTCGATCTCGGCGATCCGGACCGGCGCGGTGGTCCCGACGGACCCGACGGCCGCGACGTCCGGCCCGTCGATCAGCTCGACGTCCGCGAGGTCGGCGGGCAGCAGGCCGGCGGGGGCGAGCACCACGACCTGGCCCTGCGGCGGGCGCGGCACGATCGCCGGCCCCTTCACCGAGTACGTCTCCCCCTCGAAGTCCACGTAGTGCAGCTTGTCGCGGTCCAGGTAGCGGCCGGTCTCGACGTCCCGGACCGCCGCGTCGTCCTCCCAGGAGTCCCACAGGTCCCGGGCGAGGAGGACCGCGTCCCGCGCCTCGCGGCGCAGCGCGAGGAGCCCGGACACCACGGGCCGGCCGAGCGCGGCCGCGACCTGCGGTTCGGGCGAGGTCGCGACGACCCAGCCGGCGCGGCCGGCGGCGGCGAAGTCCAGCGACGCGATCTGGGACGACACGTGGAACGGCTCGCTGTAGGTCGTCGACACGACCGGGGCGAGGCCGAGGACGTCGGTGTGGCCCGCGGCGAAGGCGGCCCGCTCGACCGCCCCGATCCGCCCGGCCGGGCCGGTCCCCCCGGGCGGGAGCGGCGCGTCGTCGAAGGTCGCGAGGGTGAAGCCCGCGTTCTCCGCGGCCTGCGCCACCGCGCGGACGCGCGCCGGGGTGAGCAGCGCCGACGGCGGATGGTCCGCCCGGCGCCAGGCCTGCGGGTGGGCGCCCTCGCCGTCGAGCTCGACGGCGAGGATCAACGGTGTCGGCATCGGGGCCCCTTCGGGTCGTGCGGTCGTGGGTCCGGCCGGCACGTCAGCGGGAGCCGACCAGCGGCGACCGGCTGATCCGGTCCGTCGCCAGCTCCGCCAGGACGCGTCCGATGGCGGGGGCGAACTTGAAGCCGTGCCCGGAGAACCCGGCCCCGACCACCAGCGGCCCCTCGCGTTCCAGGACGAACGCGGAGTCCTCCGTGGAGGTGTACGTACAGCTGACCGGCTCCGCCGCGCCCGGGTCGAGCCCGGGCAGGTACGCCTCGACGTAGTCCCGCACCTGCTGCAGGTGGGCCGGATCGCAGGGCAGCGTCACCTCCGGGTCCCGGGCGGGGCCGACGCCGTGGAAGCCGAGCTTGACGCGGTCGTCCGACGCCGCCAGCCCGTAGACCCCACCCGGCCAGCCGGCCGCGGGTCCTGTGTGGTGGATGAAGGTGGGCCAGCGCGACACGTCCGGG
This sequence comes from Pseudonocardia sp., assembly GCA_025869365.1. Taxonomy (GTDB): domain Bacteria; phylum Actinomycetota; class Actinomycetes; order Mycobacteriales; family Pseudonocardiaceae; genus Pseudonocardia. Next base: position 22,953 of record JAOZVV010000119.1, read on the forward strand.
CCACCAGGCCGGGCCGGGAGGTGCGCGGGCTGCTCCTGCGTGACGCGCAGGGGCGGGAGGGGTACGGCGTCGCGCAGCAGACCGTGGGTCCACGCCCCGGCGGTGACGACCGCGCGGCGCGCCCGCACGGGACCGCCGGAGGTGTCCACCTCCACGAGGTCGACGCCGCGCACCGTGACGGCGTTCGCGCGGGTCGCGTACCGGATGCGGGCCCCGTGCCCCACCGCGGCCGCCGCGAGGGAGGCGACCGCGTGGTCCGCGTGCAGCCGCCCGGAGCGGTCCGGCTGGTGCAGGACCGGACCGTCGAACACCATGCCGGGCCAGCGCGCGGCGGCCTCCCGGGCGTCCAGCCAGTGATGGGCGATGCCGTGGGCGGCGAGGCTCGCCGCCAGCTCGGCGGTGCGCGCCGGATCACCGTGGTCGATCCCGCCGGTGATCCGCAGGAGCTCGGCCCCGGTCTCCCGCTCGAGCTCCCGCCACAGCGGCAGGGCCTCCGCCGCGAGGCGCACATGGGAGTCCGACGCGTAGGTCTGCCGGTAGATGCGCGACGTGCCGTGCGAGGCCCCGCGGTCGTGGCCCGGGCGGAACCGTTCGAGCAGCACCACCTCGTGCCCGGTGCGGGCGAGGTGCCAGGCCGTCGCCACCCCCATCACCCCACCACCGACGATCACGACGTCGACGATCCCGTCCGCCGCGCGGCGCCGCGCCGGCGAGCGCCGGGCGGACGAACGCCGGATCGACGAACGCCGGATCGACGAACGCTGAACAGACGAACGCTGGGAGGGCAGGGCTGTGCTGTGTTCCCGGGGCGTGGCCACGCGTCTCCCATCGGTCCCGGCGGTAGCACCCGGCACCGATCACTCGGCACGGGTTGCTGCGGCGTCGTCGAGCCAGGTCTCTCGGCCGCTCTGGATGGACGCCCACGACTCAACCCGCCGCCCGTCCGTGTTGTCAAGAGCATGAACGTGCAAGTGTCCGCTCGCACACCGCCCTCGGGAAAACGGGAAGGAAATGGTTCGGAATCCCACTCGGATGTCCGGACAAATGAGCGGAACATTCCCGGTTCCGTGGCCGAACCCGGGTCGTTGACAATTCAGGATCGAGCGACATGGCGTCGGCCGCGAAGATCATGAGTGACAGCGACAAGCCCCGGCTCTCCGGCCGGCGACCCTCGCTCCGCGGGGGGTGCTCCAGGTGAGGACCGGACCCGCCGGCACGGCTCGTGCCGCCGGGTAAGCGCGAAGGCCCGACGGGCAGGACGGTGACGGCGATGTGCGCGGGTGCGTGGGTGATGCGATGGCGGCGACACGGACGTTCCACCGCCTCCGCCCGCCGCCACGTCGACCTGCTCCGCGTCAGCAGCGCGCTCTGTCGCGCCTGACGATCACCGGCTGACCCGGACCGCCGACCCGGTCCGGCCACGTCCCGCCCGGTCCCGTCGCGGTCTCCCCCGCCCCGGCGGCGTACCGGCGCGCCCACCACCGCTGGAGTCCCCACCGTGTCCCCCTCCGGGAGCCCGACGACGTCGCGGTCCGCACCCGAACCGTCGTCCGCCGCTCCGCCCCCGGCCGATCCGGCTCCGTCCGCGTACCGCCAGGACAACCTCGGGTTCCAGGCGCTCGGCACCAGCACCGCGCGGCGTTTCTCGGCCCTCACGCACATCTCGCCGAACGGCGCGGCCAGGTGCTCCGCCACCCGCGGGACATGTCCCCGTTCGTCAGCCGCCCGGACGGGCCGGACGACGCCGACCGGCGCGATCTCGCGGACCTCTCCGGGCCGGGGGCGGTCGTCATGCTCTCCGGCCTCGCCGGGCCGCCGCCCGAGGGCTGGGAGATCGTGGCCGACGGGAGCGGCGTGCAGCTCGTCGACGCCGGGATCGCGCCCGCGCCGGACGCGGAGGCCGTGCGCCTGGGTCACCGGGACGTGCCCGAGATGCTCGCGCTGGTGGCCCGCACGAAGCCGGGCCCCTTCCTGCCCCGTACCGTCGATCTCGGCACCTATCTGGGCATCCGGCGCGGCGGCGAGCTCGTCGCGATGGCCGGCGAGCGCCTCCACCCGCCGGGGTGGACCGAGATCAGCGCGGTGTGCACGGACGCCGCTCACCGAGGGCAGGGCCTGGCGACCCGGCTCGTGCTCGCCGTCGCCGCCGGGATCCGGGATCGTGGGGAGGCGCCCTTCATGCACGCCTCCGCCACCAACACCAACGCCATCCGGCTCTACGAGTCCCTCGGCTTCCGGCTGCGGACCCACACCCGCTTCCTGGGGGTCCGGGTCCCGGTCGACGCCCTCGCGGAGGGCCGAGAGCACCCCGTCACCACCTGAACTCCCGAGGGAGACACCACGATGTCCGTGCACGACTCGCTGCTCGATCTGATCGGCGGCACCCCACTGGTCCGGCTGCGCCGCCTGACCGACGGCATCACCGCCCGGGTGCTGCTCAAGCTGGAGTACCTCAACCCCGGCGGATCGGTGAAGGACCGCGCGGCGGTGGCGATGGTCCTCGACGCCGAGCGGTCCGGGGCCCTGGCACCGGGCGGCACGATCGTCGAGGCCACGTCCGGGAACACCGGGATCGGGCTGGCCCAGGTCGCGGCGGTGCGGGGCTACCGGATCGTGGTCGTCGTCCCGGACACCATCGCGGTGGAGAAGACGGACATCCTGCGCGCCTACGGGGCGGACGTGGTCCGCACGAAGGCCGGCCTGCCCCGGGACCATCCGGACCACGTGTCCGAGCTGGCCGGACGGATCGCCGCGGAGACCCACGGCGGCTGGCTGGCCGACCAGTACGACAACGGCGCGAACCCGGCCGCCCACCGCGCCACCACCGGCCCGGAGATCTGGGCGGACACCGGCGGGAGCGTCACCCACCTCGTCGCGAGCATCGGGACCGGGGGCACGATCACCGGGACCGGCGAGTACCTCACACAGGTCAGCGACGGGCGCGTGCAGGTGGTCGGCGCGGACCCCGTCACCTCGGTCTACAACGGCGGGGACGGCAGCCCGTTCTTCGTCGAGGCCGCGGGTCACTACCTGCACCCGGACACCCCGAAGGACGTCTGGCCGCTGTCCTACCACCCGGAGGTGGTGGACCACGTCGAGGCGGTGCCGGACCGCGAGTCCGTGACCACCGTCCGGCGCCTGGCCCGCGAGGAGGGCCTGCTCGTCGGCGGCTCGTCCGGGCTCGTCACGGCCGCGGCGCTGCGGGTGGCCCGTGGACTGGGACCCGAGCACACGGTCGTCGCGATCCTGCCGGACTCCGGCCGCGCCTACCTGTCGAAATACCACTCCCCGCAGTGGCTGCGGCGCTTCGGCTTCCTCGACGACGACCGTCCCGGCCTGCTCGGCGACGCCGGGCTCGCCGGCCCCGTGCACACCGTCACCACCGAGACCTCGCTCGCGGACGCGGCGGCGCTGGCCGCCGGTGCCGCGCGGGGCCAGGCGATCGTCCCGGTCGTCCTCCCGCGGCGCGATCCCCGCTTCGCGACCGCGGTCTCGGAGATCCTGGGCGTGCTGCATCCGGCGTCCCTGGCGGCCGAGATCGCGCGGCACGGTCCGCACACGCCCGTCGGCGGGATCGCCGGGCCGCCCCCGCTCGCGCTGGGAACCGGGGAGACGGTCGCGGAGGCCGCCGCGAGGCTCGACGACGACCGCGCCGCGCACGCCGTCCTGGTCCGGGACGGCCGGCTGGCGGGCCTCGTCTCCCGGTCGGACCTCGCGCACCGGGGCTAGCGGCACCGGCGAGGAACGCGGGCCTCGCGGCGGCCCGTCGGCGACGATCGACACAGAAGCCTGACCAGGTGGGATACTCCGGATCATGACCTCTGTGACGGTCGACGGGGCCGCCCCGTCGCCGGACGGTGCGACGACGCGGTCCCCGCTCCTCCCGTTCCGCGCCCGGGACCTGCGCTCCCGCCGGGCCGAGGGCCGCGCGGCCCGCGGGCGCGCCCCCCGCCGGGGGTTCGGGTGGGGGGACACGGCCGGGCGTGACGCGCTGGCCGTCCTGCTGGCGCAGAACACGATCCGCGCCCAGGAGCTGCTGCCCGTCCGCAACGGCAGGATGGCGGCCACGCCGTGGACCTACTACCGCGGCGCCGCCGCCGTCATGGCGGCCGATCTCGGATCACGACCGCACAGCGGGCTCATCGTGCAGCTCTGCGGGGACGCCCACCTGCTCAACTTCGGGCTGTGGGCCACCCCGGAACGGAACCTGTCGTTCGACCTGCGGGACTTCGACGAGACGCTGCCCGGCCCGTTCGAGTGGGACGTCGCCCGGCTGGTGGCCAGCATCGTGGTCCTGGCCCGCACGTACGGGGTGTCCGCCGCCCGCGCGGAGGAGGCGGTCGCCGCCTGCCTGCGCACCTACCGGGAGCGGATGGCCGGCTACACCACCGCGGCGTGGCTGGACATCTGGTACGACCTGATCGCCGTCGACCGGTTCCTCGACGTCTTCACCGAACCCGACAAGATCCGGGCCGCGGCGCACATCGAGCGCAAGGCGCGCAAGCGGACCCACCACGGCGCCTTCCGCAGGTTCACCGAGCACCGCGACGGGCATCTGCGGATCACCGAGGACCCGCCGGTCCGCGAACACCGCGACGACGGCCTCGCCGACGAGCTGTTCGCCACCTACCACGACTCCCTCCCGGACGACCGGCGCCACCTGCTGGACCGCTTCACCCTCGTGGACACCGTCCGCCAGGTGGTCGGGGTCGGCAGCGTCGGGATGCGGGTGCACCTGCTCCTCCTGGAGGGCCGCGACCTCGCCGATCCGTTGTTCCTGCAGATCAAGCAGGCAGGCTCCTCGGTGTACGAGCCGTTCTGCGGGCCGAGCCGCTACGGCGATCACGGCCGCCGGGTCGTCGAGGGCAAGCGGCTGGTGCAGAGCGCCACGGACATCTTCGTCGGGTGGACCTCCGGGCGCGGCCACGACTACTACGTGCGCCAGTTCCGGGACATGAAGGTCATCGCCGACGGCGAGCTGATCGCCCCGCGGCTCGTGGAGTTCGCCACCGCCTGCGGCAAGGTGCTCGCCCGGTCCCACGCACGCACCGGCGATCCCGTGGCGATCGCCGCCTACATCGGCAAGGGCCGGGCCTTCGACGAGGCCATGGGCGCCTTCGCGAACTCCTACGCCGACCGGACCGAGCGCGATCACCGGCAGCTGGTCGACGCGCTCGGGTCCGGACGGCTGCCGAGCGCCCCGGGTGGTGAGCGTGACCCGGCTCTGGGCCGGGATCCGGGCCCGGGCGGACCCCGGACGGGTCCGCGAGCACGTGGTCGACACCAACGACGGGATCATCGCCTCGGCGGGGATCGTCGAGGGGCTGATCGGCGCGGGGGCGAGCACCACGATCCTGCACGTCGCCTCGCTGGCCGCGATGATCGGCGGCGGGCTCGCCATGGGCGGGATGCGCTACGCCGAAGCGGCCGACGAGCGCGACGCCCAGCAGGCGACGCTGGAGGCCGAGCGCCGGCGTCTCGACCTCACCCCGGCCGAGGAGGAGGTCGAGCTGGCCGAGCTGTACGAGGCCAAGGGCCTCTCGCCGCAGCTCGCCCGCGCCGTCGCCGCCGAGCTGAGCGCGCGTGACGCGCTGGCCGCGCACGCCGAGGCCGAGTACGGCATCTCCCTCCGCGAGCGCCCGGCCACCCCGTGGGTGACCGCGGTGACCGCGGGCCTGGCGTTCGTGCTCGGGGCGGGCGTCCCGCTGCTGGTGGTCCTGCTGGCCCCGCCGGCGTGGCGCGGCGCCGTGACGATCCTGGCTGTCGTCCTGGCGCTGTCCCTCACCGCGCTGGTGATCGCCGCCCTCGGCGGGACGAGGATCTCCCGCACGCTGTTCCGCACGGTCTCGATCGGCGTGGGCACGATGGTGCTGACCTATCTCGGGGGCTCGCTGTTCGGCTGAGCCGGGTCTCCCTGATCGGGCCAGGACGCGGGAACGTCCCGGCCGACGCCCACCCCTCCCGGAGGGCTGCCCCGCCCCGGCCCCCCGAGGATCCCTCGGGGCACCGGCAGCGGAAGGTCAGCCGGTCGGGAGCCGGTCCGGCGTCGCGAGCGCCGGGAGCACCTCCTTCTCGACCAGCTCGAGGCTCTCCCAGGCGACGTCCGGGTCGATCCCGCCCTCGAGCGGGTTGAGCCGCAGCCCGCCGTTCGCCCGGATCATCTGCACGCACTCCTCCGGCGTCACGACCCGCGCGGCACCGGACGCCAGGAGCTCGTCCGGGTCCTCGACCTGCTTGAACGGCGTGAGGTCCTTGCGCCGGGCGTAGCCCGCGTACTCGTTGGCGTTGTGCAGGACGTGCCGGCCGACCTTCGCCCAGGCCGCCTCCGGGTCCCGGGCGACGTGCACGAACGACGCCTGGCGGAGCCCGTGGGTGGGTGCGGGCACCGGCTTCCCGAGGCGGGTCAGCTCCTCCGCGTAGACGTCCTGGAACAGCCCGGCCAGCGGCTCGAAGTCCACCCCCAGGACGGCGGCCCGGCGCGCCGCGCCCTCGGACGTGCCGGCGATCGCCAGCGGGGGTCCGCCGGGCTGGACCGGCCGGGGCAGCACCCTGACCTGCTCACCCCGGAACTCGAACGGCTCCCCGGTCCAGGCCGCCCGCAGCGTCTCCACGATCTCGACCATCATCGACGGCCGTCTCTTCCAGTTCACGCCGAAGGCGAGGAACTCCTCCTTGCGGTACCCCGCGCCGAGCGCGACGTAGAGCCGTCCGCCGGCCAGCTGATCGAGGACGGCCAGGTCCTCGGCGAGGTGGATCGGGTGCATCAGGGTGGCGAGGACGACGGAGAGCCGCAGCCGGATCCGCTCGGTCCGGGTGGCGATGCCGGCCGCCATGACGATCGGCGAGGGCAGGTATCCGTCGCTCGTGATGTGGTGCTCGCTGAGCATCACCTCGTCGAAGCCGACCCGGTCCGCCCAGGCGGACATCTCCACGGCAGCGGCGTAGAGCCGCGGGGCGGGCGTGCCCCAGTCCGGGGCACGCAGGTTGAACGCGACGGTCAGCGTCGGTGAGGACTGCGCCATGGGGACTCCTACAGGTAGTGGTTGCCGATATGCCCGTCGCGGACCAGCTGCTCGTACTCCTCCGCGGAGACCCCGAGCACCTCCCGGTACACGTACGGGTTGTCCTGTCCGACGACGGGGGCCGCCCGCAGGATCTGCGGCGGCGTCTCGCCGAACGTGAAGTTCGCGCCGGGGTGGAAGTGCATCCCCGCCCGCTGGTGTTCCAGGAAGTGGAAGAACCCCCGCTCGTGCAGCTGCGGGTCCGATCCGGCGTCGGACTCGTCCATGACCGGGCCTGCGGGCACACCCGCGGCCTGCAGCGCGTGGAACGCCTCGAACTTGTCCTGCGTGCGGGTCCATGCGGCGATCGCGTCGTCGATCGCGTCGTGGGCGCGACGGCGCCCGGCGACGTCCGCGAACGCCGGATCCCGCAGCGCCTCCGGGTCCCCGACGGCCTCGCGGAACGCGGCCCACTCCTCGTCCGTCCGCACCGAGAGGGCGAGCCAGGCGTCCTCCCCCGTGCACGGGTAGACGCCCTGGGGGGCGAAGTCCGGCGAGCGGTTGCCCTCCCGGGCGGGGACGCGGTCGTTCATGACGGCGTCCATCACCAGGTCCCCGATGTGCACGATCATGTTCTCGACCTGGCTGACCTCCACCACGCAGCCCTCGCCGGTGCGGCGCCTGCGCAGCAACGCCATCATGAACGCGTTCGCCCCCGCGGGACCGCTCGACCCGTCCATGAAGATCGACCCGACCGTGGGCCCGTCCGGGTAGCCCTGGACCTCGAGGAAGCCGGCGAGCTCCTCGAAGTGCCAGCCGAAGCCCGTCGCGTTGGCGTCCGGGCCGGTGGAGCCCAGCGGGGGCATGCGCACGATGATCAGCCGGGGGTTGCGCCGGAGGAGCAGCTCGGGGGCGAGGCCGAGCCGCTCCAGCAGGCCCGCCGCGTTGTTCTCGACGAACCCGTCCGCGGTCTCGATCAGCCGCAGGAACAGCTCCTTGCCATCGGGGCGGGTGATGTCCATCGTCGCGTTGCGCTTGTTGCGCGAGTGGGAGTTGAACCAGCTCAGCCGGTTCCACGGGTCCTCACCCGGATCCGAGTCCGGGTAGTCCCGGCTCGCGGCGACCGCGCCGGCCTCGGTGCCGCGGGGCGGGTTGCGCGGGCCCCGGCTGGGCGTCGGGTAGTGCTGCAACGACTCGATCTTGATGACCTCGGCGCCCATGTCCGCCAGCAGCATGGTGGCGAACGCGCCCGCGAGGGCCGCCGTCATGTCGAGGATCCGCATGCCCTTCAGCGGTCCGAACTGCCCGATCCCGTCGGACGTCGTCGGCTCGTCCTGCACCCGTGACTCGCTCGCGGGCTCGCTCATCGCACCGCACCCCGCTTCCGCAGCTCGGAGATCCGTTCCTCGTCCAGGCCCGCGGCCCGCAGCACCTCGTCGGTGTGCTCACCGAGGCGCGGGGCGGGCGAGCGGAGCTCCCAGCCGCCGCCGTCGACCTTCACCGCGGCCCCGGTGTAGGGGACGGCGCCCATCGGCGAGTCCCCCTGCACCCAGAACCCGCGGGCGACGAGATGCTCGTCGGTGAGCAGGGACCTCGGGTCGTTGACCACGACGACCGGCCATCCCGCGCGCTGCGCCTCGCGCATCGCCGCCCGGGCCTCCCGGGAGGCCGCCCAGGCCGCGATCGCGTCGTTGACCAGGCCCGGCTGTTCGATGACCACGCTCTCGCCGGACTCGGCGAACAGCGCCGAGAGCTGCTCGTCCCCCAGCACCCCGACCATCCGGGGCAGGTGGGTGGGCCACACGGCCCCGGTGGTGATCATCCGCCCGTCCTTGGTCGGATACCTGCCGCCGACGGCGATCCGGCCCGCGCCCACCTTCTGCTGGCGCTGGGTGACGTAGCCGGAGTACTGATAGGACAGCAGGTAGTACCGACGCCGGTCCAGGCTGCCGTTCTGCGTCTCGTAGGTCGCCACGTCGACGTGCTGGCCGACCCCGGTGCCGACGGCGTGCCAGAGGGCGCCGAGCGTGGCCGTCGCCGCCGTGGCGCCGCTCTGCATCTGCACGACGTTGCCGGCCATCTTGACCGGCTCGCGGTCCGGCACCCCGCTGGAGTTCATCGGCCCGCCCATCGCGAACGCCACGATCTCCGTCATCCGGTAGTCCCGGTAGGGCCCCGTCTGCCCGAACGGCGTCACCGAGGTGACCACGAGGCCGGGGTGCCCATCTCGCAGGGAGGCCGGATCGAGCCCCTCGGCGAGCGGCGCGCCCGGCCTCGAGGACTCGATCACGATGTCCGCCGACCCGACGAGCGCGCGGACGACGTCCGTCGCACCCGATACGGCGAAATCGACGACGATTCCCTTCTTGTTGGTGTTGAGATGCAGGAATAGCCCACTTCGTTCGGGATCCGATTCGTCACCCGGGAAGGGACCCATCCGGCGTGTCTCGTCACCGTCCGGGGGCTCGACCTTCACCACGGACGCTCCGTGGTCCGCGAGGATCTTCGCGCAGAACGGACCGGCCACGCCCTGGCTCAGATCGACCACCCGAACACCGTCGAGCGGCAACGCTGCCGCCGATCCGTTAGGTCTACTTGTCACTCGGTGATTGTCCACTCCAACTGCGAAGATGACCAGACCTTGACTGAAATAGTGTATCTAAATAGGCTCCTCGACCGGAGCCTCCGCACGCCATCGCGAGGCTCCACGGCCCCGCCCTCGCCGGCCCCGGCAGAGCACCGTCGGCGCCGCCGTCGGCCGCCCCGGACCGGGATCGGGGCCGACCGCGGGACGGCCCCGTTCCGCGCAATTCCCACTGGTCTTTCCGTGATGCTCCGCAGGTCCACGAATTCTTCGCGGGTAGACTCGGTCGGCCAGCTCTCAGTCGTCGGGAAAGAGGTCGCCGTGTGCTCCTGCCGCACGACACCGCCCTGCCCGCCGCAGCCGGGCCCGGCGAGCGGCGGCGCGGGATGACCGGCGGCAACGACCGTCAGGTGGGCCCACGGCTGGTCGACGACGTCGCCCACCGGATCCGCCGGGACATCCTGTCCCGGGGCTGGCCGGTCGGGGAGATCGTCGGCACCGAGCCCGAGCTCGTCGAGCGGTACGGGGTCAGCCGGGCCGTGGTCCGGGAGGCGATCCGGCTCGTCGAGTACCTGGGCGTCGCCCGGATGAAGCCGGGGGCCGGCGGCGGCCTGCTGGTCACCGCCCCGGACGAGACGGCCGTGAGCACCGCGGCGATGGTGTTCTTCGCCTATCGCGGCGTGGGCGCGGACGAGGTGCTCGAGGCCCGCGCGATCATCGAGGAACGGGCCGCCGAGCTCGCCGCCCGCACCGCGCCGCAGGAGGAGCGCGACGCCCTGCTGCGCAGGCTCGCGGACCACACCGGCCGGCCGGGCAACGAGCCGTGGATCGAGATGCACGCCGTCCTCGCCGGCATGTCCGCGAACCCGGCGCTCGAGCTCCTCACGCGGATCCTGGTGCAGGTGACGGACTGGTACGCGGCGTCGGGCCGGCGCTCGCACGCCCAGGTGCAACGGGACCGGCGCACCGCCACCGAGGCCCACCGCCGCATCGCCGAGGCCGTCGCGGCGGGTGACGCGCCGGCCGCGGGAGCCGCCACCCGCGAGCACATCGAGCGGATCACGACGAACCTGACCTCCCGGCGCGGCCGCCGGACGCTGACCTTCGGGGACATGTCCAGCGGGAAGGCCGCGGCGAAGCTCGCCAGTGTCATCGCCGCCGAGATCCTCACCGACATCATCGACCAGGGCTGGGAGGTGGACCGGCACGTCGGCTCCGAGCTCACGCTCGCGGCCCGCTACGACGTGAGCCGCGCCGTGGTGCGCGAGGCGGTCCGCCTGCTGGAGTTCCACCAGGTCGTCCGCACCCGGCGCGGGCCGGGCGGCGGGCTGTTCGTCGCGATGCCGTCCGTCGACGCCGCGGCCGAGTCCCTGGCGATCCACCTGGACTACGAGGGCGTGGACACCACCGCGCTCTTCGAGGTCCGCTCCGCCCTCGAGCTGGCCATCGTGGAGCGGCTCGCCGCCGAGGCCGATCCGGGGTCGATCGGGGAGCTGCGCGAGGCGCTGCAGAGCCACCGCCGCGCGTCGGGGAAGCCGGGCCTGGCCATCCACGGATGGCACGGCCAGCTCGCGGAGCACGCGGGGAACCAGGCCGTCTGGTTCTTCCTGCTCGCGCTGATGCGCCTCACCGAGCAGCGCGGCAGGCAGCCGGACCCGGCGATGCGCGAGTGGGTGGACCGGGAGCACGTCGAGATCATCGACGCGATCGGGGCGGGCGACGTCGCGCTCGCCCGACGCCTCATGCGCGATCATCTCGAACAGGTCCGACCGGTCGTCCGGCTCCTGGGGCCGACCGCCCAGCGGGCTCCCGGCGCGCCGGCGAAGTCCGCGCCAATAGATACACTCTTTTCCAATCGGTGAACCTCTGACGTGTGCAGAGTCCTCACTGTTGGTCATCCAGGCTATCGAATAGCATGGGACGGGTCAGGAGAATTCGGCGTCGTCGAGGAGGACAGCAATGAGGACGAAACCCGGTCAGCGAGTCCGGAGCGTGACGTGCGACGGGCAGTTCGTGGTCGTCCGGCCCGCGGCCGACGACATCGAGCTGACCTGTGGCGGTGCCCCGGTGGCGGACCTGGGGAGCGAGCCCGCCACCGCGCCACTGGACCCCGGACGCGCCGGCGGCACCCTCCCCGGCAAGCGGTACGGCCATCCCGCGTCGGGGTTGGAGATCATGTGCACCAAGCCGGGCAAGGGCTCGCTCGCCGTGGGCACGGACGTGCTGGAGCCGGTGCTGGCGAAGCCGCTGCCCTCGTCGGACTGAGGGGCCGGACCGCACGGGGCCTGCCAGGTGCACCGGCAGGCCCCGCCCGCATCAGGTCCCGGTGAAGTTCGGCGAGCGCTTCTCCACGAACGCCGACGAGCCCTCCCGCACGTCGTTGGTCTTGAGGGTCAGCATGTCGTAGGCCATGGACGTCTCGAAGGCGCCGGCCATCAGCTGCTTGAGCATGACGTTCACGGACAGCTTGGCGAACGCGATCGCCAACGGCGCGCCGTTGGCGAGGCGCTCCGCCATCTCGTCCACGAACTTGTCCAGCTCCTCGTCCGGGACGCAGTGGTTGATCAGACCCATCTCGGCGGCCTTCGGGCCGTCGATCGGGTCCCCGAGCATGATGTACTCCTTCGCCCGGTGGAAGCCGATCAGCAGCGGCCACAGGGCCGCGCCGCCGTCCCCGGGAGCGATGCCGTTCTTCACGTGCGAGTCGCAGAACCGCGCGTTCTCCGACGCGATCACGATGTCCGCGCTGAGGCAGATGTTCACCCCGAGCCCGTAGGCCGGGCCGCGGACCTTGGAGATGATCGGCGTCTCGCAGTCCAGCATCCGCCAGAACGAGTCCCGCGGGCCCTTCACCGACAGGCGCTTGGCCGTGTTCTTCTCCGGCCCGGAGCTCTGGGACAGGTTGCGCAGGTCGATGCCCGCGCAGAACGCGTCGCCGTGTCCGGAGAGGACGACGACGTAGACGTCCTCGTCCTCGTCGACCTCGGTCCACAGCCGGTGCAGCTCGTTGATCATGGTGTGGTTCAGGGCGTTCTTGCGCCCCGGGTTGTTCAGCTCGGCGTGCAGGACGCGCCCCTGCTTGCGCAGGATGATCCCGGTGTAGGACTCGGGGTCGATCGTGGTCACGGTGGGTCCTTTCCTCAGTACGTCGGTGAGCTCAGGCGACGGGCCGGACGGGCGGGTGGCCGATCGCGTGGGTGGTGGCGCCGAGCGTCGAGCGGACCGCCTCGGACACCTGGGCGACGGACCAGCCCGGCGGGTTCTCCACGACGGGCTCGGCGTACGCCGGCGGGCGGAGCAGGCTGAGCCGGGAGCCGTCGAAACGGACGACCTGGCCGTGCAGCCCGGCGGCCTCGTCGCCCAGCAGGTAGGCCACGACCGGGGCGATGTGCTCCGCCTCGGGCAGCGCCTCGGACCGGCCCATCCCGGAGCGGCCGAGCGGCGAGAGCCCGACGACGTGGATCCCGCTGCCCGCCAGGTCGATCGCCCAGCCGTAGGTCAGCGAGGCGACCGCGCCCTTCGTCGCGCCGTAGAGGGCGAGACCGGGCATGCCGAGGTGACCGCCGGAGGTGACGTTGACGATCGCGCCGCCGCCCGCCCGGCGCATCGCCTCGATCGCGGCGATCCCCACGTTGAGCACCCCGACGACGTTGACGTCCACCAGGTGCCGGATGTCCTTCGCGCCGATGTCCCAGGGATCCCCGGAGACGATCACACCGGCGTTGTTCACCAGCCCGTCGATCCGGCCGTACTCGGCGACGCAGGCCGCGACGATCCCGGCGGCCGCGTCGAAGTCCACGACCGACGCGGGATGTGCCGACGCGGAGCCGCCCGCGTCCGTGATCTCCTGCGCGACGGCCTTCGCCCGTTCCGGATCGACGTCGTTGACCAGGATCGAGGCGCCCTCGGCCGCCGCGGCGAGCGCGTAGGCGCGGCCGAGGCCGTACCCGGCGCCGGTGACGACGACGGCGCGTGAGTCGAGCGTTCCCATGGTGTGCCCTTCGTGCGACGGGTAGGGGTCAGCGGCGATCGGCGCGGCGGGCGAGCACGTCCCGGAAGGACACCGCCCGGTCCACGGCGACCTCGCGCGGCATCCCGAGCAGGCGCTCGCTGACGATGTTGCGCTGCATCTCGTTCGTGCCGCCGGCGATCGCGATGGTGCGCGAGACGAGCCAGCGCACCGAGTGCGCGTCGATGTTGTCCCCGGCCTCGTCGTCCCAGACGACGCCGTCCTCGCCCGCGACGGCCAGGCCGATCTCCCCGCGCCGGGGTGCGTCGATGCCCATGCCCAGCTTGAGCAGCGATCCCCACTCCCCCTCGAACGCGCCCGTCCGGATCCCGGTCATGACGCGGTCGCTCACCTGGCGGGCGACCACCGCGGAGATGTGGGCCTCGGCGAGCAGCTGGCGGGAGACCGGGTCGCCCGACGTGCCCGCCGCCCGGCTGAGCGCGATGAGGTCGTCGATCCCGCTGCCCGTCGCGTCGCCCGCGTCCGCCTCGGCGCGGTAGCCCCGGCCGTGGCCGACGCCCGCCGTGGCGTTGCGCTCGTGGTAGAGCAGGGTGTGCGCGACGGCCCAGCCGTTGTTGAGCGGGCCGATGAGGTTGCCGTCCTGGAGCACCACCTCGTCCAGGAACTCCTGGAAGAAGTGCGGGTCGCCGCCGTCCGCGGAGACGATCGGCTCGATGCGGACCCCGGCGTGGTCCAGCGGCACCGCGAACATCGACAGCCCGCTGTACTTCGGCACGTCGAGGTCCGTGCGGGCCAGGCACATCCCGTAGTCCGCGTGGTTCGCCCCGGTGGTCCAGATCTTGGCCCCGTCGATCACCCAGTCGTCCCCGGACCGCGCGGCCCGGGTGAGCACGCCGGCCATGTCCGAGCCGCCCGAGGGTTCGGACAGCAGCTGCAGCCAGATCTCCTCCCCCCGCAGCATCCGCGGCAGGTGGCGCTCCTTGAGCTCGTCGGACCCGTGGTCCAGCAGCGTCGGTGCCATCATCGCGACGGAGACGGCGAGCGGGGTCGGCATCCGGTAGCCGGCCGCCTCCTCGGCGAAGACGGTCTGGTGGTCCAGCGTCAGGCCGGCCCCGCCGTACCGTCGCGGGAACGCGATCCCGGCGAAGCCGCCGTCGAAGAGGATCGCCTGCAGCTCCTTGGCCTCCCGCATCGAGACCGGGCCGTCGCCCTCGGTGCGGCGCGGCATCGAGGCGGCGAGAAAGGTGCGGGCCCGGTCGCGGAAGACGTCGAGGCTCTCGAGCTGTCCCTCCGCCGGGCGTGGCGCGGTGGTCGTCATCGTGGTCTCCTCACACGCCCAGCCGGACGCAGATCTGCTCGCGGTACCGCTCGGGCGTGCCGAGGACGGCGCGGTTCACCGTGACCCGGCGCAGGTAGAGGTGGATGTCGTGTTCCCAGGTCACGCCGATGCCGCCGAGCAGCTGGACGCACTCCTGCACGAATGTCGGGGCGGTGTCCTTGACGTAGGCCGCGGCGATCCGCACGAGGCGTCCCGCCTCCGGGTTCGCGTCGTCGACGGCCCGGGCGGCCGCGTCCGTGGTGGCCTTGGCGGACTCCAGGTGCAGCAGCATGTCCGCGACCCGGTGCTTCAGCGCCTGGTAGGAGGCGATGGCGCGGCCGAACGCGTAGCGGTCCCCCATGTAGGCGAAGGTGGTCTCGAACGCCCGGTCCATCGCGCCCACGGACTCGGCGGCCTGCAGCGTCAGCGCGACCTGCAGGGCCCGTTCGACGGCGTTCGCGCCGTCGATCAGGTGGGACCGCGGCACGCGGACGCCCTCGAACCGCACCCGCGCGAAGCGGCGCACCAGGTCCAGGCTCCGCCCGGGGACGACCGTGACGCCCGGGTGCGTGCGCGGGACCGCGACCTGCGCGATCCCGTCCCCGGTCCGGACGACGACGAGCAGCAGGTCCGCCGAGGCGGCGGCCTCGACGTGGGGGGCCGTCCCGTCGAGGACGATCTCGCCCCCGTCGGCGCGGGCCTCCACCCGCAGGTCGTCGGGGAGCCCGGACGACGCCCAGGCCGCGGTGGCGTCCCCCTCCAGGAGGCCCGGCAGGTGCGCCTCCTTCAGCGCGGGGTCCCCCCCGGCGCTCAGTGCGGAGACGACGACGTTGGTGGGCAGGAACGGGCCGGGCGCGATCAGCCGCCCGCGCTCCTCCGCCACGATCACCGCGTCCCGCAGCGGCGCCCCGGACAGGCTGCCGCCGCCGTCCTCCTCACTCGCCAGCAGCGTGGTCCAGCCGAGCTCCGCCGCCTTCCGCCACCAGCCGGGGTCGAACCCGTGCTCCGTGCGGTGCAGCTCCCGGACGTGCTCCAGCGGGCTCTCCCGTTCGAGGAACCGGCGGGTGTTCTGCTGGAAGAACAGCCGGTCGTCGGCAAGCTCAAGATCCATCGGGCTCCTCCAGCCAGCGGTTGAACGTCGGGGTCTCCTTGCGGAGCCAGGCGCGGGATCCCTCGACCGCGTCCCGGTGGAAGTCGCTGACCGCGGTGCGGACGGAGATGTCGTCCCCCGCCTGGTCC
Organism: Pseudonocardia sp.; assembly: GCA_025869365.1. Lineage (GTDB taxonomy): Bacteria > Actinomycetota > Actinomycetes > Mycobacteriales > Pseudonocardiaceae > Pseudonocardia. The sequence continues at coordinate 39,065 of JAOZVV010000119.1, forward strand.
AGCGTCTGGAGCGGCGCGTTGTAGATCGCCCGCTTGAGCAGCCGCATCGCCACCTGCGGACCGGCGGCGAGCTCCGCCGCCAGCTCCCGGGCGCGCGCCGGCAGTGCCTCGTCGGCGACGACCTCGGTGGCCAGCCCGAGCCGGACCGCCTCCTCGCCGCGGACCATCTTCTTGCGCATCACGAAGTCCAGGGCGCCCTTGACGCCGAGGTGCTCGACCAGCAGCCAGTGCCCGCCCTCGTCCGGCTGGTAGCCCATCCGCAGCGTGGCGCTGCCGAGGGTCGCCGACTCGGCCGCGATCACGTAGTCGCAGGCCAGCGCCATGGTCAGGCCGATCTGGATGGCGTAGCCGTTGACCGCGGCGATCGTCAGCTTGTCCAGCCGGCGCAGCGTCCGGGCGAGCTCCTGGCTGTAGAGCCGCAGCTGGGCGGCGAGGTTGACCGGGGTCTTGTGGCCCCGGGCGACGTCCGGCACGAGGGTGGGGGTCTCGTCCTCGTCGGTGCCGCCCAGCCACATCCCGGCGCAGAACCCGCGGCCCGTCGCCGTGAGGATCACGACGCGCACGTCGTCGTCGAGCTGACAGGCGTTGAGGATCTCGATCAGGTCCCGGCGGGCCGGGATGGACAGCGCGTTGAGCCGGTCCGGGCGGCGCAGGGTGATCTCCGCGATGCCCTGCTCGACCGTCACGTCGAAGCCCTGGTACTTCCCCGCGAGCCCGCTCATCGGGCGGCCAGGAAGGACTCGACGTGGGCGAACTCCGCCACCATCGTCGTGTGGTGGTCCTCGATCAGGTCCCGGACCTTCGGATCCGTGAACACGTAGAGGCTGCCGCGCCGCACCCCCTCGACCGTCATCCGCGCCACCACCTCGGGTTCCAGGGCGGGTGAGATGTCGAAGGACGAGCTGGGGCTGTGGGTGGGCCGGGTGTCGTGCGCCGCGGCCGCGGCGGCCGAGCGGGTGCGGGCCGAGGCCGGGATCCGGGGGCGGCCCCCCCCCCTTGTTCGGTTTGTCCTTGGGGGGGGGTTTTTGGGGGGGGGGGGTTTGGGTGTGTTTATGGCGTTGGGGGGGGGGGTGGAGCGAGCGAGGAGAGGAGAGGGGAGCAGAGGTGGGAAGGAGGCGGGGAGAGGGAGGGAGAGAGAGGGAGAGAGAGGGAGTGGAAAGCGAGGCAGTGGAGAAGCAGTGGAGCAGTGGAGCAGCAGTGGAGCAGCTGCGAGGCAGTGGAGAAGCAGCACTCTGAAGCACTCTAAAGCACTCTGAAGCAGTCTGAAGCAGTGGAG
>JAOZVV010000120.1 GCA_025869365.1 Pseudonocardia sp.
CAGAGCGCGGCCCGCGCGGCGCAGACACGCCGACCCTTCTCAAACACGGTCTTAGCAGCCGAAGTCCACGGCATACCGATCGTGGCGGTGGCTGCCCTTGTGGGGTCCGCGCGCTGTGAGGGACCAAGCAGGCTGCCTGCCGGAATCTGCCTGACTGCGAGGCGATCAGGCGGGCCGTGTCGCCACAAACGTTCCGATGAGGAGCCCGGAGGCGTCGCGAAGATCAAGCTCGTAGAGGCTGACGTCGGCGTCTCCAGCCACACGGCGAACAGCGTCCGTCAGCAGTCCACGCAGTTCACCCGCGTCCGATGGGTTCGCCTCTGCCATGAACCGGGACAACGTGGTGGTTCCGAGGCGGAGCTCGAGGTTCAAGAGCGTTCGGCTCGACGCGTTCCCCGCGCCTTCTGCTCGGCTGGCCGGCGACGCAGGTGGCAAAGGTTGAGCAACCCGAATCGGAGCGGCTGCCTCCGGTCGCGCGACAACACGGAAGCCGTGTCCGGGCCTCACCTCGACAAAGCCCGCCTCCCGCAGCAGATCCATCGCGCGGTGCGCCGTCCCGACCGCCACCCCGCGCTCGGTCGCGAGAGTTTTCTGGCCTGGCAAGAAGGCGCCGACCGCGAAGCGCCCTGCCGCGATCTCGTCGAGGATGGCTATCGCCAGCTTCTCGTACGGGTACTTCGGTTGCCGGAGTGGTGACCTTGGCTGGAGCGGCCGAGCTGGCATCCGGGAGAACAGACTCGTCGCGGCGCGCTGGTCGGACTCAGACACCCACGCCGCATAGACGCGCAGCGTCGTCGTCCCGCCACCCGCATGTCCAAGACGCCCCGCGACGGTGCGCACGTCCACGCCAGCGGCGATCAGCTCGGTGGCTGAGTAGTGGCGCAACTTGTGGATAGAGGTGTGGATGCCGAGACGCTTGGCGAGCTTGCCGTAACGCTGGCTCACCGAATCCGGAAGCAGATGCGTCGAGCCGTCCGGAGCGAGTGAGAACAGGAACGCATCCTGCGCAAGCTCGAGGCCGAGCTCTCCAGCACGGTTCGCGCATCGGTCCCGGTACTCAGTGAGCAGCTCGATGGTCTCCGGATCGAGAGCGATACGCCGCTGCTGATGGGTCTTCGTGTCCTTCTCCCACGTCTGGCCGCTGCGCTGCCCGATGCTGCGCTCCAGCGCCAGAACGCCCGTGTCGAGGTCGACGTGGCGCCACCGGATGCCGCACAGCTCTCCTCGCCGAAGGCCCGTCACCATCGCGATCCAGACCAACAGACCCCAGTCGGGGTCCTTCCACGCCTCGGCGAGGATCCGCGCAGCCTCCTGGGCGCTGGGCGGACGCGGGCTCGGCCGGGGCGCTGGCGGTGGCTCGGCTTCCGTGATCGGGTTCGTGGTGAGCCAGCGCCAGCGGACCGCTCTTTTGAGTGCACCGCTGAGCACGAAGTGGACCTGCCGGATCGTCGACGCGCTGAGCGGCGTGCAGACGTGCGGCCGGCAACGTGGGTCGCATTCGTGCGCCCGCTCCGTGCGATGCTCGATGTAGGCACTGCGGTCGCAGTGATCCCGGCACCGCCGCAGCTCTGCGTAGAGCGAGTCGAACACTCCGGCATCGAGAGAGCCGACCGAGGCCCGGCCGATGAACGGGCGGATGTGCTTGTCCGCGTACCGGACATAGGTGTCCATCGTCGAGCGCTCCAGCGTCAGCAGCTCGAAATGCTGATCGAGTAGCTGGTTGACCGTGGCGCTCGTCTTCGGGTGCTTGCGCTCGTCGACCTGGTTCGCGAGCCGGCGCACGGCCTTCTCCGCGTCGGCCCATGCGGTCGGGCCCGGCGGCACCACCTCACGGAGGTAGTGCCGGCGCTTCGTCACAGGATCGATCCCTGCGTACACCGACACACGGAGCGAACCGCTCGGGAGCTCGTCGATGCCTCCGCGAGCCCGTTGTCTCCGCCGCGAGGCACCCGCCATGGTGCGAACAGTACCGCCACTCGCACCACGTATGAATCCATGACGTCGAGTCAAGCGTGGGACAAAGAACGAACCTTGCTGGTCGAGCCTGGTGGGCCCCCGGGGGATCGAACCCCGAACCCGCGGATTAAAAGTCCGCTGCTCTGCCGATTGAGCTAGAGGCCCCTATGCCCACCCGGCGGGGGTGAGCCCACCCAGCCTACGGCCCGCCACACTCCGTCGCGAAGGAGCCCGACGCCTCCAGGACCAGGCGGACCGACGGTCACCGGCGGCGAGGCGCACAATGGTTCCCCGTGACCCTGCAGGACCTCGTACCCGTGCCCACGCCCGTGGTGAAGCCGCTGCGCATCGGGCCCTACCAGGCGGACTCCCCCGTCGTCCTCGCCCCGATGGCCGGCATCACCAATCCCGGCTTCCGGCGTCTCTGCCGTGAGCAGGGCGGCGGGTTCTACGTCTGCGAGATGATCACGTCCCGCGGGCTGGTCGAGAAGAACCCGCTGACTCTCCGGATGATCGCCATGGACGCGGACGAGTCCCCGCGGTCGATGCAGCTCTACGGCGTGGATCCCGTCGCGATGGGGCAGGCGGTGCGGATGATCGTCGAGCGGGACCTCGCGGACCACGTCGACATGAACTTCGGCTGCCCGGTCCCCAAGGTCACCCGCAAGGGCGGCGGGGCGGCGCTGCCGTTCAAGCGGAGGCTGTTCGAGCGGATCGTGCGCGCGGCCGTCGACAACTCCGACGGTCGTCCCGTCACCGTCAAGATGCGGATCGGCATCGACGACGAGCACTCCACCTACCTCGACGCGGGCCGGATCGCGGCAGACTCGGGTGTCGCGGCGGTCGCCCTCCACGCCCGGACCGCGGCGCAGCGCTACTCGGGCACCGCGGACTGGTCCGCGATCGCCCGGCTGCGGGACCACCTGCCCGCCGAGCTGCCCGTCCTCGGCAACGGGGACATCTTCAGCGCCGACGACGCACTGGAGATGGTGAGGCGCACAGCCTGTGACGGCGTGGTCGTGGGCCGCGGCTGCCTCGGCAGGCCGTGGCTCTTCGGTGATCTCGAGGCGGCGTTCGCGGGTCGGCCGCTGCCCACCCCGCCGACGCTGCGGGAGGTCGCGGTGACCCTGCGGCGGCACGCGGTCCTGCTCGGCGAACATATGGGCGCGGACAAGGGCATCCGGGACGTCCGCAAGCACATCGCCTGGTACCTGAAGGGTTTCGCCGTCGGTTCGGACATCCGCAAGCGCCTCGGGCTGGTTAACGGCCTCGACGAGCTCGACGAGCTACTCGGCATGCTGGACCTGGACCAGGAGTTCCCGGCGGACGCCGAGGGACCGCGGGGACGTCAGGGCTCGCCGGGACGCGTGGTGCTCCCGGAGCGCTGGTTGGACGACCCCGAGGACCCGTCCGTGCCGTTCGGGGCGGAGCTCATGCACTCAGGCGGGTGACCGCCGCGGCAATGATCTTGCCGACGGACCGTGCGACCTCGCTCGCCCGGTCGGGTGGCCTCCCGCGCGAACGGGTGCGGTCGCCCCATACGCCTCAAGAGTCCCGTGCGTCACGACGACATGGAGGGTAGGAGTCGGGGAGGTGATCGAGCGATGGACGCAGTCGGCATGATCCGCACGCTGCCCGAAGGACGTGACAGTCTGGTGGACACCGCGCCGCCCGAGTCACCGCGCGCCCGCGCCGCCCTGCACACCGCCGCGGCCGAGCGGCTGGCCCAGCAGCACCAGTGGCAGCAGGCGTACATGCACCTGCAGGCCGCGGTGGAGCTGCTCCGGGGCGGGGAGACCCACGGCGTCGGGACCCACGACGAGCTCGACCGGCTGCGCCGCGAGCACGCGGAGGCCCGCGAGCAGTCCCGTCGGGACAGCCTCACCGCCACCTACAACCGCCGCTACCTCGACGAGCGGCTCGCCGCCCTGCTGGGAGACCTCGACGACGCGGCCCTGCGGACCATCGGGATCTGCGTCGCGCTGGTGGACATCGACCACTTCAAGCTGGTGAACGACACCCACGGGCACCTGTTCGGGGACCGGGTGCTGCAGCGGATGGTCGCGGAGCTCGACGCCTCGCTCCCGGACGACGGCTTCTGCGCCCGCTACGGCGGCGAGGAGTTCGCGCTGGTCCTTCCCGGGCGGGCGTTGAGCGCCGCCGTGGAGATCTGCGAGACGGCCCGCGAGCGGATCGCCCACCATCCGTGGTCCGAGCTGCACCCGGAGCTGCGGGTGACGGTCAGCATCGGCGTCGCGCACGCCGTCGGTGTGCCGACCGAGGTCGAACCGCTCATCGGCGAGGCGGACATGCTGCTCTACACCGCCAAGGAGGCGGGGCGCAACGCCGTCGCGTACCGCGCCGGGCACGTCCGGCTCGCGGGCCCGGCCAGCGGGCGACGCGCGATCCGCCAGCCGGTCCGCACCACGGGCTGACCCCCGCACCGCCCGCTCGTCACGGCTCCGTAAACTGCCTCGGGGGCGGACGGAGCCGAGAGCTGGCTCGACCGCCCTTCCGTGTGTCCGGATCGGTCGCGTAGGCGCCCGGTGCGAAGGATCGGGGAGGTGGCGTGCCGGAGCAGGACGAACGCGATCCCCGCAACCACCACCGCGGCCCCCGCTACCGCGAGCCCGCGCCTCGGGACCGGCCGGCGGACCAGGGCGCCGACGACGTACTGGCGCGGTACGGCCTCCGTTCCCCCTCCGCAGCCGCGCCCGAGCCCGGCGCTCCCGTTCCCGGGGTCTCGCCCCGGCGCCTCACCCGCCGCGAGGAACGGGAGGCCCGCGAAGCCGCGCTCGGTGGACGTGCGACCCCGGCACCGCCTCCGGGCACGCCGCCCGGCTCCACGGCCGGACAGCGGTCCGGCCCGCGCCACGCACCGCCCGCGCCGCCCCCTGCCGCGCCGGTCCGGGTCGCGCCGGTCCGGGCTGTCGGCCCGGGACGCGTGCAGCCTCCCCGCAAGGGCGCACCCCCGCCGACCGCGGCCGGTGCCCCCACACTCCGCGGCGGTGTCGTGCCGCCCGCGCCCCCCACGACCACCGCGCCACCGCCGCTCACCGCGCCACCCACGACCACCGCGCCACCCCTGACCCGGCCCGGTCGGCGGCCTCCCGCCCCCGGCGCACGCCGGGAGGGAACCCCCCGTCCGGACGCCTTCGGCGGACCGGTCCCGGCGGCGCCCGCACGGGGCCGCACCCCCGCCGCATCCCCGGCGTCGACCGGGGGTCCGGAGCAGCGGCCGGACGTCCAGGAGACGGTCCGCGTCCGCGCGGCCGTGCCCGCCGAGAAGGCGAAGGGGCCGGTCCCGCCACCCGGGAGCGCGGTCCCCACCGACCCGCCGGCCGACGCCCCCTCCGACGCCGACGCCGGGGAGGCCGAGGAGACCACCGCCCTCGCCTCCCGTGTCCGCCGCATCGACGAGAGCCTCACCCGGCTCACCGCCGCCCACGCGGGGATGGCGCTGCAGACCCGGGAGGACGACGAGCCCGAGCCGGCCGAGGAGGACGCGCCGCCGCCGGCACCGCCGGGTCCCGGCCGACGTCCCGTCCTCGCGGCCAAGATCCTGGTCGCCGCCGTCGCGTTCCTGCTGTTCGCGGGCACGGCGCTGAGCTGGGGCGCCTCCCGCTGGATGGAGTCGACCATCCGGCCGGTGGCCGCGCTGGACCCCACGTCCGGTTCGATCGTCGACGCCGCGGCCCAGGCCGGCGACGACACGGTGGTGATCCTCGGGACGGCCTCGGGGAGCTCGGGAGACACGTCGAGCAGCGGTTCCCGGACCGACTCCCTCGTCCTCACCCACGTCGCCGCGGGCGGAGAGCGGGTGGTCACCGTCGCCCTGCCCACGGACCTGGAGATCAACCGGCCGCCCTGCCAGCGCTGGGACCCCCGTGCCGCCGCCTACCTGGACGAGACGGTCCCCGCCGAGACCCGGACGACGCTCGGCTCGGCCTACGACGTCGGCGGCCCGCGCTGCACGGTCCGCGCGGTGCAGCAGCTCACCGGCATGGCCGTCACCCGGTTCGTCGCGCTGGACATGCCCGGCGTCAAGGACATGGTGGACGCGCTCGGCGGCGTCGAGGTGTGCGTCGAGAACCCGGTGGTCGACGATCGGCTGGGCGCGATCGTCCCCCGGGCCGGCACCACGACCCTCGACGGCGAGCAGGCCGTCCGCTTCGCCGAGGCGTCCGCGGTCCCCACGGACTCCTCGCCGGCCTTCGGCCAGGCCCAGCGGCAGCAGCAGTTGCTGGCCTCCGTCTTCGGTGAGGCCCTGTCCGCCCGCGTCCTGCTCTCCCCCGGCACCACCCGGGACGTCGCGGCAGCACTGGGGCACAGCATGCTCGCGGACAACGCCAGCATGCAGGACCTGCTCTCCCTCTCCACGGCCCAGCGGCGGCTCGGCGCCGCCGGCGTCACCCTCGTCCCGCTGCCGGTCAGCGGCGTGCCGAACACCCGCGGGAACCTCGAGCTGCGCACCGGGGACGCGACTGCGCTGTTCAGCGCCGTCCGCAAGGACCAGCCGCTGCCGGACAGCGCCACCGAGCCGACGTCGCGGGCCACCGGCGCCGCGCCGGACAGCGTCACCGTCGACGTGCTGAACGCCGCGGGCCGGGACGGTCTGGCCGGGCAGATCGGGACGGCGCTGCGCGGGCTCGGCTACGGCGTCGGCGCCGTCTCGAACGCCCCCGAGCCGTCCGCGGACACGCTCGTGCGCTTCTCCCCGGACCGCGCGGCCCAGGCGCAGGCGATCGCCGGGTCCGTCCCCACGGCCCGGCTCGTGCCGGACACCGGGACGAGCGGGTCGGTCCAACTCGTCCTCGGCACGTCCTTCGACGGGACGGTCCGCGCGCCCACCGCGGCCCCTGCCGGCACCCCCGCGGCCGGCGCACCCGCCGCGACCTGCGGCTGATCGCGGCGACACCCGGGCCGGGTTCGCCGAGCGTTCACCACCGGTTCACGTCCTGGCGCTGCCTCGTAGGTCACACGCCTCTAGTCTTGACCCATGCGTGACGCGTATCAGGAGCAGCTCGACGGGCTGGCCGATGGCCTGGCCGGGATGTGCACCGACGTCGCGGTGGCGATGGAGAAGGCGACGCGCGCGCTGCTCGAGACCGATCTCCAGCTCGCCGAGCAGGTGATCTCCGGGGACCTGCAGATCGACAACATCCGGGACGCGGCCGAGGAGCAGGCCTTCGCCCTGCTCGCGCTGCAGGCCCCCGTCGCGACGGACCTGCGCATCGTCGTCGCCGCGATCCACGGCGCCGGGGACATCGAGCGGATGGGGGACCTCGCGCTGCACGTGGCGAAGGCCGCCCGGCGCCGGCACCCCCAGCCCGTCCTGCCCGAGGAGATCGCGCCGTACTTCGCGGAGATGGGCCGGGTCGGTGTCGCCCTCGCGCACAAGGCGGGAGAGGTCATCCGGTCCCGGGACATCGAGGCGGCCGCGGCGCTCGAGGCCGAGGACGACGCGATGGACGACCTGCACAAGCACATGTTCACCGTGCTGATGGATCGCAACTGGACACACGGTGTCGAGGCGGCGGTGGATGTCACGCTGCTGGCCCGCTTCTACGAGCGCTACGCGGACCATGCCGTCGCCGTCGCCCGCCGGATCGTCTACGTCGTCACCGGGAGCATGCCGGGCCCGCTCACCGTCTGATCCGAGATCGACGTTTGGCGTGACGGTCGTTCGGGGGACATCACTGTCATGTCTTCCCACACGTACCGCGTCACCGAGATCGTCGGCACCTCTCCCGATAGCGTGGAGGCGGCCATCAAGAACGGGGTCGCCAGGGCGGCCGAGACGTTGCGGGAGCTCGACTGGTTCGAGGTCACCGAGATCCGCGGGCACCTCGCCGACGGCGCCGTCGAGTACTTCCAGGTCGGGCTGAAGGTCGGGTTCCGGTTGGACGCCTGACGTTCACCCGGCATTCACCGGATGCGGGGACCCCGTCGGCCCGGGTTTCCTACCGTCGCGGGGTGCGAGACTCCCTCGAGGCCCTGCTGGACCAGCTGGACGACACCCTGACCCTGCTGGGTCACGAGGTCGCCACCGCGATGCAGCGTGCGACGGCCGCGCTGGTCGACAGCCGGCTCCGGCTGGCGGAACAGGTCATCTCCGGGGACAGCGGGATCGACGAGCTGCGGGCCCAGGCGGACGAGTTCGCGACCCAGGCCCTCGCCCTGCAGCAGCCCGTGGCGACGGACCTGCGTGCGGTCGTCGCGGCGATCCACGTGGCGTCGGACTTCGAGCGGATGGGCGGGCTCGCGGCGCACGTCGCGATGTCCGCCCGCCGCCGGTACCCCGACCACGTCGTCCCGGAGTCCGTGCGGCCGCTCTTCCGCAGCATGGGTGAGGTGGCCGTCGACCTGGCTCGCAAGGCCGCCGACGTCGTGCGGACCCGCGACGTCCAGCTCGCCGCCGCGATCGACCGCGAGGACGACGAGATGGACCGGCTGCACCGCGAACTCTTCGCCGTGCTCATGGCCCCGGCCTTCGGCGACGACGTGCAGGCCGCGGTGGACCTGACCCTGCTGGGCAGGTTCTACGAGCGCTACGCGGACCACGCCGTCGCGGTGTCCCGGCGGGTCGTCTACGTCGTGACGGGCACCCGGCCGGGTCCGCTGAACGTCTGAGGTCACCCCGGGGGACGCACGAACGGCACTCTCGCCCACCGGGTCGGTGGCGAGAGTGCCGTTCGGGGCGCCGGCAGGGAGAAGGGACTCAGCCGAAGCGGCCCGAGATGTAGTCCTCCGTGGCCTGCTGGCCCGGGTTCGAGAACATCTTCGGGGTGTCGTCGACCTCGACGAGCCGCCCGGGCTCGCCCGTCGCACGCAGGTTGAAGAACGCCGTCCGGTCGCTCACGCGCGCGGCCTGCTGCATGTTGTGGGTGACGATGACGATCGTGTAGTCCTTCTTGAGCTCCGAGATCAGGTCCTCGATCGCCAGCGTGGAGATCGGGTCCAGGGCGGAGCACGGCTCGTCCATCAGCAGGACGTCCGGCTGCACCGCGATCGCGCGGGCGATGCACAGCCGCTGCTGCTGGCCGCCGGAGAGACCGCCGCCCGGCTTGTTCAGCCGGTCCTTGACCTCGGTCCACAGGTTCGCGCCGCGCAGGGCCCGCTCGGCGACCTCGTCGAGTTCCTTGCGCCCCTTGCCGCCCTGCAGCTTCAGCCCCGCGACGACGTTGTCCCGGATGGACATGGTCGGGAACGGGTTGGGCCGCTGGAAGACCATGCCGATCGTCCGGCGCACCCCCACGGGGTCCACGGCGGACGCGTAGATGTCCTCGCCGTCGAGCATCACCGAGCCCTCGACCCGCGCCCCGGGGATGACCTCGTGCATGCGGTTCAGCGTGCGGAGGACCGTGGACTTGCCGCAGCCGGACGGGCCGATGAAGGCCACCACGCTGCGGGGGGCGACGGAGAGGCTCACCGAGTCCACGGCGTGGAACTTGCCGTAGTAGATGTCGACGTCCTTGAGGTCCAGGCGCTTGGCCATCTGCTCGCTCTCCTATTTGGTCTTCGGCGCGGTGGCCTTGGCCAGCACCGCGGCGATGATCTGGAAGATCGTGATGATCAGGATGAGGGTGACGGCGGCGCCCCAGAGCCGGTCCGCCCCGGCGTCCGTCGGGTTGCTCCGCTCGACGGTCATCATCAGCGGCAGCGAGGCCATGTTGCCCTCGAAGACGTTGAAGTTGATGAACGGCGCGTAGGCCACGAGGATCAGCACCGGTGCGGTCTCGCCCATGACCCGCGCCAGCGCCAGCACGATGCCGGTCAGCATGCCGGACAACGCGGTCGGGATGACGATCTTGGTGATCGTCTTCCATTTCGGGACGCCGAGCGCGTAGGAGGCCTCGCGCAGGTCGTCCGGGACGATCCGCAGCATCTCCTCGGTGGAGCGCACGACGACCGGGAGCATCAGCAGCACCAGGGCCAGCGACACCGCGAACGCGCTGCGGCCCAGGCCGAACACCGAGATCCACACCGCGTAGACGAACAGCGCGGCCACGATCGACGGGACACCGGTGAGGATGTCCACCATGAACGTGACGGACTTCGACAGCCGCGTGCGGCCGCCGTACTCGACGAGGTAGACCGCGACCATGATCCCGATCGGCGTGGCGATCACCGCGCAGATCAGGCCCTGGAACAGGGTGCCCACGATCGCGTGGTAGGCGCCGCCGCCCTCCTGCCGGGCCAGCAGGCCGTTGAGGGACTCGCTCCACCACGCCGAGTTGAGGACCGAGCCGAGGCCCTTGACGAGCACCGTGCCGATCACCCAGACCAGCGGGACCAGGGCGATCAGGAAGGCGACGGTGACGGCGCCGGTGGCGAGGCCGTTGCGGAAGCGCCGGCTGCCGCTGATGCCGATGAACGCGGGCGCCGTCGCGGGCCGCTCGAGATCCCGGTCGGTGATGGTCAATGCCCCACTCCGTTCATGCTTTGGCCCCCGAGCGGGCGACGACCCACCGGGCCGCCGCGTTGACGACGAACGTGAGGACGAAGAGCACCAGGCCCGCGGCGATGAACGCGCCGGCCGAGAGGTTGTTGTTCAGTTCGGCGAAGGACAGCGCGATCTTCGACGCGAACGTGGCGCCGCCGTCGAAGAGGCTGCCGCCGAAGATCTGCGGGGTGGCCGCGAGGATGATCGTCAGGGCGATCGTCTCGCCGAGGGCACGGCCCAGGCCGAGCATCGCGGCGCTGACGTAACCCGCCTTGCCGAAGGGCCACACGGTCATCCGCACGACCTCCCACTTCGTGGCGCCGAGGGCCAGCGCGGCCTCGATCTGCGCGCGCGGGGTCCGGGCGAACACCTCGCGGGAGATCGCGGTGATGATCGGCAGGATCATGACCGCGAGGACGATGCCCGCGGTGAAGACCGTCGCTCCGGCGATCTGCACGTTCCCGGGTGAGAAGAGGAAGAACCAGCCGAGCGTGTCCTGCAGCCAGAGGGCGAACGGCTGGAGCACCGGCGCCAGCACGAACAGGCCCCAGAGCCCGAAGATGATCGACGGGACGGCGGCGAGCAGGTCGATCAGGTAGCCGAACGGGCGGGCGACCTGGCGCGGGGCGTACTGGGTGAGGAACAGGGCGATGCCCAGCCCCACCGGCATGGCCAGGACCAGCGCGAACAGCGACACCTCGACGGTGACGAGCAGCAGGTCCAGGATGCCGAAGTTCAGCTTGGTCGGATCCCCGGCGTCGAAGGTCCGGCCGGTGAGGAAGTTGCCCTGGTCGGCGACGACCGACGGCACCGCCTGGACCAGCAGGAACACCGCGATCGCGGCGACGAGCGCCACGACGAAGACACCCGAGCCGGTGGCCAGGCCGCGGAAGATGCGGTCCCCGCGCTGGACGAACGTCCGGCCCGGGGCCTCCCCGGGCGGGGTGGCGGAATCGGGGGTACTGATGCCTGCCTCCGGAGCGACGACGGTGTCCGCGAGGGCCGGGCCCCACCGGTCACCGGCGTCACCGGTGCCGGCGGGGCCCGCCGTCGTGGTCGGGTCGCTCACTGGGCGCGGAGCTGCGCGATGCAGCGGACCGGGGGCGTCGCGCCCGTTGTCTCGAGCGTCTGCGCGCTCACGTGAGCCTCCGAAAGTGTGCCAGGTAGAGCCCGCTCCGACGGGGATCGGGCAGGTGGGGCCGGTCTCAGGTGGTCGGCGCCGCGATGGCGTCGATCGCCGTGATCAGCTTCTGCTGGAAGGCCGCGGGGAGCTTCGCGTAACCGGCGTCGGGCAGGTTCGCCTGGCCGTCGGTGGCAGCCGTGGCGAGGAACGCCTTGACCGCCTTGGCGGTGGCGGCGTCGTAGCCCTTCGAGCAGACGATCTCGTAGGTCGCCAGGACCAGCGGGTACTGCCCGGCCGCAGTGGAGCTGTAGACGGACTTGAGGTCCAGCTTGAGGTCGTTGCCCTGGCCCGCGATCTGGGCACCCTCGATCGCCTTGCCGACGGTGGTGTCGTCGAGGGCGACCGGGCCGGCGCCGCTGTCGATCTGCGCCATGCTCAGCTTGTTGTCCTGGGCGTAGGACAGCTCGACGTAGCTGATCGAACCCTCGGTGGCCGCGACGGCCTGCGCCACGCCGGAGGACTTCTCCGCACCGGAGCCGATGCCGCCGGCGAACTTCTTGCCGGCGCCCTGCGTCCAGGCGCCCTTCGACGAGGCCTGCAGGTACTGCTGGAAGTTGTCCGTAGTGCCGGACTCGTCCGAGCGGAAGACCACGTTGATCGGGGTGGCCGGGAGCGTCTTGCCCGCGTTCAGGGCCACGATCGCCGGGTCGTTCCAGGTCGTGATCGAGCCGTTGAAGATCTTGGCGGTGACCTCGCCGTCGAGCACGAGGCCGTCGACACCGGCGAGCTTGTAGCCGATCGCGACCGGGCCGAACACCAGCGGCAGGTTCCACGCCGGGTTGTTCTGGCACCGCGCCGCGGCCGGGGCCGTCTCGGTGTCCTTCAGGGCGGAGTCGGAGCCACCGAAGTCCACGAGGCCGGCGGTGAACTGCTTGACGCCCGCACCGGAGCCGGTGGGGTTGTAGGCGATGCTCGCGCCGGAGCACTTGGCCTGGTAGGCCTGCGCGAAGACGTCCATCGCGTTCTTCTGCGCGGACGAGCCCTCGGCGGTCAGGCTCGTCTTGCCGCTGCAGTCGACAGCGGGCGAGCTGGCCGCCGAAGCGCCACCCGCGCTCGCGCCGGTGTTCGGGTCACTGCCACAGGCGGCGAGCACGAGTGCTCCAGCCGCGACCATGGCCAGTGCGGCGCCGTGCCGCTGGATCTTCACTTGCGTCCTCCGCTGAGGTTCTACGGACGGCTCGGGGTGGCCGTTCGGGCAGGACGCTAAGCAAGCCGGGTGGACGCACGTCCGCAATGAGGTGAACGCAGGATGAACAGGTCGTCCGGCCGAGTCACGGTCACCCGAACGGCGGCACACGCGCCCCCGGGCCCGACGGTGGCGCGAACACCGAACGTGACGTGCGCCGACGATCCCTCACGGATCGGGCGACCCCTCAGCGGGTGTAGGCCACGTCCGAGGCGAAGACGGTGAAACCCAGCTTCTCGTAGACCCGGACCGCGGGCACGTTGTCCGACTCCACGTAGAGCAGCACGGTGTCCAGGCCGCGCTCGTGCAGGTGGTGCAGCCCGGCGAGGGTGAGCACCCGGCCCAGCCCCCGGCCGTGGGCCGCGGGGTCCACGCCCAGCACGTAGACCTCGCCCAACGCGGGTTCGGCCTCCGTGGCGGGGTGGACCTTCGTCCAGTGGTACCCCAGCAGCGGGCCCCCGCCGTCGGGGACGGCGAGCAGGAAACCGGCGGCGTCGAACCAGCTCTCGGCCTCGCGTTCGCGGACCTGCGCCTCGGTCCAGCCGCCCTGTTCGGGGTGCCAGTCGAACGCGGCGTTGTTCACACGCAGGAACTCCGGCTCGTCCTGCCCGACGACGAACGGGCGGATCCGGACCCCGCTCGGGACGACCAGCTCGGGCAGCGGCCCCGCCGAGGCCGCGGCCCGGCGCATCTGCAGCAGCACGCGGGCGCGGGCGAAGCCGAGGTGCTCGGCGATCCGGGCGGCCGCGGGCTGGTCCCCGTGCGCCCAGACGTGCAGCGGGGACGGGCCGGCGGCGGACAGCGCGCGGGCGAGGGAGGTACCGACACCTCGGCCCCGGTAGGCGGGGTGCGTGACGAGCTCGGCCGCGTCGCCGTCGAGCTGTGCGTATCCCTGCAGGACACCGGAGTCCGTGACGAGGACGTGGGACAGCCCGTCCCGGGCACCGCCGCGGCGCAGGTTCAGCAGGAACTGCTCGGAGAGCGGGTCCGTGCCGTCCTGGCGGGTGGCGGCCTCGGCGAGCGCGAGCACCTCCGCGGTACGGGCGTCGTCGAGCTGGGGCAGGGAGAGCACGTCACTCACGGGCCCGACCCTACGCGTCGCGACGGGCTCGCCGAGGTTCAGGAAAGCCACATTGCTGCAGCGTCGCTACAGGAATGTGGCTTTCCTGAACCGGGCGCGGGTCAGCGGGTGCGGGACAGGATGCTTCGGTCGGCGTCGTCGTCCGAGTCGGACTCCTCGGGCAGCGCGCCCGCGGGAACGCCCAGGCCCGCCCGGCTGGGCCGGACGAACTTGTAGCCCACGTTGCGGACGGTGCCGATCATCTGCTCGTGCTCGGGGCCGAGCTTCGCCCGCAGCCGCCGGACGTGCACGTCCACGGTGCGCGTGCCACCGAAGAAGTCGTAGCCCCAGACCTCCTGCAGCAGCTGGGCCCGGGTGAAGACCCGGCCCGCATGCTGCGCGAGGTACTTGAGCAGCTCGAACTCCTTGTAGGTGAGCTCGAGCAGCCGGCCCTTGAGCCGGGCGGCGTAGGTGGCCTCGTCGATCACCAGCTCGCCGAGGACGAGGGCACCGCCGGCGGAGGCGGCGTCACCACCGGGCCGGGACTTCAGCAGCCGCAGCCGCGCGTCCACCTCGGCCGGGCCGGCCGTCGGCAGCAGGATCTCGTCGACGACCCACTCGCCCGAGACGGCCACCAGGCCACCCTCGTTCAGCACGGCGATGACCGGCACGTCCGTCCCGGTGCTGCCGAGCAGCCGGCACAGGCTGCGGGCGGCGACCAGATCCGTGCGGGCGTCCACGAGGACCGCGTCGTGCGGTCCCGCGTCGAGCAGTGCCGCGACCTCGGGTGCCGCGGTACGGACACCGTGCGGGAGCAGCGTGAGTGCGGGGAGCACCGACCCGGGCTCCGTGTCCGCTGTCAGCAGTAGCAGTTCCACCGCTGGCCTCCTCTCCACCGGAGATGGTCGCGCACCCCACGCCCGGGGTCCGTCGGCCAGGTCACGGTGGGCGACGTCGACGCACCGATCGTCCCGCGCGACCCGGCGGGGTCCGTCGCGCGGATCGGTCAAGAATAAACTCACAATGCCGGTTCCGTTAACCCGCGCGTCGTAGCTCACCTCGATCAGCACGCCGCTGCGCTGCGACGACGCCTGCCGGGACGCCCGCAAGACCCCGTTCGGACACGATGTCGCGTCGGCCCCGTCCGGTCGGGACATCACGTGATCGGGTGGACACACGGCGCCGATCCGGACACCGCCGGAAGGCGTCCGCGGGGTCGCCTCTAGGTTCACCACCGAAACCCTTGCGGGTCGGAGGTCGAGAGTGAAACGCCTGATCATCGTGTTGCTGGTGCTCGTGGGAGTGCTGGTCGCCGTGGACTACGGGACCGCCGCGCTGGCGGAGTCCGCCGTGTCGCGCCAGATGCGCGAGCGGCTGGGACTCGCGGACGACCCGTCCGTCCGCATCAACGGCTTCCCGTTCCTCACCCAGGCGTTGTCCGGGAAGTACCGCAGCGTGGAGGTCGAGGCCGAGCGCGTGCCCGTCGGCCAGCTGCGTCAGGTCGACGTCCGGGCGCAGCTCGACGACGTCACGGCACCGCTGTCCGAGCTGATCGGGTCCGGCGCACGGACGCTGCGGGTCGCGCAGGCGGACGGCTCCGTCCGGGTGGGGACGACCGATCTCGAGTCGCTGCTGCCGGGCGTGCAGAAGCTGACGATCGCCAACCTGGACGCGAACGCCGTGGACACGCTCATCCGGGACGGCGGCGCCGATCCCGGGCTGCGCAGCCTGGACCCGGAGACGCTGGCCCGGTTCGGCGGGACCGTCACCGTCCTCGGCCGGGAGCAGGACGTCGCCGTGGTCGCCGAGCTGCAGATCGTCGACGGGAAGATGCGGATCGTGCCCCGGGACGTCCGCCTCGGCGACGCCGACGCGGACCCGCTCCCGACGCCGGTCCAGGCCGTGCTGGAACGGCTCTTCACGATCGAGGTCGACCCCGGCACCCTCCCGTTCGAGGTCACCCCGACCGAGTTCCGGGCCCGGGACGGTCAGCTGGAGCTCCTCGGCACCGCGAAGAACGTCGTGCTCGGCGACGGCGGCGCCGCCACCAGCGGCTGACGACCCACGGGAATACCCCGGACGGACGCGGCGGTTGGCACCTGCATGGATCTCGTCGGGTTGGTCGTCGTCCTCGGCACGCTCGCCGTCGCGACGGTCGCCGGGCTGGTGATGAAGGCCAGGTCCGGCCGGGTCCGGGACGGCCGCATCGGGGAGCCGGGGACCGCGGGCACCGGTTCGGACGGCTGGGCGCTCGCCGGGGTCGCGCCGGGCGCCGGGCGGGACGTGCTCCTGCTGCAGCTCTCCTCGCCGGTCTGCACGCCCTGCCGGCAGACCGCCGCCGTCCTGGAGGACCTCACCGTGCGGGAGCCGAGGGTCGCCCACGTCGAGATCGACGTGGCGGACCGGCCGGACGTGGCCCGCGAGCTCGGCGTGATGCGGACCCCCACCACCGTCGCCTTCGGACGGGGCGGCGCGGAGCTGCTCCGGGTGTCCGGCGTGCCCCGCGTGGCCGAGCTCGAGGGAGCCCTCGCCCGTGCGCTGGCCTGACCTCGCCCGCTCGGGCCGATCCACGTTCTGGGATCACATTCCTGTGGACCGGACCTTTCGGTTACGCTCGCAGTCGTGAACTGGCCGCTGACCCGACGCCGCACGGTGGATCTGTGCCGTGTCGCCGGCTGCCTGTGTCGGCCCTGCTGATCCGGAGCCCGTCCGTTCCAGCCAGGAGACGCACCATGTCCGATCCCGATCCGGGGTCAACCCCGCCAGGCACACCGCTGCCCACCGGTACCCCGCTGTCCGTGGACACCGAGGCGCCCGTCGACCCGCGAGGGGTGCGCTTCAACGCCGCCGTCACCGCGGTCGTCCTCGTCCTGGTGCTCGTCAGCGGCAGCGGCTGGCTCGTCGCCGCCCAGGCGGTCGTGTTCGGACTCGGGGCGTTCGTCGGGCTGCGGTACGCGCCGTACTCGGTGCTGTACCGGGCGCTGGTCGCCCCGCGACTGGGCCGTCCGACGGAGCTCGAGGAGGCCGCGCCGGTCCGCTTCTCGCAGACCGTCGGGTTCGTCTTCGCCGTGATCGCCGCCGTCGGGTACCTGAGCGGTCTCACGGCCCTGGGCGTCGTCGCCGCCGCGTTCGCGCTGGCCGCGGCGTTCCTCAATGCGGCCTTCGGCTTCTGCCTGGGCTGCGAGATGTACGCGCTCCTGCACCGCGGCCGCGCCGCGCGCGCCTGAGCCACTCTCGAACCTCACGCCACCCCGTACCACCACCCTCAACACTGCTGGGAGCATGCACATGAGCCGCGACGACGTCCTGGTCACCGCCGACTGGGCGGAGAAGAACCTGGGCACCGAGGGGATCGTGTTCCTCGAGGTCGACGAGGACACCGCCGCCTACGACGGCGGCCACCTCCCGGGGGCCGTCAAGGTCAACTGGACCACCGAGCTGCAGGACCCGGTCCGCCGCGACATCGTCACCAAGGAGCAGTTCTCGGAGCTGCTGTCCGCCAAGGGCGTCGGGAACGACGACCAGGTGATCCTCTACGGCGGCAACAACAACTGGTTCGCGGCGTACGCGTACTGGGAGTTCAAGCTCTACGGGCACACCAACGTGAAGCTGCTCGACGGCGGCCGCAAGAAGTGGGAGCTCGACGGGCGTCCCCTGACCACGGACGTGGTCGAGCCCAAGCCCACCACCTACACCGCCGCCAAGGACGCCGACAACTCGATCCGGGCCTTCCGGGACGAGGTCGTGGACGCGATCGACGTGAAGAACCTGGTCGACGTCCGCTCGCCCGACGAGTTCTCCGGCAAGATCCTCGCGCCGGCGCACCTGCCGCAGGAGCAGTCGCAGCGTCCGGGCCACATCCCGTCCGCGATCAACATCCCGTGGTCCAAGGCGGCCAACGAGGACGGCACCTTCCGGTCCGACGAGGAGCTGAGCGCGCTCTACGGCGAGGCCGGCTTCGAGGCGGACAAGGCGACCATCGCCTACTGCCGCATCGGCGAGCGCTCCAGCCACACCTGGGTCGTGCTGCACGAGCTGCTGGGGCACAGCGACGTCAAGAACTACGACGGCAGCTGGACCGAGTACGGCTCGCTCATCGGCGTGCCGATCGAGCTGGGCGCCGGGGTGAAGGCCTGATGTGCGGCGCGCCTGACCAGGCCGTGGCGCTCCCGCCCGGCACCGACCTGAGCAAGGAGACCGTCCTCGCGGGCCGCGTCGTGGCCTCGGGGCAGCCCGTCGGCGGGGCCTTCGTGCGCCTGCTCGACGGGACCGGCGAGTTCACCGCGGAGGTCGTCTCGTCGGCCACCGGGGACTACCGGTTCTTCGCCGCACCCGGCACCTGGACCGTGCGGGCGCTGTCGCGCTCGGGCAACGGCGAGGCCGTGCTGAACGTGGACGGTCCCGGCCTGCACCAGGCCGAGGTCGCCGTCGCCTGACGGCACCGCAGCACACCGAGTCGCCGCCCCCGCCGATCCCGGCGGGGGCGGCGTCGTCGTCCGGGCGGTCCGCGTCTCCCTTCCGGGCTCGCCGGTCCGGACGCCCCACCCGGCACGATCGGCCCGCCCGGCACACCGCGACTAAGCTCCGCGGCCGTGCACTGGTTCTTCACCGGACTGCTGATCGCCGCGAGCACCGGAACGGTCGCCTTCACCGGGCTTCTGCTGCGCCGGCTCTTCACCACCGCCCCCGAGGCGGCAGCGACGCTCACCGCGTCGCTCGCCGCTCCCGCTCCGTCCGACGAGGAGCCCACGACGTGACCGATCCCGACCAGAACGCCGACGAGACCGACCAGAGCGGCCTCTCCACCATCTCCGGCCCCGCCAACGCGGCGCCGGACTCCGCGCAGCGCAACCGTCCCCAGTGGGACGACCTGCCGGTCCCCGACGACACGGCGAACCTCCGCCTGGGCCCGGACCTGCACGAACAGTGCCTCGGGCTGCTCCCGCTGATCGGCGTCTGGCGCGGCACCGGCGAGATCGTCTATCCCACGATCGACGGCCCGTACTCCTACGGCCAGCAGCTGGTCTTCGCCCACGACGGGCGCCCCTTCGTCTCCTACGAGTCCCGTGCGTGGCTGCTGAACCCCGACGGCACCGTGCTCCGCCCGGCCGCCCGGGAGACGGGCTTCTGGCGCCCGCAGCCGGACGGCTCGCTCGAGGTCCTGATCGCCCACGCCACCGGGATCATCGAGGCCTGGTTCGGCGATCGCGGGGACATGCGCTCCTGGCAGATCGAGACCGACGCCGTGGTCCGCACCCCGAGCGCGAAGGACGTCGTCGCGGCGAAGCGGCTCTACGGCCTGGTGAACCAGGGCGATCTCGCCTATGTCGACGAGCGGGCGATGATGGGCCAGGAGATGCAGCCGCACATGTCCGCGCTGCTGCACCGCGTCGCGGGCTGAGCCGGGCGGGTCCGGCCCGCCCGTCCGGCACTCACCGGGCCGGGCGGGCCCCGGACCGTGTCTCCGCGCCGTCCTCGGTGGCGGCCGCGGAGTCGGGGGCCGGGGCGAGGGTCCGGCCGAGCATCCTCGCGACGTCGCAGGCGGGCAGGTTCGCGAGCCTCGCGACCTGGTCGATGCTCAGGCCGGAGTCCAGCAGCCGCCGCAGGACCGCACCGAGGGCCGCCTGCTCCCGGCGGACGGCCTCGGTGAGCCGCTCGAGCTCGCCGTGGCGGCTGTCCAGGTCCACGGTCGCGTCGACGGCCTGCTCCGGATCCGTGAGCAGGACCTCGAGGAGCCGGTCCCGCACGGCGGCGTGCTGCTCCGCCGGACCGTGTGCTCCGCCGGACTCGTCCGCGTCGTCGGGGCCGGGGTGGGGCAGCACCTCCGCCGAGCCGGTGGCCGGTGGGGTCTCCGGTGTGGACGTGACGGCGGCCGTGGTGGGCGCGCCGGAGGTGGGCGGCATCGGCATCCGGGTGAACCGGATGGTGCCGCCCTTCGCTGCCGCCGCACGCACCGCGAGAGCCTGCTGGAGCGCCTGGGCGACCGCGCGGGTGGATCCGGGCTCGGGATCGCCCGTCGGGGCCGCAGCGGCGTTCTCCCGGGCCGCGGCGAAGGCGGCCGCGGTGCCGCTGCCCGGTCCTCGCGGGCTCCCGGGATCGCCCGGCGCGACGGGCCCGCTGCTCTCCCGGGGGAGCCGGGCGAGGCCGGCCAGGAGGGCGGGGTCCGGACGTTCGTCCGCGGGAGCGACGACATCGGGGTCGGTCCGGACGGCGTCGGCCGGGCCGCCGGCGTCCGGGCCCCTGGTTTCCGGGCCCCTGGTATCCGGGCCGCCGGTGTCCGGGTCGCTGGCGGCGTCGGGCACGGCGGTCTCGGGGCCGGTGTCCTCCGGCCCGGTGACGCCCGCCGCGGACGTCACCGGGGTCGTCCGTACCGGCGTGCTCGTGATCGGTCGGGGGACGGCCGCCATGGCCGCGACGATCGGCGGGGCGACGATCCTGACCGGCGCCCGGGTGGCCGGCGTCGCGCGCGGGGGCTCGGCGACGACGGGAGTGCCGGGCTGGTCCTGGCCGGGATCCGTCGCCGCGTCCTCAGTGGTCTCTCCGGTGTGGACGGTGCCGACGGGTGCCGAGGGTCGCATCGGCGGCGGGGACGGGCGCGCCTCCCGCGCCGCGACCGCCTCGGCCACGGTGGGCCGCCGGGGCTCCGACCGCTCGGCTGCGGGCGGGCCGAGCGGAACGGGGTCCGGGGCCGGACGGGGTGTGGGGGAAGGAACGGGCCGCGCCGGGACCCGGTCGGCCGGGTCACCGCCCGTGCGCTCCGCTCGCCCGTGCGCGACCTCGCCGGTCCAGTCCGCGTGCGTGATCTCCTGATCGGGAGCGGCGGGGCGTGCCGACCGCTTCGCCACCACCCGGACGACCACCACGAACAACGCGATGATCAGCGCGACCGCACCTGCGCCCAGCGGGACCAGCACGTCCGACGAGATCGTTCCCTGCATGGCAGCGCACCGTACGCCGATCCCGGTCACGGTGAGCAGCCGAGATCAACCGGAGCGTGACCCCGAGGTCGAGCGGTCCGGGTGGGTCTGCTCCGCGCCGCGGCCGTTGTGGCCGTGGTTCCCGGCGCCCTTGGCCGGGCCGCCGCGCTCAGCGGGGCCGCCGTCCTTCTGCGCCGCCTCCGACCCGTCTGACCTCGAATTCTTCGAGGAACCACCGCTCGGCGGGGGCGGCGGGGTGGGGCGCACGGCACGGACGGCGACGGTCTGCTCGGCGGCCGTGTCGGGCCGCTCCTTGTCCTCGGCCGGCCGGCGGACGGGCATCAGACCGGTCTTGTCGGCGTCCGAGGGCTCGCCGGACGGGGCCGCGTTTTCAGCCGATCCGGTGTCCCCTGCTCGCTTGAGCACGGGCACCACGGTGGTGCGCTCGGCGGTGTCCGGCCTCGGTTCCGGCGCGCCGTCCCGAGCCGACTGCTCCCGGGCCGACTGCTCCCGGGCGGGCTTCTCCCCGGCCGATTTCTCCTGGGCCGCCCTCTCGCGGGCGTTCTCGCGGGCGGCCTTGTCCCGGGCCCCGGGCAGGGGAACCGCGGTGGTGTGTTCCTCCGCAGGCCGGCCGGGCTCGTCGGTGGCCCGGAACAGGTCCCCTCCGCGATCGGCGTCGGCCCGCGCCGGCTCCGGTGGCCGGACCCGCATCGCGGTGGTCCGGTCCTGCTCGGCCTCGTGCGCCCCCGGGCCCGGCGTACCGGCGACCGGCTTCCCGGATCCCGCGTGCGCACCCGGCAACGGCTGTGCCGCGGCTCCCGGCTCGGCGGGCGCCGGCGCGACGCGCGGGGCGGGGCGCTGGACGCGGGGCGGCTGGGCGACGAACTGCGCCGTGGGCGCGGAGAGGAGACCCTCGAGCTGGCCCCGCATCCGCGTGAGCTCCGCGACGACCTCGTCCCGCTGCCGGAGGATGTCCGCCAGCTCGGCCCTCGCCGACTCGTTGTCGTGCCGGGCGGCGGCGCGGGCGGCCTCGACCTCGCGCTGGGCCGCGACGCGTGCCGCGCCCCGGATCTCCTCGGCCTCCTCCTCCGCCGCCTGCAGGATGCTCTGCATGCGGTCGGTGAAGGACCCGATCATGTCCGGTGAGCCCGCGGGTGCCGGCACGGCGCCGGGCCTGGGCCGGGGCGTCGGCCGCGGCCGGTCCTGCGGCACGCCCTGCAGCCCGACGGCGGGGAACGGCTGGCTGCGGGCCGCGTCGAGGTCCGCGCGCATCCGCCCCAGCACCCGTTGCAGCCGTGCCACGTGCTCGTCGACCTGCCTGCGGTCGTAGCCGCGGAGCACGACGTCGAACCGCGGGGCACCGAGCGGGCGGTCTCCCCCGTCAGCGGTCATGACCCGTGCCTCCACATGCCGTCCCACACGTCCATCTCGCCTACGGTAGGGAGATCGGCGCTCGTCATCCGTGCTTTCACTCTAACGGAGCACGACGCCCCGGGCCGAATCGACGATCAGCTGCCGGGTACCCACCAGCGGGTTCGGTTCCGGCCCTCGACCGGTGCCGGCCCCTCGCCGCGGCCGACCGTCCCGCGCCCCACACGCCTACCATCGGTGGGGTGGACACGTCGCTGAAGAGCACCCTGCACAAGCGAGGCCTGCGGATGACCCCGCAGCGACAGCTGGTGCTCGACGCGGTGCGCGACCTCGGACACGCCACCCCCGAGCAGATCTGCACGAAGGTGCAGGCTGCGGCGCCCGCGGTGAACATCACCACCGTCTACCGGACACTCGATCTCCTCGAGGAGCTCGGCCTGGTGCGGCACACCCATCTGGGGCACGGTGCACCCAGCTACTCGGAGCGCGAACACCAGCACGTCCATCTCGTGTGCCACCGCTGCGGCGAGGTCACCGAGGCGCCGACGGACCTGATGGACCAGTTGGCGGACCAGCTGCGCGCCTCGTCATCGTTCGAGCTCGATGTGACACACGTCGCCCTCTCGGGCCGCTGCACCAGCTGCCTCGAGCGGGACGACGAGACAGCGGAGAACGACATGGAGGAGAAGGCGTGACCGTCCCCGGTTACACGGACCCCGAGACCACCGCCCGGCCCGGTCCCGACGACGCCGTCCCCGCCCACCGCGGGGACCCGTTCGCCGAGCAGCGGGCGATGGCGCGGTCCGCCGCCGTCGTCGACCGCAGCCACCGCGGCGTGATCGCCGTGCCCGGCGAGGACCGGTTGAGCTGGCTGCACCTGATCCTGACGCAGCACGTCAGCGAGCTGCCGGCGGACGCCGGTAGCGAGACGCTCGTCCTGGACATCAACGGGCGCGTGCTGCACCACGCCGTGCTCTCCCACGTCGGGGACACGGTCTGGCTGGACACCGAGCCCGGCGAGCTGCCCCCGCTGCTCGAGTACCTGGAGAAGATGCGGTTCTGGTCGAAGGTCGAGCCGCGGGACGCGAGCGACGAGCTCGCCGTCCTGTCCGTCGTCGGCCCGGACACCCCCGCCGTGCTGGCCGCCGCCGGCGCCCCCGTCCCGGACGGTCCGTACGCCAGCCGCGCGCTGGACGGCGGCGGCATCGTCCGGCGGATGCCCTGGCCCGGCGTGGACGCCGCGGACCTGCTGGTGCCCCGCGCGGAGAAGGAGGCGTGGTTCACCCGGCTCACCGAGGCGGGCGCGCGCGCCGCCGGCACGATGGCGTTCGAGGCGTTCCGGGTGGACGCGCTACGCCCCCGCCTGGCCGCGGACACCGACGACCGGACGATCCCCCACGAGGTGGGCTGGATCGGCTCGGCCGTGCACCTGACGAAGGGCTGCTACCGCGGGCAGGAGACGGTCGCGCGGGTCGCGAACCTCGGCCGGCCGCCGCGCCGCCTCGTCCTGCTCCATCTCGACGCGGGCGACGAGGAGCTGCCGGTCCCCGGCGATCCGGTCACCCGGGACGGCAAGACCGTCGGCCGTGTGGGAACAGTCACACTCCACCACGAGAGCGGCGCGGTGGCCCTCGCGCTGGTGAAGCGTTCGGTGCCCCAGGACGCCGAGCTCGTGGCCGGTACGGGGGAGCAGGCCTCGCCCGCCACGATCGACCCGGACTCCTACATCCCCGACGACGGCGCCCCGCCCCCCGGCCGCGCCGCGCAGATCCGCGGTGGGCTCCGCGGCTAGCCGGACGGTTCGCTCAGCCGTCCCGCTGGTGGGCCGCTACCCGGCCCCAGAACTCCCGCAGGATCTCGTAGCAGGCTGCGGCCCCCTCGGTGTCCCCGGCGCGCAACAGGCCCAGCGCGCGCTGGACCTGGGCGGCGGACTCGTCCGAGCGGACGGCGTCGTCGTCGAGCAGGTCCACGAGACCGCCGTAGTCCAGCTCGACGATCGAGCCGCGGTCGAAGCGGTCCAGCCAGGCACGGGTCTCGGCCAGCACCTCCGCCGGGCCCGTGTCGCCGAGGGTCTCCCGGATGACGCGTTCCGCCTGGGCCGCGCGACCGACGGCCTTGGCCAGCGGGATCCGCCACCACACCCGCCGCGTGCCGCCGAGCCGGACCTGCCGCTCGTCCGCGTCGACCAGGGCGAACCAGGGCAGCGGGACCGTCCAGCTCGCGGTGACGACGTGGGCCGCGGAGTTCCCGAGCTCCATCACCGCGCTCTCGGCGCGCCGCCGGGCCGAGGCCTCCGAGCCCGCGTCGGCGAGCACCGCACGGCGCAGCGCCGGACCCTCGTCCGCGAGGAAGGCCAGCAGCGCCGCACCCGCCCGCGGCCGGGTCTCCAGGGGGCAGACCAGCGGGTCCCCGCCCTCCCCGCCGAGCACCAGGACGTCCACCGGACGCTCCTCGCCCGAGCCGGGCAGCAGCCGTCCGTGGAGCGCCGCGCGCAGGCAGAGCTCACGCTCCCGCCGGCCCAGGCGCTCGGGCGGGACGGCGCCGCGGGCCAGCCCCGCGCGCACGGCAGCGCCCGAGGGGCCCTCGAACACGCGCAGCGGTTCGTAGACCCGCAGGTAGGAGAGGAACGGCGCGGGCACGAGGAGAGATGATCCCCTACCGCTCCGCGGTCGCGGCGGGGGGCGCGGAGGGAGCACCGTCACACCGGGGATGCCACGTCGCACTCTCGGCGGTGGACCAGGTACGGTGGTCGCAGGACATTGATGACATGAATGGGGCCGCCGAGACATCCCGGCCGCCCCTTCCCTGTTGTAAGGGGGACCAGCCATGGGGCGCGGACGAGCCAAGGCCAAGCAGACGAAGGTGGCCCGCGAGCTCAAGTACAGCTCCCCCACGATGGATCTCGATGCTTTGCAGAAAGAGATCGGTAGTGGGACGGCGGTAACCGAAGCCGACGAGGAGTACGACGAGTACGCCGAGCGCTACTCGCGTTACTCGGACGACGAGGACTCCGACCGACGCTGAGTCGCGCACCTCACGCTGAGGTGCGCGTCGACGATGCTGCGGGACGCTGCTAGACGCTGACCGTCCCACTTGTTATGGTTGTTCCATAACAAGTGGGAGGGTTGCGATGTCGCGTTCATCGGTCGGTCGTATCGCTTTCGGGGCGCTGCCGCCCCTGGTGGCGGTGGTCCCGGCGGTCGTCCTGCTCCTCACCGGGGCCGATCGGCTCCCGGATCCGCTCGCGGTGCACTTCGACCTCGGCGGGGTGCCGGACGGCTTCTCCTCCCCCACGGCGGCGCTCTGGTCCGTCGTGGCGCCCGGCGTGCTGCTCGCCGTCACCTTCGGGGCGCTCGTGGCGTTGCGGACCACCCGGTTCCTGGCCGGAATCGGCTGGGGGGCGGCCGGCCTGATCGGTACGGTGCTCTTCCTCGCCGTCCGGGCCAACCTCGACGCCGCTGACGCCTCGGATGCCCGGCTGTCCCTGGGCGCCCTGCTCATCGGGGTTGCCGTCGCGGCCGCGGCCGGGGTCCTCGGCGCGTTCCTCGCCCCCGACGACGTCATCGCGGCCGAACCCGAGACCCGGGGCGGCACCATGGACCTCGCTCCCGGCGAGCGCGTGGCCTGGAGCAGATCCGTCACCTCGGCCCCGATGCAGGGCCTCGGCATCGGGCTCGTGATCGTCGGTGTGGGCGTCGGCGTGGTGGTCGAGCCGGGCTCGGGGATCCTCGCCGGGACGATCCTCGCCGTCGCGGGCCTGCTGGTCCTGCTGTCGGCCTCCGCCCGCGTCACGGTCGACGAGCGCGGGCTCACCGTCAGCCTCGGCCCCGTGGGGTTCCCCCGGTGGCACCTCCCGCTCGCCGAGGTCGGCGAGGCCGTCGCCGGTGAGATCTCGGCGCTGGGCCGCTTCGGCGGCTACGGCTACCGGGTCGTCCCGGGAGGCAGCGGGGTGATCCTGCGGTCCGGCGAGTCCCTCATCGTCACCCGGGCGTCCGGCCGGACCTTCACCGTCACCGTGGACGACGCCGGGACCGCCGCCCGCCTGCTCACCGGTCTCGTCGCCCGCTCGGGCGCCTGACGTGCTGATCCGCGTCGACCCCACGCGCAGCACCCCGCTCGCCGAGCAGATCGCGGGGGCCGTGCGCCGCGCCATCGCGGACGGCGGCGTGGCCCCCCACGAGCGGCTGCCGGGCGCACGGGACCTCGCCGCCTCCCTGGACGTCAGCATCCACACGGTGCTGGCCGGCTACCAGCAGCTCCGCGACGAGGGGCTCATCGAGCTGCGCCGCGGCCGCGGGGCGATCGTCCGCGAGGGCACGTCGCCGGGCCGGGCCGCGCTGCTCGACCTCGTTCGACGACTGGTCGACGAGGGCCGGCGGAACGGTCTCGACGACGACGAGCTCGTCGCCCTCCTCCGCACGGCGCTCTGATCCGACCGGCCCCCGCCGGGCGTCCGACACGTCCCCGACCGTGATCGACAGAGCGGTAATGTCACCCTGACGATTACTGCCGACTTCCCCGGGGTGTGACGACAGCGTGCGCGGAAACCTGTTCGCGGTGGCCGTCGACCTGGTGGTGCTGACCGTGCGCGCGGACGAGCTCGCCGTCCTGCTGGTCAAGCGGGCCGAGAAGCCGTTCGAGGGCAGCTGGGCGCTCCCCGGTGGCTTCGTCGGGCCCCGGGAGGACCTGCCGGACACGGCGGCGCGTGAGCTCGTCGAGCTCACGGGACGCCAGCCGGACGGGCACCTCGAGCAGCTCGCCGGGTATGCGGCGCCGAGCCGGGACCCGCGTGGGCGGGTGCTGAGCGTCGGCTATCTCGCGCTGCTGCCGGACCTCGCGGACCCGGATCCGGTCGACGGGCGGGTGGCGTCCTGGCACCCGATCGGCGAGGCGAACGGGCTGGCCTTCGACCACGACCGGATCGTCGCGGACGGGGTGGAGCGGGCTCGGGCGAAACTCGAGTACACCACCCTCGCGGCGTCGTTCTGCCCGCCGGAGTTCACCGTCTCGGACCTGCGCAGGGTCTACGAGGCGGTCTGGCGCACCGAGATCGACCCGCGGAACTTCCAGCGCAAGGTCACCTCCACGGACGGCTTCCTGATCCCCACGGACACCAGGGTCACCGGGGGCCGGGGCCGCCCGCCGCAGCTCTACCGCCGGGGTGCCGCGGAGGGGCTGCATCCGCCGATGCTCCGGGAGCCCTCCCGCTAGGTTCAGGAAAGCCACATTCATGAAGGTTCCTGACATGAATGTGGCTTTCCTGTACCTCAGAAGCGGGGGTGCTCGCCCCGCAGGTGCACCCGCGAGCCCACGCCGGCGTGCTCGGGGTCCAGGTTCGCGTCCGTGGCCCGCTGCACCTCACCCAGCACCCACGAGGGCACGTGGCGGGCGGTGAGGACGGCCAGGGCGCGGTCGACGTCGTCCGGCGGGAGCACCGCGACCATGCCGACGCCCATGTTGAACGTCTTCTCCATCTCGGCCCGCTCCACCCGGCCCCGCGAGGCGATCAGCTTGAACACCGGGTCCGGCGTCCAGCTCCCGCGCTCGGCGACGGCGATCAGGTTGCCCGGCAGTACGCGCTCGAGGTTCCGGGCGAGCCCGCCGCCGGTGATGTGCGCGAACGTCCGGACCCCGGTCTCGGCGGCCAGCGCCAGGCAGTCCCGGGCGTAGATCCGCGTGGGGACGAGCATCTCCTCGCCGAGCGTGTGGCCGAACTCCTCCACGTGCCCGTCGAGCGGCATGCGGGCGATGTCCAGCAGGACGTGCCGGGCGAGGGAGTAGCCGTTGGAGTGCAGGCCGGAGGCGGCCATCGCGATCAGCACGTCCCCAGGGCGGACCCGCTCGGGGCGCAGCATGGACTCCGCCTCGACGATCCCGACCCCGGTGGCGGACAGGTCGTACCCGCCGGCCTCCATCAGGCCCGGGTGCTCGGCCGTCTCCCCGCCGAGCAGCGCGCAGCCCGCCTGCTGGCAGCCTTCGGCGATGCCCTTGACGATCGTCGCGACCTGCGCCGGGACGAGCTTGCCGACGGCGATGTAGTCCTGCAGGAACAGCGGCTCGGCGCCGCAGACCACCAGGTCGTCCACGACCATCGCGACGAGGTCCAGGCCGATGGTGTCGTGCTTGTCCATCGCCTGGGCGATCGCGACCTTGGTGCCGACGCCGTCCGTGGACGCGGCGAGCACCGGCTCGGTGAACTTGCCCAGCTTCAGCGCGAACAGCCCGGCGAAACCGCCGATCCCGCCCATCACCTCGGAGCGTGTGGCCTTCTCCGCGTAGGGCCGGAACGCCTCGACGGCCTCCTCGCCTGCCTCGATGTCCACGCCTGCGGAGGCGTAGCTGGCTCGGGCGGTGGGGTCGGGCACGGACGAGGGCATGGTGGGGTTCGCTCCTGGTGCGGTCAGTGAAGAGTCGGGCGCGAGCCGGACCCAGGGCCTGGACGGTGCCAGATCCGGGGCCGGTTCTCAGGCCGGAAACGGGTCAGGTGGTGCCAGATCAGGTCAGGGCCGGCTCAATGCCTCGGCAGCACCGTAGCCGACCGAGACCGGCCCGGCATCGCCCGATGCGGCGCCCGAGGTGTCCATCGCCGGGCGTTCGCCCGGCGCGCTGAGGTCCTCCAGCAGGTGCTTGCCGAGGTGGGCCTCCTCCGGCAGCGGGATCGGGTACTCGCCGGTGAAGCAGGCCGCGCAGAGGCGGCTGGCCGGCTGGTCCGTCGCCGCGACCATGTTGTCCACCGACACGTAACCCAGGGTGTCCGCGCCGATGGACCGGCGGACGCCCTCGGTGTCCAGCCCGCTCGCGACGAGCTCGGCGCGGGTGGCGAAGTCGATCCCGTAGAAGCAGGGCCAGCGCACGGGCGGCGAGGCGATCCGGACGTGCACCTCGAGCGCACCGGCCTCGCGCAGCATCCGGACGAGCGCACGCTGGGTGTTGCCGCGGACGATCGAGTCGTCCACCACCACCAGGCGCTTGCCACGGATGACGTCCCGCAGCGGGTTCAGCTTGAGCCGGATCCCCAGCTGGCGGATCGTCTGGCTCGGCTGGATGAACGTGCGGCCGACGTACTGGTTCTTCACCAGGCCCTGGCCGTAGGGGATGCCGGAGCCCTGGGCGTAGCCGATCGCCGCAGGGGTGCCGGACTCCGGGACCGGGATCACCAGGTCCGCCTCGACCGGGTACTCCTCGGCGAGGCGGCGGCCGATCTCCACCCGCGTGGCGTGCACCGAGCGGCCGGAGATCGTGGTGTCCGGCCGGGCGAGGTAGACGTACTCGAAGACGCAGCCCTTCGGCTCCGGCGCGGCGAAGCGGTAGCTGCGCAGCCCGTCCGCGTCGATCGCCAGCAGCTCGCCGGGCTCGACCTCGCGGACCACGGACGCACCGACGATGTCCAGTGCCGCGGTCTCGCTCGCGACGACCCAGCCACGCTCCAGGCGCCCGAGGACCAGCGGCCGGACGCCGTGGGCGTCCCGCGCGGCGTAGAGGGTGGTCTCGTCCGCGAAGGCGAGGGAGAAGGCACCCCGCAGGCGCGGCAGCAGCTGCATCGCGGCCTCGGTGACCCCGAGGTCCGCCGCGGTCGCGGCGAGCAGCTCGCAGACCAGGTCCGAGTCCGTGGTGGCCGGCACGCGGGAGCCCTTGCTCACCGCACGCAGCGCCGCGACCTCGTCCCGCAGCTCGGCGGTGTTGACCAGGTTGCCGTTGTGGCCGAGCGCGATCCCGCTGCCCGTCACGGTGGTGCGGAACGTGGGCTGCGCGTTCTCCCACGTGGTGGAGCCCGTGGTGGAGTACCGGCAGTGACCGACGGCGAGGTGTCCGCGCAGCGAGGAGAGCGACTGCTCGTCGAACACCTGGCTGACGAGCCCGAGGTCCTTGAACACCACCATCCGACGGCCGTCGGAGACGGCGATGCCCGCTGCCTCCTGGCCGCGGTGCTGCAGGGCGTAGAGGCCGTAGTACGTCAGCTTCGCGACGTCCTCGCCGGGAGCCCAGACGCCGAAGACGCCGCACTCCTCCTTCGGCGAGTCGTCGATCTCCGCGGCGGACCGGGTACGGGCCGCTGGAGGAGTCACGTCGATGATGGGGAGGGAACGATCGGACGGGTGCGTGTTCCGGTGGGAACTCAACACACGCTCCTCAGGGAGACGGCGACGGCGCTTACCGGGAGAGCGTACGCGGCCCGAGGCCAGGAACGAACCGAGCGGGACCGGCGTCACCGAACCAGCGCCCCTGGCCGAGGTCACACCCCAGCTCCGCGAGCCGCTCGGCCTGCACCGCGGTCTCCACCCATTCCGCCGTCACCTCGAGCCCGAGGGCGTGCGCCATCTGGATCAGCGACGCCACGATGTTCCGGTCCACCGGATCGGGATCGGGGTGCCGCAGCCCGTCGATGAAGGACCCGTCGATCTTGAGCGCGTGCACCGGCAGGCGACGCAGCCAGGCCAGGCTCGAGTACCCGGTGCCGAAGTCGTCCAGCGCCAGCCGGACGCCCGACGCGCGGAGCTCGACGAGCGCGTCCATCGTGCGGGGTTCGTCGCCGAGGACGGCCTGCTCGGTGATCTCCAGCTGCAGCCGGTCCGGCGGCAGGCCGGTGACCGCCAGGGCCTGCGCGACCTCATCCACCCAGCCGGGTTCGGGCAGCTGCAGGGGTGAGACGTTCACGCTGACGTACGGCGCCCGGGGGCCGAGCGCGGCGTACCAGCCGGCGGCCTCCCGGCAGGCCTCGCCGAGCACCCAGCAGCCGAGCGGGACGATCGCGCCGCTGCGTTCGGCGAGCTCGATGAACCGGGCGGGACCGAGCAGGCCCTGGCTCGGATGGTTCCACCGCACGAGCGCCTCGACGCCCCGCACGTCGTGTCCCGTGAGGTGCACCAACGGCTGGTAGGCGAGCTCGAACTCGCCCTGGCCGATCCCGGGCACCAGCCCGTTGAGCAGCTGCGAGCGGGCGGACTCCCCCGCGTCCCGCTCCGCGTCGAAGACGACCCGGGTGTTCCCGCCGCGGTCCTTGGCCCAGGACAGCGCGACCGACGCGGCCCGCAGCAGGTCCTCCGGACAGACCTGGGTGGTGGAGTCCTCGGCCACCCCGGCGCTGGCCGTGACCGCCACGCTGCGGCCGCCGATCTCGAACGGCGCCGCGAGGGTCTCGACGATCCGGTCCGCGAGCCGCACCACCTCGTCCGGACCCTCCGGGTCCACGACCAGCACGGAGAACTCGTCACCGCCCGTGCGCGCCACCAGGTGCGGGCCCGCCACGATCCGCAGCCGGCCGGCGATCGCGGAGAGCAGCTCGTCGCCCACCCGGTGTCCGTGGGTGTCGTTGATCCGGGTGAACCCGTCGATGTCCAGGGCGCAGAGTGCGACCCGGCGGGCGGCGCCGGGCACGAACGCCTGGCGCAGGGACTCCTCCACCAGGGTCCGGTTGGGCAGCGTGGTCAGCCGGTCCTCCGAGGAGGCGCGGACCAGCCGGGCCCGCAGCCGGTACCGCTCCGAGACGTCCTCGATGACCGCGATCAGCTGGCTCGGGCGCCCTCGGGAGTCCCGGATCAGCGACCCCGTCAGATGACCCCACACGACGACGCCCTCGGCCCCGACGAGACGGATCTCGACGGCGACCGTGTCCGCGTTCCCCGAGCAGAGCCGCCGGTAGGCCGAGACGAACGTGCCGAAGTCCTCCGGGTGCACGAAGTCCGTCGCGGGGCGCGGCAGCGCGGGCCGCTCGGCGAGCCCGATCATCCGGCAGGCGGCCGGGTTGAGGTCCACCAACTGCCCCTCGAGGTCCCCGACCGCGATCCCGACCGGCCCCTGGGTGTAGATCGCCCGGTAGTGCGTCTCGCTGGCCGCCAGAGCCCGTTCGACCCCCTCCCGGGCGCGCAGCGCCGCCACGAGCAGGCCCTCCTGCGCCCGGTGCGTCCACATCCGCAGCGCACCGGAGAAGCCCGCGACGAGCTCGTCGAGGGCCAGGGTGAGGCGGCGCTCGCCCTCGGGCCCGGGGAAGCCGTACGCCGCGGACCCGGCCTCCCGCAGCAGCCCCAGCGTGGCGGGCAGCGTGTCCTCGGGCGCCGAGCCGGCGATGCCCGAGCGTTCGCCGCACATCCCCGACGACAGCAGCTCCGCGCCGATGCTCCGGGCGGCCAGCGGCCAGAAGGGTTCGGCGCGGAGCGCGGCCACGAGCCGGGACAGGAGATCGGTCAGCTGGTCGACGCCGCGGTCCCCGGCCTCCGGCAGCACCGCGGCCCACCGCGCGGCCAGTGCCCGGAGCGCGGGCCGTGCGGGCGGCGCCGGGGTGACCGTCAAGGGGACGCCCGAGCGAGGCAGCGGGACTCGTCCGCCGGAGGGCCGGACGTCGCCCGGCTCGGGCAGGCTGCGCGCCGCGACCACGACGTCACCTCCGCCCTCGCCGGTCGGCCCGGTCCGGGCTCGATCGGCGCAATTTTCGACCCCCGGCCGCGGTTTCGCCACCACTAGGCGAATCCATTCATCCGATCGATGATCCGAACCCTCACGCTGCGCAGTCCGGTCAGCTCAGCGGGAGCAGCGCCGCGACCTCGCCCGCCCGGGAGCCGGAGACGCTCAGCCTGCCCGCCGCGCGGGCGTCGTCCCAGGTCAAGGCGCCGACGACGAGGGCGAGCCAGGTCTGCGGGGTGGTCTCGAGCACGTTCGGCGGAGTACCCCGGGTGTGCCGCGGGCCCTCGATGCACTGGACCGCCCCGAACGGAGGGACCCGCACCTCGACGCTGTGCCCCGGTGCGCGCGCCACGAGCACCTGCAGCGACTCCTTGACCGCGGCCTTCACCGTCCCGCGGTCCGGTTCCGGCCCGGTCCCGGAGAGCCAGGCGTCGAGGAGATCGCGTTCGGTGCCCATCCCGGACCTCAGGCGCCGAACAGCGCAGGCAGAGTTCCCTCCCAGGCGGTGCGCAGCTCGTCCAGCGGCAGCGCCGGGACTCCCTCGACCGCCAGCACCTCCCCGCCGACGGCACCGAGGCGCTGGGCCGGCAGGTTCGCCTCGGCGGCGCGCGAGAGCAGCTCCTCCGCCCGCTCCGGCGTCACGGTGACCAGGACACGGCCGGCGGACTCGGCGAACAGGGTGACGAACGGGTCCAGGACACCCGGCGTCGGGAGCGAGACGGTGGCGCCGTGGCCGCCGACGAGACAGGCCTCGACCAGCCCCTGCGCGAGCCCGCCCTCGGAGAGGTCGTGGCTGCCGGTGAGCAGGCCGTCCGTGGCGGCCGCGGCGAGCAGCGCGGCGAGCCTGCGCTCGTGCTCCAGGTTCACCGCCGGCGGGCGGCCGCCGAGGTGGCCGTGCACGACGTGGGCCCACTCGCTGCCGTCGAGCTCGGCGAGGGTCCGGCCGACCAGCACGATGACGTCCCCGTCGTTCCGGAAGCCGGACGGGACCCGCTTGGCGACGTCGTCGAGCACGCCGAGGATGCCGATGACCGGGGTGGGCAGGATCGCCTGGCTCCCGGTCTGGTTGTAGAAGCTGACGTTCCCGCCGGTGACCGGGATGCCGAGCTGCGCGCAGCCGTCCGCGAGGCCCCGCACGGCCTGGCTGAACTGCCACATCACGTGCGGGTCCTCCGGCGAGCCGAAGTTCAGGCAGTTCGTGACGGCCGTGGGCACCGCGCCCGAGGTGGCGACGTTCCGGTACGCCTCGGCCAGGGCGAGCTGGGCGCCGGTGTACGGGTCCAGCGCGGTGAAGCGGGCGTTGCAGTCCGTGGCGACGGCGATCCCGCGGCC
Source organism: Pseudonocardia sp. (assembly GCA_025869365.1). Taxonomy (GTDB): domain Bacteria; phylum Actinomycetota; class Actinomycetes; order Mycobacteriales; family Pseudonocardiaceae; genus Pseudonocardia. Next base: position 33,850 of record JAOZVV010000120.1, read on the forward strand.
GGACTCCTCGTCGATCCGGACGACCCCCGCGTCCGCGGGCTGCGCGGACACGGTGTTGCCGCGGACGTAGCGGTCGTACTGGTCCGTGACCCAGGCGCGGCTGCACAGGTTCGGCGAGGCCGCCATCCGCAGGATCTCCGCCCGCAGCTCCGACGGCGACGCCGGGCGCGGCAGGGTCTCCGCGGTGTTCGCGACCAGCGCGTCCTGGCCCTCGCCCCGCTGCACGGGCCGGTGGTAGACGGGGCCGTCGTGGGCGACGGTGCGCGGCGGGACGTCCACGACCGTCTCGCCGTGGAAGTCGATGACCAGGTTGTCCCCGTCGGTGACCTCGCCGATCACCGTGGCGATGGTGTCCCACTTCGCGCAGACGGCCATGAAGGCGTCCACGTTCTCGGGCGTGACCACCGCGCACATCCGCTCCTGCGACTCGCTGGAGAGGATCTCGGCCGGGGTCATGCCGGCGGCGCGCAGCGGGACCGTCTCGAGGGCGATGTGCATGCCGCCGTCACCGGCGCTCGCCAGCTCGCTCGTGGCGCAGGACAGCCCGGCGCCGCCGAGGTCCTGGATGCCGACGACCAGGCCCGCGTGGAACAGCTCGAGACAGCACTCGATGAGCACCTTCTCGGTGAACGGGTCCCCGACCTGCACCGCCGGCAGCTTCTTGCGGCCGCCGGCGTCGGAGAAGGTCTCCGAGGCGAGCACGGACACGCCGCCGATGCCGTCCAGCCCGGTCCGGGCGCCGAACAAGATGATCTTGTTCCCGGCGCCGGAGGCGAACGCCAGGTGCAGGTCCTCGGTGCGCATGGCACCGACACACATCGCGTTGACCAGCGGGTTCCCCGCGTAGGAGGCGTCGAAGACGACCTCGCCGCCCACGTTCGGCAGGCCCAGACAGTTTCCGTAGCCCCCGATGCCCGCGACGATCCCGGGCAGCACCCGGGCGGTGTCCGGCGCGTCCGCGGGGCCGAAGCGCAGCGGGTCCGCCACCGCGATCGGCCGGGCGCCCATGGCCATGATGTCCCGGACGATGCCGCCGACTCCCGTCGCCGCGCCCTGGTAGGGCTCGACGTAGGACGGGTGGTTGTGCGACTCGACCTTGAAGGTGACGGCCCAGCCGTCCCCGATCTCGACGACGCCGGCGTTCTCGCCGATGCCGGCGAGCATCTTCTCCTTCATCTCCGCGGTGGTGGTCTCGCCGAAGTAGCCCAGGTGCACCTTGGAGGACTTGTAGGAGCAGTGTTCGCTCCACATCACCGAGTACATCGCCAGCTCGGCGGCCGTGGGCCGGCGGCCGAGGATCTCCCGGATCCGGGAGTACTCGTCGTCCTTGAGGCCCAGCTCGCGGTAGGGCTGGAGCTGGTCCGGGGTGTCGGCCGCATTCGCGACGGTGTCGATCGGTCCTGGGTCGGCGACGATCGGGGCGGCGAGCTCAGTCACGACACCAGCCTAAACGTCGCCCGGAATCAGGAGGTCGGCAGCTTGACCACGCTGACGAAGAAGTGGTCGATGTGCTTGATCGCCTCGATGAACCCCTCGAAGTCCACGGGCTTGGTGACGTAGGCGTTCGCGTGCAGCTGGTAGCTCCTGAGCACGTCCTCCTCGGCCTGGGAGGTGGTGAGCACGATCACCGGGATGTGCGCGAGCTTCGGGTCCCCCTTGACCTCGGCGAGGACCTCGCGGCCGTCCCGGCGGGGCAGGTTGAGGTCCAGCAGGATCAGGTCCGGGCGCGGGGCATCCGCGTACTGGCCCTCGTTGCGCAGGTAGGCCAGGGCCTCCGAGCCGTCCGTGACGACGTCGAGCCGGTTGTGCAGGTACTCCTCGAACGCCTCACGCGTCATGAGCACGTCGCCGGGGTCGTCCTCGACGAGGAGCACGTTGATGATGCGGGCGGGGTCGCTCACAGGCTGGGTTCCCTTACTGACTCGGTCTTCGCCGTTGCCGGGGCCGCTCGCCCCGCAGGGGTCTGCGCCTCCACGGGAAGTGTGAACCGCACGACGGTCCCGGGCTCCGGTCGGGGGTCGGTGTCCACCCAGATCCGGCCGCCGTGGAACTCGACGATCTTCTTCGCCAGGGCCAGCCCGATGCCGGTACCGGCGTAGACCTCCCGGCCGTGCAGCCGCTGGAAGATCACGAAGATCTTGTCCGCGAACTCCGGCTCGATGCCGATCCCGTTGTCCCGCACGACGATCTCCCAGTCGTCCCCGACCAGGCCCCCCTCGACCCGGACCACCGGGGGCACGCCCGGGCGGCGGAACTTCAGCGCGTTGCCGATCAGGTTGAACAGCAGCTGCTGCAGCAGCCCGGCGTCCCCGTGCACGTGCGGCAGGTCGTCCGGGACGACGATCTCGCCGCCCGCCTCCTCCCGCGCGACCTCCAGCTGCCCGGCCGCGGCCCGCGCGACCTTGGCGAGCGGGACGGCGACGAAGCCCTCGGTCGTGCGGCCGACCCGGGAGAACGTGAGCAGGTCGTTGATCAGCGTCTGCATGCGCTGGGCCCCGTCGACCGCGAAGCCGATGTACTGGTCCGCGCGCTCGTCCAGCCGGCCGCCGTAGCGGCGTTGCAGCAGCTGGCAGAAGCTGGAGACCTTGCGCAGCGGCTCCTGCAGGTCGTGGCTGGCGACGTAGGCGAACTGCTCGAGGTCCCGGTTGGACCGCTCGAGCTCCCTGGTCTGCTCGTCCAGGCGGCGGTTGGCGTCCTGCAGCGAGTCCACCTCGCGCTGGATGTGCGCCCGCATCGCCTCGACGTCCTGCCCGAGCTCGACGATCTCCCGTGGCCCGACGGCCTGGACCACCTGCTCCCCGACGTCGCCCCCCACCACGGCCCGGGTCTGCGCGGCGAGCCGCGAGATCGGCCGCAGCATCGCGCCGCGCACGGCGAACGAGGCGCCGGCCAGGAAACCCGCCGCGATCACCGCGATCACGACGCCGACGACCCCCAGGTAGCGGATGGCGCCGTCGAGCTGCCCGCGCGCGTCGACCCGCACCTGGGCCAGGTCCCCGACGAGGCCGGCGCTGCGGGCCCGCACCTGGTCGAACAGCTCCCGGCCGCGCTGGAGGTCGACGGTGCCGCCCTCGCCCCGGGCGGCCGCGATCGCGGGTCCGGCGTACTCGTCGCGCCAGGCCCGGGCCGTGGCGCGGAGCTGGTCCGCGTCCGCCCGGAGCACCGCGTCCGCCGAACCGAACACGGGAGCGTCCGCAGGGCCGAGCACCTGGTAGAAGCGCTCCATCGCGCGGTTCTCCGCATCCACGCCGTCCGTGTAGGGGGCGAGGAACTCCGGGGTCCGGACGATGGTGAAGCCGCGGACACCGGTCTCCTGGTTGAGCAGGGCCGAACTCGCGTCCTGCGCCGCGGACAGCGCCGGGGACACGTCGTCGTAGAGGCGGTCCCGCGCGTCGGCGATCCGGAGCACCGCGACCGTGCCGAACACCATCGCCAGGACCATGATCACGGCCGCGGCCCCGGCGCCCAGGGCGAACCAGCGCCGGATGGGCCAGCGCCTCGCGGCGGCGGCGTCCTCCTCGACGCGGTGCTGGCGCAGGAGCGGGCGGCGGCTGCGGACCGCGGGGGGCGTGCTCATCCCGGCCTGCGCGTGTCCGAGAGCAGCAGGATCGCGACGTCGTCGGACAACGGCCCACCGTTGATCGTCTGGGCCCGCTCGACGAGCCGGGCCGGCAGGTCCCCGAGCGGCACGTCCCGTTCCTCGTCCAGCAACGCGAGCAGGCCTTCCTCCCAGAGCAGCTGGCCGGGTTCGGCACCCCGGCCCTCGATCAGCCCGTCCGTGTAGACCAGCAGCGCCCAGCCGGGGGCGAGATCGACCGTCGCGGGTTCCCAGGCGCTCTCCCGCACGACGCCGAGCGGGACGCCGACGGACGGCGTCACGGCGAGCGCGCCCGGGCGCAGGGAGATGGGTGGCGGATGCCCGGCCACCCGGATCAGCGCCCGCGCCGGCCCGCTCGGCCCCTGCTCGATCGCCACCGTGGTCACCGTGGTGAAGAGGGTGCGGTCGTGCCGTTCGCTCACGAACACCTCCTGCAGCTTCGGCAGCAGCTGCGGTTCGGCCACCCCGGCCAGCACCAGGGCCCGCCAGGAGACCCGCAGCAGGGCACCCAGGGCGGCCTCGTCCGGGCCGTGGCCGGAGACGTCCCCGACGATCGCGTACACGATGCCGGAGGGGCCGCGCACGGCGTCGAAGAAGTCCCCGCCGAGGATCGAGCGGGTGCGTCCGGAGCGGTAGAACGAGCGGGCCCCGACCGTGCTCCCGTCGAGCAGGGGTGACGGCAGCAGCCCACGCTCGAGCCGGACCGACTCCGCCGCGGCGAGCTGCTCCTCCCGCAGCCGGACGAGCCCGGCCTCGGCCCGGCGCCGCTCGACGGCGTACCGGATCGCGCGGATCAGCACCGCGCCGTCCGCCTTGTTCTTGACCAGGTAGTCCTGCGCGCCGACCCCGACGGACTCGATGCCGAGGTGCTCGTCGTCCAGGCCGGTGAGGACGCAGACCGCGATGCCGGGGTCCGTGCGGAGGATCTGCTTGAGGCCGTCGAGGCCGGTGGTGTCCGGCAGGTTGAGATCCAGCAGCACGCAGTCCGCGTCGGCGAGCATGTTCCCGTCGATCGCGGCCCGCACGGACTCCGCGACGGCCACCCGCACGCCCGGGTCGACCTCGGCGATCAGCTCCTGGACCAGGAAGACGTCCCCGGGGTCGTCCTCGACGAGCAGCACCCGGTGACCGGGTTCGCCGGGGAGGGATCGGGTCACGGACAGCCTCTCGTGCGGAGCGGGAAGCGCAGACTAGACCGCGGCGCCCGCCAGTGTCCCGAGAACGGACGTGAACAGGCCCAGCCCCTGCTCCGTCGGCCCGGTCAGCGTGTCGATGGCGTGCTCCGGGTGGGGCATCAGGCCGACCACCCGGCCATTCTCCGAGGTGACCCCGGCGATGTCCGCCATGGCGCCGTTCGGGTTCCCGCCGACGTAGCGGAAGGCCACCCGGCCCTCGCCCTCGAGCCGGGCGAGCGTGTCCGGGGCGGCGACGAAACGGCCCTCGGCGTTCTTGACCGGCACGACGATCTCGTCCCCGGCCGTGAAGGCCGAGGTCCAGGCGGTGGCCGCGTTGTCGATGCGCAGCCGCTGGTCCCGGCACACGAAGTGCAGGCCCGCGTTGCGGGTCAGCGCGCCGGGCAGCAGCCCGGCCTCGCACAGGATCTGGAAGCCGTTGCAGATGCCGAGGACCGGCAGGCCCTTCGCCGCACCGGCCACGACCTCGCCCATGATCGGCGCGAGGCTCGCGATGGCCCCGGCCCGCAGGTAGTCCCCGTAGGAGAACCCGCCCGGGACGACGACCGCGTCCACGCCCTGCAGGTCGTGGTCGCCGTGCCAGAGGGAGACGGCCTCGGCACCGGCGCGGCGGACCGCCCGGGAGGCGTCCACGTCGTCCAGCGTGCCGGGGAAGGTGATGACCCCGATGCGTGCGCTCATACCCG